>NZ_BMJB01000001.1:321195-642390 GCF_014642855.1 Edaphobacter acidisoli | reverse complement strand
GTACTCAGAGATGAAAAATCACCGGTCAGATAACTCGCCGGCGGAACGATGGCTACCGAAGGGTTCGCGCCACCAACTGTGCGCGTCGCCTGATACGACAGAAAATAGAAAGTCTTGTCCTTGAAGATCGGCCCGCCCAGCGAGCCTCCGAACTGGTTTCGCTTGAAAGGCGTCGCCGAGGTCGAAAAGTAGTTCTTCGAATCGAAGACATTGTTGCGCACGTACTCAAAGAGCGAACCGTGAATCTGGTTCGTACCGGATCGAGTCGTGAATTGAACATTCGCGCCAGAACCGACCTCCGACGCATCGAAGTTGGAGGTTTTCTCTGTAAATTCCTGCAGCGCGTCGGGACTAGGCAGGACTGGGGCTGTCCCGTAGTGCGGGTCAATGTAATTGACTCCATCCAGCAGATAGCCGTTGTCTGTCCCCCTGTTCCCATTCACGGCCACTCCCTGGTTGGCAGATTGCCAGTTCACTCCTCCGGTCGCAACCGCGCCCGGAGCAAGCAGCACCAGCTGTAAGGCATTGCGGCCATTCAGCGGCAGGTTTTGCATACTCTGCTTTTCAACCGAGGTCTGAATCTCGGACGAGGTCGGCTGAATCTCCTGGCTCGTCTCTGTCACTTCGACCGACTGTGTCATTTGACCGATCTGCAGGGCCACCGGTATATCCACGCTGTGCCCGGTCGCCAACACGATGCCTTGTCGGTTAGCCGCGGAAAATCCAGCGTGAGAGATTGTCAGGTCATAGACGCCGATTGGCAGGTCGGGAAATCGGAAGATTCCTTCGTTGTTCGTAAGTGCAGTATGTTTGAGGCCTGTTCCCTGGTTGGTGCACACAACGGCGGCCGCAGGCACAATCGCTCCTGACGCGTCAGTAACGGTTCCAGTGAGGTTCGCCGTCGATTGGCTGGACGCGCTTCCTGGCACGAGAAGCAGTGCGGCAATGAGGGCCACGATTCCATGCCTCGATAAAACTTCCGTGATTTTCATATCCATCCTCCTTGAAGTATCATCCGTTACAGATTGTTTTATTTTCTTTTGTTATCTATTCTCTGAACAAAAATCTGAAACGCCCCTCGTAGTTTCACGGAAAGTCCGCTACTTCTAATTCAAAGCTCTGCGCTGACGTGAAATTATACGAAGGATATTGATACAGCCTATTGATTTTTGTCAAGTATTGAAGATATAAAAAGACATAATTAGAAATCAGTAGACACTCAGGGTCATTTTTCGCGAAAGCGAAAATCCCTCTCCAATAGCCGGTTATCGGTGGAAGGGCACGGCTTCAGCCGTGCCCTAAACAAGACGCGCGAAGCGCCTTCCACTCTCCCCTGAGCGAAGTCGAAGGGCCGGAGTGAAGCCCAAAGGGCGAAACGACCCAATCCCCCGCGTCACAAATTCCTGTCAAGAGGAACAACTTGAGAAAATCGAGTCAACCCACTCATTCCAATCAGGATATTTTCTCCGCAAAGTTGGCGGTTTAGTTTCACTCCATCCGTTAAAATAAAAACAGAACAAACAAGAGAAAGCCCCGGCCAAAACCGGGGCTTTACTCATTTGAAATGAAGACTTTGCGAGGAGAGAAAATTGGAGACCAATCAAACCAGCAACTTACACACTCCATCCCAACCAAAGTCCAACCCTAACCCAAATCAATCGAAGACTTTGCCCCAAAAGTATGGGGGAGGGGGTCCTACTTGGCCGCAGGAGCAGGAGCCGCCGGCATGGTGTAGATCACCTCGCCCGGCCGCGTGTAGTGGAGCTCCTCCCGCGCCTGGTGCTCGATCGCGTTCGGGTCACTCTGGAGCCGCCCCACGTGCGCCTTCATCTGGTCGTTCTCCTGCTGGAGCTGCCGCATCTCCCCTTGCAGCCGGTGGTACTCCACCCGCTTCTGCTGGTAAGCCGTCAGCCCGTTCTGCCCGAAGATCACGTGGTATCCCATCATCAGCGCAAGCAACGCCGCTGCGCCGGTCGCAACCTTGCGCCAGCCGCCATCCAACGCCTGCCCGTACCACCGCTCAAGCCGAACTCGCGAAACCAGACTCATCCACTCTCAGTGGAAATTCCAAGAGCACCGCGGTCAAGTGGAAATCCAACGAACGCCGAGCGCGAACCAACTTCATACCGTCCACATCCGGAAAATCCCTCCACTGCACAAACCGCCGCACCTTGATATCCTGAGTAAGCCTCATGCACATCCTCTTCATCATCTCCATCGTCGCCTTCTGCGCCCTGGTCTTCGCCGCCGCAGCCATTGCCCGGCACATTCACGCAGACGCGAGCGCTCCCACTGAACGGGAAAGGAACCTCCCAGCATGAACTCCACGCTCTCCCACTCCGGCATCGCCCAGCGCACCGAGTCGTTCACCCAGACCCTTCCCGGAAAGGCCACGCTCGCCGTCGCCGCCACGGCACTGGTCGCCGTCTGCGCCCACATCTCCTTCCCACTCCCCTTCACCCCCGTCCCTCTGACGCTCCAGACCTTCGCCGTCATCCTCGTCGGCCTCGCACTCGGCCCCGTCGTCGGCTTCTCCGCCCTCGCGCTCTATCTCCTCGAAGGCGCCGCCGGACTCCCGGTCTTCAGCCCGCAGGGAGCAGGCGGCATCGCCCAGCTCGTCGGTCCCACTGGCGGTTACCTCTTCGCCTACCCGCTGGCTGCCGCCGCCGCAGGCTGGCTCGTCCGCACCCTGCCCGGAATCAACTCCCGCTTCACTCGCGCGACCATCGCCAGCGTCGGAGCCACCGCCGTCATCTTCGCCTTCGGCGCGGGCTGGCTGGCCTACTTCGACCACCTCTCCACCATCGCCGTCTGGACACTCGCCATCGTACCGTTCCTGCCCGGCGAAGTCCTCAAGATCGCAGCCGCCTCCGGCATCTACAGCACGCTCCAGCGCACAAAGCGCTCCTAAGCTCACTCAACCAGAAATCCATACTCTGCCAAGGAATCCCGTTATGACCGTCGCCAGCGCCGCAGTTCGAGAGATCACCATCGCCCACAGCCCAGACTCCGATGACGCCTTCATGTTCTATGGGCTGGCGACGAACAAGGTCCGCGTCGCGGGCTACAAGTTCACCCACACCCTCACCGACATCGAGACCCTCAACCGCCGCGCCATCGACGAAGCCTTCTACGACGTCACCGCCATCTCCTTCCACGCCTACCCGTACCTTCAGGACAAGTACACCCTGATGGCCTGCGGCGGCAGTGTCGGCGAGGGCTACGGCCCCATGATTGTCGCCCCTCGCAAGCTCACGCTCGATGCGATGAAGAAGACGCGCATCGCCGTCCCCGGCACGCTGACCACTGCCTACCTCACTCTGAAGCTCTTTGCGCCCGAAGTCGAAACCGCCGTCGTACCTTTCGACAAGATCATCCCTGCCGTCGTCGCGGGCGAGTTTGACGCCGGCCTCATCATCCACGAAGGCCAGCTCACCTATGCCAATAACGGCCTGGTGAAGCTGCTCGACCTCGGCCAGTGGTGGCGCGACGAAACCAACCTGCCGCTCCCGCTGGGCGGCAACGCCATCCGTCGGTCTCTCGGCAAAGAGACGATGTTGACCACAACCAATGCGCTGCGGGACAGCATCCAGCACGCACTCGATAATCGCGAGGCGGCACTCGACTACGCGATGCAGTTTGCTCGCGACCTCGACCCCACGCTGGCCAACCGTTTCGTCGGTATGTACGTCAACGAGCGCACGCTAAACTATGGCGAAGACGGCCGTGAAGCCATCCGCAAGCTGCTTGAGATGGGACACGAACGAGGCATCATCCCCATCCGCGCAGATGTGGATTTCGTCGGCTAAAAATCAGCTTCGAGAGCCACACTCCCCTCTCGAAGCTGTGCTATTCTTAACAAGTCAGCAAGTTGCGAACAGGCCAGCAGCAAGGCGTGTCACCGCTCCAGGCGACCCACAAACCAAACCGGACGCGTAGCTCAGCTGGTAGAGCATTCGACTCTTAATCGACTGGTCGTAGGTTCGATCCCTACCGCGTCCACCACTTCCCTCCCTCCGCACAAGATTCGTTCTTCAGCTTAAAATCAGATAGTTGTAAACCTACGACTCAAAGCGTAACCTACTGGCTTTCCTCGTCTCCTACGGAAGGAGTTCTGCAAGCATGTCCCGCATCGTCCGATGTTCTCTGGTTCAGGCCACAAGCATTCCGCACGAGGGCAAATCACTGGCCGCGGTCAAGCAAACCATGATCGACAAACACGTCGAGTACATCCGGCAAGCCGCAGCAGCAGGTTCGCAGATCGTCTGCCTGCAGGAGATCTTCTACGGCCCCTACTTCTGCGCCGAGCAGACCATCCGCTGGTACGACTCAACCGAGCCCATCCCTAATGGCCCGACGACAAAGCTCATGCAGTCGCTCGCCAAGGAGCTGCGCATCGCCATCATCATGCCCATCTATGAGATCGAGGCCGAAGGTGTCTACTACAACACCGCAGCCGTCATCGACGGTAACGGCAACTACCTCGGCAAATATCGCAAGACACACATCCCGCACGTCGCGCCCGGTTTCTGGGAGAAGTTCTACTTCCGCCCCGGCAATCTCGGTTTCCCGGTCTTCGACCTGGGCTTCTGCAAGATCGGCATCTACATCTGTTATGACCGCCACTTCCCCGAAGGCGCGCGTGCCCTCGGCTTGAACGGTGCCGAGATCGTCTTCAACCCATCTGCCACTGTCGCCGGCCTGAGCGAATACCTCTGGAAGCTCGAACAACCCGCGCACGCCGCCGCGAACGGATACTTCGTCGGAGCCATCAACCGCGTCGGCACCGAAGCACCGTGGAACATCGGCGAGTTCTATGGCCAAAGCTACTTCTGCGACCCGCGCGGCCAGATCGTTGCCCAAGCCTCACGCGACAAGGACGAGGTGCTCACTGCCGACCTCGATCTCGACAAGATCGCAGAGGTACGCAAGACCTGGCAGTTCTACCGCGACCGCAGACCTGATATGTACGGAGAACTCGTCAAACCCTAAGCGAGCGTGACTAAATGCACGACCTGCCACAACAAAACGCCGAGATAGCACGACGGTTCCCGGACCTGCATCCACCGTTCGCGTCACAGGCAGCCGTTATCGAAGCCAACCGCTGCCTCAACTGCTTCGACGCGCCCTGCACCGCGGCCTGCCCGACGCACATCGACGTGCCGCGCTTTATCAAGAAGATTGCCAGCGGCAACCTCCGCGGCTCGGCGCTCAGCATCCTCGACGCAAACGTACTAGCTGCAAGTTGTTCGCGCGTCTGCCCCGTACAGGTGCTCTGCGAAGGCGCCTGCGTCATGCATCGCTACAACAAACAACCCATCGCCATCGGCAGACTGCAGCGCTATAGCATGGATGCCTTTCACTCCAGTCATGGCACACTACCAAGAAAATCGCTCGAAGAGCATCCGCAGAGAATCGCTTGTCTCGGAGCAGGTCCAGCCTCGCTCGCTGCTGCAGCCGAGCTGAGACAACGCGGCTATCAGGTCACAGTCTTCGACAAAAGACCACAGCCAGGCGGCCTCAATACCTACGGTGTAGCCGAGTACAAACTTCCGCTTCCCGACAGCTTGCGCGAGATCAAACTCATCGAAGACTTAGGAGTCAAATTTCGCTTCGGGGTCGAGATCGGAAGAGATATCGCACTCGAAGATATCGGGCAGCAATTCGATTACATCTTCCTCGGCGTAGGCCTCGGTGAAATGCACAAGCTCGACATCCCTGGCGGTGACCACCCCGCTGTCATCGACGCTCTCGAATTTATCGCGAACTACAAGACCGGCCGCACAACCGGCGTTCAAGGAGATGTCGTCGTCATCGGCGCAGGCAACACGGCCATCGATGCTGCGAATGCCTCTACACGGCTCGGCGCAAAGAGGGTCACGATCCTCTACCGCCGCACACAAGCGCACATCTCAGCATTCGATTTCGAATACGAGCACGCGAAGGATGAGGGTGTCGCGTTCCACTGGCTCACACAACCCGTCGCAGTCAACTCATCGAATGGAAAGCTTACCTCCATTGAATGCACTCGCATGGATATAGCCAACGACGGCACTCTGCATCCAGTGGCAAACTCCAACTTCCGCGTCGACTGCGATATCGTTATCCCGGCAATCGGCCAGTCGCCACTGGTGGAGTTTCTCTCAAAGCTCAGCAACGTGCGCATCGAAAAGGGTCGTGTATTAGTTGATCGAGCAACCGGGCAAACGAGCAATCCTAAATATTTCGCGGGCGGCGATTGCATCAACGGGGGCCGCGAAGTCGTCGATGCCGTGGCCGACGGCAAGCGCGCAGGCATTGCCATCGCCAAAGCACTGGAGGCCGCACATGCCTGACATGTCCAGGACCACGCAACCCGATCTCTCCATCAACTTCGCAGGAATCAAGTCCCCGAACCCCTTTTGGCTCGCCTCTGCACCACCAACCAACTCAGGCGAGCAAATCATGCGCGCCTTCGATGCAGGCTGGGGTGGCGCAGTCTGGAAGACCATCGGCGAACCGATCACCAACGTCTCCTCCCGCTACTCCTCCATCGACTGGAACGGCCAGCGCATGATGGGCTTCAACAACATCGAGCTCATCAGCGACCGCCCGCTCGAAGACAACCTCCGCGAGATCACCGAAGTCAAGAAGCGCTACCCGAGCAACGCTGTTGTCGTATCGCTCATGGTCGAATCGCGCCGCGAGGCATGGCACACCATCGTTCAGCAGGCTGAAGACGCAGGCGCTGACGGACTCGAACTTAACTTCGGTTGCCCTCATGGCATGAGCGAACGTGGCATGGGCTCGGCTGTAGGCCAAGTGCCCGAGTACGCCGAAATGATTACCGCTTGGGTAAAGGAGAAGGCGAAGACTCCAGTCATCATCAAGCTCACACCCAACATCACCGACATCCGCAGCGTTGCTCGCGCAGCGAAAGGCGGCGGCGCAGATGCACTCTCCGCAATCAACACCATCAACTCCATCACCGGCATCGATCTCAATACATTCATTCCCGCACCAAACGTCGGTGGCAAATCCTCGCATGGCGGCTATTGCGGCCCTGCAGTCAAACCGATCGCACTCAACATGGTCCATCAGGTCATGAGCGATCCCGAAGCCGCGCTGCCAATCTCTGGCATCGGCGGTATCGGCACATGGCGCGACGCAGTTGAATTCATTCTGCTCGGTGCGGGGACGGTTCAGGTATGCACTGCTGCGATGCACTACGGCTATCGCATCGTCGAGGACATGATCGACGGCCTCCAAACCTGGATGACAGAAAAGCACTTTGCAGGCATCGAAGCCTTCCGCGGCTTGAGCATACCCAAAGTCACCAGTTGGAAGCATCTCGACCTGAACTACAAGATTGTGGCGCACATCAACGAACAGAAGTGCATCGGCTGCGACCTTTGCTACACAGCATGTTGGGATGGCGCGCACCAGTGCATCCACCTCGATCGCGTCAGCGGCCCGGTAAACGGTCACGTTGAACTGCATAAGAAGCCTGCTGACATCCAGAACGAGACTCGAAGCAGCATCGCTGTTACACCAATCCCAAAGCTCGATCCACCGAAGTCCGCCCAAGAGCCTTATCCCACGCCGCTCGCACGTATCCCGCGTGTAGACGAAACCGAATGTGTCGGCTGCAACCTCTGCTCGCTCGTATGTCCCGTTGAAGACTGCATCACCATGGTCGAAGTAAAGACTGGCCTTCACCCCGAGTCATGGGACGAGCGCACTACAACTACTCTTACCGGAAAGAACTGACCAAAACTGATATGGGCACACTCATCCAGAAGGGTACCGTAGTCACAGCCCAGGCGACCATCGCTGCTGATGTGCTGATTGAAGACGGCATCATCAAGGAAGTTCGTTCAGGAATTCCATCTGACGGACACACCATCGTCGACGCAACCCATATGCTGGTGCTGCCCGGTGGCATCGACGCTCACACTCACCTCGATATGCCTTTTGGAGGCACCACTTCCGCCGACGACTTCGAGACCGGAACCCGCGCGGCTGCCATTGGGGGAACCACCACCATTGTTGACTTCGCCATTCAGTCGCGCGGCACCAGAATGCGACACGCGCTCGACGCATGGTGGAAGAAGGCCGAGGGCAAGTCGTGTATCGACTATGGCCTGCACATGATTGTCACTGACCTCGGCAGTGACCAGGGCAAGACAGGCCTCGATGACATGGATGACATGGTCCGCGAGGGCGTCGCCAGCTTCAAGCTCTTCATGGCTTACCCAAACGTCCTGATGGCCGATGATGCCACCATCTTCAAAGCGCTGAAGCAAACCGCATCAAACGGCGCATTGATCTGCATGCACGCCGAGAATGGCAGCGTCATCGACGTCATCGTGCAGCAAGCTCTTGCTGAAGGAAAGACAGCACCGATCTATCACGCGCTCACGCGGCCTACCATCGCCGAAGCGGAAGCCGTGCAGCGTGCAATCGCGATGGCTGAAATAGCAGGAGCGCCGGTCTATATCGTGCATCTCTCCAGCGAAGATGCACTCAATCAGGTGCGCGAGGCGCGCGACCGCGGCGTTCCAGCATTCGCTGAGACCTGCCCGCAATATCTTCTGCTCTCAATTGAAGACAACATGAAGAACCAGTCTTTCGAAGACGCAAAGTTCGTTTTCACTCCGCCACTACGCGAGAAGAAGAATCAAGCCAAGCTATGGGATGGCCTCAAGAGTGACAACCTGCAGGTAGTTTCCACAGACCACTGCCCATTTTGCTTCGCCGACCAGAAGACACTCGGGGTGAATGACTTCACCAAAATACCCAATGGCGGCCCTGGAATCGAAAATCGTCTTCAACTCATTCATCACTACGGCGTAAACTCCGGAAAACTCACGCTGAACCGCTTTGTCGAGATAACATCAACCGCACCTGCGCGCATCTTCGGCATGTATCCACGCAAAGGCACCATCGCACCAGGCTCCGACGCCGACATCGTTATCTGGGACCCGCACGCCGACCATACCATCAGCGCGGCCACACATAACATGCGTGTGGACTACTCCATGTTCGAAGGTTTCAAGGTAAAGGGCAATGCGCGACAGGTCTTCTCGCGCGGCGAACTCATCGTCGAACACGGCAATTTCCTAGGCAAAATTGGGCGCGGTCAATATCTAAGACGCGCAGCGCGTGGCGGAGCATGGCAGTAAGCTCTAAGGAGATCGAGACATTGCCCCTGCACTACACACAGCGCGACTCAACACTTATCAATCAGGACCTCGCGCCTACTACCCCTGCGCAGCGTACTTGGAGTACCTACAACTACATCGCGCTGTGGTTCGCAATGTCGATGGAAGTCTCCACCTACATGCTTGCCTCATCACTCATCGCTGGCGGCATGAACTGGAAGCAAGCACTTGGAACCATCCTGCTCGGCAACCTCATCGTACTCATCCCAATGTTGCTGAACGCGCATGCAGGCGCAAAGTATGGAATTCCCTTTCCTGTCTTTGTTCGCGCATCGTTTGGCCTTCGCGGAGCCAACCTCCCTGCGCTGCTCCGCGCCTTCGTCGCCTGCGGATGGTTCGGCATACAGTCATGGATCGGCGGCCAAGCCATTGCCGCCATGGTCCACATTCTCTGGCCCGCAACAAGCCACATGCCGTCGGTGCTCTGGGCCTGCTTCCTTGGCTTCTGGCTACTCAACATGGTCGTCGTATGGCTCGGAGTTGAGTCTATCCGCTTTCTGCAGAGTTACTCCGCACCCTTCATGCTCGTTATGTCGTTCGCACTTCTTATCTGGATGCTCCGCAAAGCTGGCGGCTTTGGACCGATGCTCTCGGCACCTAGCCACTTCCACTCAACGGCCAGCTTCCTGCACTTCTTCTTCCCATCGCTTACCGCGATGGTTGGTTACTGGGCCACACTCTCGCTGAACATTCCCGACTTCACCCGTTACGCGAAATCGCAGGACTCACAAATCGTCGGGCAGGCATTCGGTCTGCCAGTCGCCATGACGCTCTACTGCTTCATTGGAATCGCCGTCACGTCGGCCTCTACCGTGATCTTTGGCGCGCCCATCTGGAACCCGATTGATCTACTCGGTCGCTTCCATCAACCATTCGTCGCATTCCTCGCGATGATTGCGCTGCTTGTCGCCACGCTCAACGTCAACATTGGAGCCAATGTCGTCTCGCCGTCAAACGACTTCTCAAACGTAGCGCCGCATCTCATCAGTTACCGCACTGGAGGCCTCATCACAGGCTTCCTCGGCCTTGCGATGATGCCTTGGAAGCTGATGGCCACTTTCGGCAACTATATCTTCGGGTGGCTCGTCGGCTATTCGGGGTTGCTCGGCCCTGTCGCTGGCATCATGGTGGCCGACTACTTCTTCATTCGCCGCACACGTCTCGATCTACACTCGCTCTACCATCACGGCGGCCCATATGACTACATGCACGGCATCAATCCACGCGCAATTGCTGCATTAGTCGGCGGAGTTCTCATCGCACTCATCGGCCTTATTGTCCCATCGTTGCGCTGGCTCTATGACTACGCATGGTTCGTCGGCTTCGCCACTGCTGCCGTGGTCTACATTGCGCTGATGTATAAAGTCATTCCCGAAGCTGAGCCCGCGCAACCTGCCCTCAAAGGCGCAGAATCAATCAAAGGCATGGAAGGAGAAGAAATATGACCCCCACGGCCGCAGCTACTGAAACCACCGAAATTAAGTCTTTCATCGAAGGCGCATGGTCCACTCCCAAAGGCGAATCTCACTCCGTCATCAATCCTGCCAACGGCGAGACCATTGCCACACTCAACTACTCGACCGCCGCTGACGTTGACCTTGCGGCTCGCGCCGCGCACAAGGCATTTCTGTCATGGCGCGAAGTCCCAGTCGTCGATCGCGTCCAACCTCTCTACAAATTTAAAACACTCCTTGAAAAACATACGGACGAGATTGCACGGCTTCTTACCATGGAGAACGGGAAAGTACTTCCCGACGCGATGGCCGAGGTTAAGCGCGCCATCCAGATGGTCGAAGTGGCGTGCGGTATGCCGTCGTTGATGATGGGCGATTCGCTCAACGATATTGCCAAGGGCATCGACTGTCACACTATTCGCCAGCCCATCGGAGCCTGTGCCGGCATCACGCCCTTCAACTTCCCTGCCATGGTGCCCCTGTGGATGTACCCCTTCGCTATCGCCACTGGTAACACATTCTTGTTAAAACCCTCGGAGAAAGTTCCGCTCTCGCCCACACGCATGGCAGAACTCTTCATCGAAGCAGGCATCCCAGAAGGTGTCTTCCAGCTTATTCATGGAGGCAAAGATGTAGTCGAGGCGTTGATCGCTCATCCTCTGATCAAGGCAATCTCTTTCGTCGGCTCTACTCCTATCGCCCGACACATCTACAAAGAAGGGGCTGCCCACGGCAAACGCGTGCAGGCACTTGGAGGAGCAAAGAATCACCTCGTTGTCATGCCTGACGCTGACCTTCCCAAAGCCATTGACGCCATTCTCAGTTCATCATTCGGAGCAGCAGGTGAACGTTGCCTTGCAGGCAGCGTGCTCGTCCCCGTAGGTGAAGTGGCTGAGCCGCTGCTCAAACTTCTCGTCGAGAAAACAAAAGCCCTGCGTTTCGGCGACGGCCTTGAAGCCGGAATGAACGTTGGTCCGGTCATCAGCCACGATCACCGTAAGAAGATTATTGGCTACATCGAAAAAGGCATCGCAGAAGGTGCAACACCACTGTGCGATGGACGCGACACAATCCCCGGAGTCAACTCTTCTGGCTCGTTTCTCGGCCCTACAATCTTCGATCATGTGAAACCGGCGATGACTATCGCGCGTGAAGAGATATTCGGCCCAGTACTCTCTGTCATCCGCGCCAAAGATCTCGATGAAGCTATCCATCTCGTCAACTCGTCCGACTTCGGCAATACCACCACCATCTATACCGCTAGCGGTAAGTCTGCGCGCGAGTATCAGACACGTATCGAGGTGGGCATGGTTGGCGTCAACATGGCTGTCGCAGCACCCATGGCCTTCTTCCCTTTCGCCGGCTGGAAGAATTCCTTCTTCGGCGATCTCCATGCACACGGCAAGGACGCTGTTTACTTCTACACCGAGCAGAAGGTCCTGATGACACGCTGGTTTTAGTGCTTCTCTCTCGACGACCAAATGCACTCAAACAAAGAACACCCCGGGAAATCCCGGGGTGCTCTTTATCAATCGATGAAAGCCAGATTCTAACTTCCCGACGACGGCAAGCTCGGCTGTGTCTGCGATCCCTTCGCATAACGGATCGCACCGCTCTTCTGGTACTTCTCCATCAAGCCACCGAGATATACACGGAAGACTTCATCATCCTGCGCCTGCAGCAGATCTTGCTTAGTCTTTTCGAAGTTCTTCGCTACGTCATCCGGAGTCGGTTCCTGCTTATCCAATACAGTCAGCACAACACCTACACGGCCCGCGTTGATCGGCCCCGAGATTGCACCTTTTGCCAACGTAAACGCCACCTCACCCGGACCGTTCATCGCACCCAGATCTGGTACCTGAGCAGTGCGATCCACCAGATCACTGGTCTTCACCGCAATATTCATCTCGGCCGCCGCCTTGTGGAGATCACCCAATGCCTTAGCGCGATCAGCCAGCTTATTCAACTGGGTACTTAACAGCGCTGGAACCTGCTGCTGGCGATAATCATCGAGGATATGCTGCTTGTAATCGGCAAAGTCCGGCGCGTGAGCCGCCTTCACATCCACAACCTGAAACACGGCGAAACCATCACCAGTTGCAACGGCCGCCGGTGCTGCCCCCTCGGCCGCTGTAAATGCTTGCGTCAGCAATGCTGTTCCGTCGGCAAGCCCAGGAATCACACCATCTCTCGCAACATAATCTGTTGTCACGACATGCAGCCCCTTGGCAGCAGCTGCTTTGTCCATACCCTCTGACTTCGCCGCCGCCGCCAGCGCCGTGGCAAATCCCTGCTCCGCCGCGCCCGCTTTCTGCTGTTCCAGAACCGGCACAATCTCTGCCTTCACATCTTCCAAGGGCTTAGTGTGGGCCGCCTGTTTCTGTTCAGTCTGAATGATGTGATAACCAAACTGCGACCGCACCAAATCTGATGTCTGCCCTGGATTCAACGCCATCGCGGCCTTCGCATACGCGGGGTCGAGGCCAGCAGTTGGCATCATCGGCAATTCTCCGCCCTGCTCCTTGCTACCCGGGTCATCGGAGTACTTCTTCGCCAACTCGGCGAAGTTGCCACCAGCCTTCACCTGCTTCAGCACATCTGCCGCCTTGGCCTTCGCTGCTGCATCGGTCTTCGCGTCCGCACCAGCCGGGACCGCAATCAGAATGTGCCGCGTCTTGACCTGGTCCTTCACCTGGTACTGATCGATATGCTGGTTGTAATAAGCCTGAATCTCCGCGTCCGTCACCTGAGGTTTTCCACCGGGCAGGCTAGAGGCATCGAATGCCACGTACTCGATCTTGCGCGTCTCAGGAATCGCAGTCGCGTAACGTGCTTTGCTCTGCTCAAAGAATTGCTGTAGTTGTGCATCAGAAGGATTGATCGTCTTGCCCAAGTCCTCCGAGGAGATTACCGCATAATCAAATTTGACCTTAGTGCCATTGGCCATGTAAGCCTCACGCACGGCCTCGTCCGAAACGGTGGTCCCGCCAGTGATCAGTGCCTGCAGACGGCTGATCTCCATGTCACTCTTCACCTGTGCTTCGAAGTCGCTGCGGCTCAGCTCAAACGCGCTTTGCACAAAGTTCATGTAGCCTTCGTCGCCGATGAACTTTCCGTTTGGGAACAGGTACTGCGCAAACGGTCCGGTCTCCAATTCGTGGCGCAGATCATCATCGCTCACCTGCAAGTGCAACCGGTCAGCCTCATTCTTCAGGATGGAGCGCTGCACCAGCATCATCCCGGCGCGCTGCGTCATATAGGGCAGCAAAAAATCCGGCAAATGCTGCTGCTGAAGCAGACGTGACGCCATCTGGTTCACCTCAGTCATTTTCACCGGCGTGCCACTGCCGAAGCGGCCAAGGAATCCCGGCTGATGCACGGTCGCATAGACGCTCGCGTCATTGGCCTCGGCATTGTCGAAGATACCGGGAACGAGCGTGATCACCATGGTCACCGTCGCCAGGCTGATGATGACGATGAAGACAATCTTCATGAAGCGGCTGTCTTGCTGCAGAGTACGAATCATCCTGTGTCGAAACCTTCACTTCGTGGTCGCTGCTTCCTCTGGAGGAGGCAAGCGAATGCCCGGGATTTTGCTCGCGCCTGAACGCCAGGAATCCAGAACGGACTAGCGTCACGCATTTTGCAGGGCAAGTTATAAGTATAAATCAGTCAATGCGGAGATGGCTCGTTTTCAGCATAGCGTCACCCGAGACGCAACTCATGGCAGAAGATCCCTTCAAGCGCTGAAAAGGCCCGCCAAGATATCACCTGGCGGGCCTTCTAAGTTTCCATAAATACTAGGCTAGTACCGGTACGGATACGGCCCATAGTAAGGAGGGGGAGGAGGACGCCGCTGCAAAGTCTGCGGTGCTCCAGCCGGAACCCCTGCGCCGAGCCGGTTAAGTTCTGCCTGCGATACTGTCGTCAGATCCGCTGGCTGCGTCAGACTGAACGCCAGTATTCCCTCCGAAGGAATCATCGCCTCGCCGCGCTTCGATGCAGAAGCCGCGCCCAAGCCGGCTACTCCACCAATACCCGCGCCAACAGCTGCCCCCGCACCGCCACCAGCAACCGCGCCAATCAGTGCTCCCACTGCGCCCAGGCCAACCGCACTGTTCACCGTCTGCCCCGTCTTGTCCAAACCATGCTGCATCCACTGATTTGAGACGAGAGAATACGTTCGCCCTCCAAGAGTCAACTGAGTCAACTGCAATACCAGCGCACCTTGTCCTTTGAAATCACCCGCTTTGTGGACGTCTACGACCTTACCCTGCACCGCAGCTCCTCGTGGAATCGCAATCGCGCCCCCGGCAACCACATCGTTCAAGACCACCCCATCGAAAACTGTGCCGACAGCAGTATGTTGGCTGTCCATCTCTTCATTAACTCGTACGCGAAGCCGTGTTCCGTTGGGAACGGTGACCGCATCGCCACCGTGCTGCTCCACATAGGGCCTCTGAGCGTACTCGGGGCGCGCAGGAGGTGGCGGTTCCTGGACCACTGGCGCCGGAGGTGCCGACGGAACTGCGTCAGCCTGTGCCGGAGCATCGGGCTGCTCAGGAGCAGCGGGTTCAGGCGTGGATGAACTTGCAATCGTCCCATCCGACTGAAGATTAGGGTTAGTTCCTTGCGCCGCATCCGCATCGGCCGCAGGAGCGGGCTCTGCCGACGCTGCAGCGACCGCATCCACTGTCATTTCGTCGACAACTTTCTTCACATCAGCCGTGTGCGATATGACGTTCTCTGCCAGATCACGCGAAGCTTCATCCTTCACCGAACCGGTCATCGTCACGGTTCCGTAAACAGTAGTCGTTTTAATCGGTTGATTAGCAAGCTCAGGCGAAGCAGCCAAAGACTTCAAAACGTTCGCTTCAATCTGCGCGTCGGAGACAGTCTGCTGCGCCGTCTGGCAAAACCCTACTCCAGGAGCCGCAATCGCCCCCGACAGTAAAGTCACCAGTACGAGATTTCCCTTCATATAAATTCCTCCATGAGGAGTGATCAACGCCACCAGACGGATTCACAACTCACCTGTTACTTGCAGACGTAATTTCCCATAAAAAGTTACGGTTATGTCACCAAACAATGTCCGACCAAGAAACCATCTTGTGCAAGTGATAAATTGACCGAACTATATCAGCAGCGTTATATTGGTTTTGCGGGGTGGAGCAGCCCGGTAGCTCGTTGGGCTCATAACCCAAAGGTCGTAGGTTCAAATCCTACCCCCGCAACCACTTACAAGATTCTTATCCACATAACACCACGTTACTGTGGGGTTCGCTCTTTGGGTCGCCTAAACAGCTACCGACATCCCCTCCTCTGCAGGCAGTACCATCTGAGCTACCTACGAGTTAGCGTCACGCTTGGAGCGCATCTGTGCATTGCCGTATATGTCCATCGTAGTGCTGACTTGGGCGTGACGCATTAGCTTCTGTTGCACTCCTACTGGTGTCCCACCATCACCCAGAAATGAACGGTAGGTATGACGGAACGTGTGCCAACCGATATCGCGTCCAAGCTGTGCATTCCTTCCAGCCAGACGAAGATAGTCCTGTTGAATTGGTTCCGCGTGATACACCTTCAGGGTGTTGGGGTTTGGAAAGGCCCAATCCCCTTCACTCTTCGAGCACCGCTTCTTCCAATCGTGCATCACGTTTGCAAAATCAGAGTCCAGCGGTAAATCATCTTTGCTGTACTCGGTTTTCACATCGCTGGTACGACCGCGTACGGCTGCCCTGGTCAATTGGAAGTTCTCAAAACGTCAGCCTCGCAGAGAGCTGGATCTGCCGCGGGGTGTTGTGGGATACGTTGAGATATTGAATACCGTTGCTGTTAGGCGCATTGTTGCCCTGAACGTTGAAGACGTTGAACGCGTCCACGTTGATGCGGAAGTTAATTTGGTCGTGGATAGGAAAGACTTTGAAGAGCGAGGCGTCTGCGCTCCAGAACCAGGGGGTTGGCAGGAAGGTGCGGCTGAATGGATTCGTGGATGGCCCCGGAGAATAGCCGACCTCGGATACTTGGCCGTTGGCTAATGTCACCGGAACATTGTTGTTAAGATACTGCGCATTGCCCGCCTTGAAGGTTCCGTTCGTGCATGTGTAAGCACCAGGGTCCATATTGATGGGGGTTTGATAGGCCTGATAACTTGCGGGCACGCCCGAAATAGTATGAGCTCCGGTGCAAGGATTGTTGAGCAGTACAGGTGAGATGAATCCGTTGTACCAGAGGTAGCCTTTCAGGCAGTTACCGCTGCTGCAATCCGTCACTGGGTACTTGTGTTTGTAGACCTGAATCTTGCCCATCGAGCCTCCACCGTATGGATTGTCACCACCCCAGTTGCTGGAGGAGACGCTCATCCAGTTCTGCCAGACGCTGCCGTTCCACGCGA
Organism: Edaphobacter acidisoli; assembly: GCF_014642855.1. NCBI lineage: Bacteria > Pseudomonadati > Acidobacteriota > Terriglobia > Terriglobales > Acidobacteriaceae > Edaphobacter > Edaphobacter acidisoli. The sequence goes on along the minus strand of NZ_BMJB01000001.1, from coordinate 625,339 downwards.
CCTGATAGCCACCGATGAGTTCATCCAAGAGACGGCTTGAATGCGTCAGGAACTTTTTGCCGCGGCCTATCGGGATGTCGACGATACCGTTGAACGTGATCGACTGAGGCCCGAACTCGCTGTTGATTGCGTAGTTCTGCGCTCGGTTCAGCGCGTGCAGACTTCCGTCACCTGGAACAAAACCCGGTGCATAGTCCCCGGCAGGATAGAGGTTGGTGTCTCTGGTCCAATTGCCACCAACACGGAATCCCTTCCGCTTCACATAGGAGAGCTGATACGAGAGGCCGCGCTTGTACAGCCGCTGGTAGTTGGCCGTAAAGGCATTATAGGTAGACCAGCCCGAGGGATTGATCTCATTCACTGTGCCATACGCATGGCTGTCGAATGGACGCAGCGCCACACCGGAGTACGTTCCTCCTGGGGCGGTCGTCCCGGTCTTTGCCTCCCAAGCGTAAGAGGACATCGCGTTGTTGAGCTCGTATTCCTGGTCGAGATTATCCGAGTAGTCGTAGACGTAACTAAGCCGCAGGACCGAATCGGGCTTCAGAGGTTGCTCAATCGTCGCATTGGTCTCCCACATCATGTTGGGCGGCATGTTGGGATTTACAAACGCCTCGCTGAAGGCCCCGGGAATGATCGCGGTCGTCCCCGCAGTGTTGACCACATTCGAGCTGTTCGAGCCTGCAACAACCGTGACGGGCGACCGCAACTGATAGTTATTTAGGCCGTCAGGAGACTGCGATCCGGCCGTGTAGCTCTGCGTATAGCCGAGAGCATAGGGGGCATCTCCCGCAGTGCTCGCGTAAATGGAGCGGATCGGTATGGGAAAGGTGTAACGCCCGACGCCTCCACGCAGAACTGTGCCTCGGCCGCTGCCGAAGACGGAGTACGCGGCGCCGACACGCGGCTCGAAGATGTGGTAGTCGCCGTTCATTATGTGGGACGGATAGTTCGCCTGCGAAGTCGATTCGAACGTCACACCAAGATTCTGGAGGTTGGTGATGATGCCCTGCGTCGTTCTCCCCTCGGAAAGAAGTTGCGAGACGGGTTTGCCCGTCACCACAGCCTTGTTCGCGAGGTCGAAACCATTGACCAGGTTGTTCATTTCAATCGGAGCGGGTAAGGCCTCCCAACGCAGGCCAGCGTTGATCGTCAACTTGTTATTGAGGTGGATATCGTCCTGCAAGTACAGTGCGTACTGCTCCGCACGCCAGCGCTCCGTACCCGGTTGCAGGTGTACGCTGTACCCGCTCGCAGCTCCCAAAAAGAGATCAGCGTCCGCCAGGCCTGTGTCCGTTTTGACACCATAGTTCGTCGTCGTAGTCGGATCGTACAGACCGGTGGCATAGTTGTTGAACGATTCGGTATCCGCGCTGCGATCCGGAAGAACAGCTACCTGCTCATAACCGACCCGTCCGCCCAACATGATCTGATGCCTTCCCATCGTCTTAGTCAGATCTTCGTTGACGCTAAGGATAACTTCGCCGCTGCCCCACTGCCTTTGCGTAGCAGAGAGTGAGTTACCGGCGCGTCCGCGAATACTACGCAGTCCGAGGCATCAACGTTGATAAATTCGGCAATGATGGCGCCGTAGCCGAACCTCACGTTGCGGAGGCTATCATTGAACAACTGGTTACTGAACAGTCGAAGTCTCTGACGGTCTTCCGCGAAAGCCGGTTGGCTTATGTGCATAAAGATAAGCGCCGTATTCGCACAATAGTGCTCGACAAGGCACCGGTAGATCATCGCGGTGCACCGTCGCCGAACCCGATTGAAAAATCCTACGTCAGCGTTTCAGCCGCTATCTTCATCGATGCTTCGTACGAAGGAGATTTGCTGGCTGCAGGCGATATCCCATATCGCGGTGATCGCGAAAGTCGCGACGAGTATGGCGAATCCTATGCGGGGATCATCCCGTATCAGGGAAGTGGCCACGACAACGCTATTGTCGCGGTCGATCCCTACAGAAAGCCCGGCCATGCTTCCAGTGGCCTAATACCCCTAGTATCGAAAGCCACACTCGGTATCGCTGGATCGAGTTCACCAATGATCCAGGCCTATAACTTTCGCATCTGCCTAGTGAAGCAGAACCCTATTCCGACCCAGCCGGGCAGTGACTATCACCCGGCCACCTACGAGATCGTGGCGCGCATGATCGCCGCGCAAGCAGCGGCCGGAAAACCTTTCCGTGCAGAACAGATGCATAGTGGTCGTTCACGTCGCTTGCTCAAGTTCTGCGTGCTTCCCAATGGAAAGACAGATATCAATAACGCAGCCGATGTCTCTATGGATTTTGTAACCGGGGGCTCGGAACGGTATGCGAAGGCGAGTTGGGCAGAGCGAGCCCATCTCTGGCACGCACACGAAGACTATCAACGGGGCTTGCTCTATTTTCTCCAGACTGACCCACGCGTCCCTGAAGATATCCGAACTGATCTCGCGCAATGGGGGCTACCTCGCGATGAGTTCCAGGACACTCGGGGGTGGCCAACGCAACTTTACATCCGCGAGGCACGCCGCATGGTTGGAGCCTATGTCATGCGACAGAGTAATTGCCAGAACCCACCCACAAGTTTGCCCGACTCTGTCGGGCTAGGGACCTACTCTCTCGACTCACATGCCTGCCAACGCCTCGTCAATGCGGGAAAGGTCGCTCAAGAGGGCGAGTTCTATGACAGCATTGGACACGCGTATCCCGTCAGCTATCGAACGCTGACGCCACGCGCAGAAGACTGCGAAAACCTTCTGGCAACATTCTGCGTGTCATCGACGCACGTATGCTTCGCTTCCGTTCGCATGGAACCGCCTTATATGGTCCTTAGTGAAAGCGCCGCGATCGCCGCTCACAGCGCATTGGTCGAAGGCACCAGTGTACAGAACATAAATCTTCAACACTTTTCCATGCAACTCCGAGATGCAGGCCTGATCACGATATCAAGCGAAATCCCAGGCTGAGTTGTCGCCATTTGTTCCTATTTAAGAATGCTGGCCAGCTAACCTTCGCCAATGCGTGACCCCCATTTTGCGGTCTCAACGTCTGGTCAGGTTGTCTGTCTAGATAATCTATGTGTCGTAGTTGCCACTTCCATGGATATCCAGATTCGTCCAGACCGAAGGGACGCATCCAAACGAGATCGTTGAGGAGGCGCTGGTGGAGTGCGTTGGCACGAGATAAGAAATAGCAGCGTCATCATCGACAATTATCAGTTGTTGAGAATGCCGGCCCCAACATGCTCTTTATCTCCTGGATACAATAAATGCAGCGTCATACTTCATCTCCCCATGCACCACAGCTAGCGAAACCGAAGTCCAGACAATTCGGATAATGAATAGACCGAATCCCAAGCGTCGTACCACACAGAGAATCGATGGCCCCGCCCGCTCGCCGGGGCAAAGCACCCGTCGTGTCCTGATCGTGGCTGTACCACCTGTGCGGACGCTTGATGTGTTTGGGCCACTGGAGGTTTTTAGCGATGCCAACCGCTCTCGAAGCGAAGAGCCAATTTATGAAGTTGCTGTCGTCTCGGCTGGAACCGATCGTGACGTTCTGAGCCATCTGGGTCTTCCGATTCACACAGATCAAACATACGGCGAGTATTGTGGTCCGATCGATACTCTTCTTGTCGCCGGGTACGACGGGGTTTCGAAAGTGCGATACGAACCGAGCTTTCTAAAATGGCTCAGTGAGAGCTGTGCGAGCAGCCGTCGCTTTGGTTCAGTCTGTACTGGAGCGTTAGTCCTGGCTGAGGCTGGCCTTCTTGATGGACGGCGTGCAACCACCCACTGGAACTGGTGCGAGGAGCTTGCGCGCGACTATCCGCGAGTGACTGTAGATCCCACGCCTATCTTTGTTAGAGACGGAAACTGCTATACCTCAGCAGGTGTAACTGCTGGAATTGATCTCGCGCTCGCACTTGTGGAAGAAGATCTAGGCAGACAGACAGCTCTCAAGGTTGCTCAGATGATGGTGGTGTTTTTGCACCGGCCAGGCGGTCAATCGCAGTTCAGCGCCACTCTGATGGCGCAGTCTTCTGAGAAGCGGCCTCTTGGTGATGTGCTCGCTTGGCTTCCCGACAACATCCAACGCAACCTCTCCATCGAAGGTCTTGCCAGGCGCGCCGCCATGAGTCCGCGGAACTTCGTTCGCGTGTTTCACCTGGAAGTGGGCAAAACTCCAGCGAGATACATCGAAGATCTTCGCATCGAGGCAGCTCGGCGCCAGATCGAATCGACAGCGATGACTCTCCAGGAAATTGCGCTTTCCTGCGGGTTTACCTCTGCGGAGACTCTTCGTCGTGCATTCGCACGCTGCCTCGGCGTTACACCTCGCCAATATCGGGCCTCGTTTGGACGCGCTCGAGTGCAGTGACCCTCTTCCTGCGATTTGGCAGAAATGGTTGGGTTTTTGTCTCTAATCGCTCGAATTTATCGAGTCGATGCTTGCATCGAATGGATGCGTACATCATTATGCTGGCCTACCCGTCAATCATATTTCAGGAGAATCATGATGAATACCCTCGACCTTATGTTGGAACACAACAAAGAGCTCGCTACCCCAATGCCATCGCTTCCACAATCTTTGCAAACGTTAAAAGCGGTAATCATCGGTTGTGCAGATATGCGCGTTGATCCTGTTCAGGTGCTTGGCATCAAGCCCGGTGAGGCCGTCGTCATGAGAAACATCGGCGGTCGAGTCACGCCGGGGCTGTTGGAGGAGTTTGGGCTGCTCGGACGAATTGGAGAAGTTGCCGGAACGATTCCGGGAAACGGTGGGGAATTTCACCTGATTGTGCTTCATCACACGGATTGTGGCAGTACACGTCTTGTGGGAGACCCTGCCATGCTGGCGCACTACTTTCAGATACCGGAAAAGGAAGTTACGGCCAAGTCAGTCTCCGATCCGCGCAAGTCGGTCGTCGTCGATGTTGCTGCTCTCAGAGCGATTCCGGCATTGCCGGGCGAATGGCTCATTTCAGGCCTCGTTTATGACATATCTACTGGGCTTGTCGAAGTTGTAGTACCTGCGGCCCCAATTCGTACCGGTCAAAATAACCTGGCGGTTGAGGTCGCATGAAGGTGCCGATGTTCCGGCACCGGAGCTCCGTGTGGGTACATGTTTTCAACTGGTTCCGTGGAGAGGTGAGTCACGATGAGTGTTCCACTATTTGTTAGCGAGAGGTCTAAGCCAAAGCTTTCTGGGCAACCGCTTTCTGTGGGCTGCTTGATCTTCGATCAAATGGATCAGATCGACTTCACGGGACCATTTGAAGTTCTTTCACGCATGCCGGATACAACCATCCAGATCATCGGAAAAGAAGTTAAACAGGTACGCGACGTGCAAGGGCTTCGCCTTTCGCCGGATGTGAGCATCGCAGAAACAGGAATATTCGATGTACTGCTTGTTCCCGGCGGCTATGGGCAACAGGCACTGATGCACGACGAGGAAGTACTAGGACTCATCCGCAAACACGTACAGAGGGAAAAGCTCTTGTTTTCAGTCTGCACAGGAGCCCTGCTCTGTGGTGCAGCGAGTGTGCTGCTGGGAAGACAGGTAACCACTCATTGGAGCACACGGCATTTGATGCAGTATTACGGAGCGATTCTTGTCGATGCAAGGGTCGTGGTTGACGGCAACCTCATCAGCGCCGCAGGCGTAACGGCCGGACTAGATGGAGCGCTGGCGTTGGTCTCTCTCTTGCGCGGAGATGCGGCTGCGCAAGAGATTCAGCTTGCCATTGAGTATTCGCCGAACCCCATTTTTCACAGTGGAACTCCGGAGAGCGCACCCGCTGAAGTACTCGAAACATTTCAGAAGAGATACGAGCTCATCGGGACTGCAAGAGAGACGGAGGCAATGCGTTACGCGGTAACCAATAGGCACGAGCAGCACTGATAAGTCGCCGCTCCGTCACTGATTCGAGTGCAGACCTCTTATGACAGTCAGTGTTTCTGGGACGCCACAGCTCTAATAGCTTATCTTTCAAGACCCAAGTGTCTGATCGCGACCTCCGCCGTGCGCTTCAATTCAGCTCTAGTTGAACCGTTCGCGGCCTGAATAGCCAGACCGCTTAGCAGTGAAGAGAGATACCTCGTATAGTCGTCGACATTCTCTTCTGGTGGAAACTCTCCAGCTTTTCGAGCCTTGAGGAGGCGGGCTTTGATGGCCGCCTCGTTTTGCAGGCGCATCTTTTGCATCAAGGCTTTTGCAGGTTCCGTATCCGTACCGCAGGAGATAGCACCAGTGAGCGTGAAGCAACTGGAAGGATGCTCTTTTGAACCAAGGAACTCAACCGTGTTGTCGAATGCAGCGAGAATGAAGTCTCGCAGCGTAGGCTGCTCGAGTGCTTTCACCATATATTGCGCTGGCACGTCAGCGTACCGTTTGGCGGCAAGCGCAAAGAGCTCCTGTTTGTTACCGAAGGCGGCGTAGATGCTCGATGGGTGGATGCCCATAGCCAGAGAGAGGTCCGCCATCGATGTCCCCTCATAACCCCGTTCCCAAAAGAGCCGCATAGCGATATCCAAAGCGATCTTTTTGTTGAACGCAGCCGGTCTTCCGAGTTTCGCTGAGGTCTTCATAGAGTTTTTTCATTTTAGATTGGGAATTTGTGAATCCGATGCATTCCGCCCACATCTGTAATGATTGTTCGATAATGCGTAGTGATCATTGCATAATATCGCGCGGCGGGAAGGCAGCCGTGATGCACGGTTTACAAAAAGGAGAACTTGATGGGTGTACTCGAAGGTAAGGTAGCAGTCGTCACGGGCGGCAACAGTGGAATTGGTTTGGCCACAGCGAAGCGGTTTGTCGACGAAGGAGCATACGTTTTCATCACGGCACGCCGGCAAGCAGAACTGGATAGGGCTGTGTCTGCGATCGGCAGGAACGTCGCGGCCATAGCAGGAGATCTTTCACAACTTGCAGATATCGATCGCATCGCTGCGGCGGTGAAGACAGGAAAGGGCGTCGTGGACATCATCGTGTCCAATGCGGGCTTTACGGAGCAGGCGCCGCTAGCAAGTATCACGCCCGAACATTTCGATAGGACATTCAATCTTATGGCACGTGCTCCGGTCTTCCTGGTGCAGAAGCTATTGCCGTTGATGAGTCGCGGCGGCTCGATCATCTTGGTCGGCTCTGCAATGCATGTCATGGGCATTCCGAACCATACAGCCTACGCTGCGACTAAGGCGGCGATGCGCTCCTATGCTCGCACATGGGCTGCTGAGTTCAAGGACAGCGGTATACGTGTCAATGTTCTGAGTCCCGGCGTTACCGATACCCCTATCCTGGATTCACAGTCGGAAGAGCACGGACGAGACGAAGTTGTAAAGATGTACCTGAACATGATCCCGATCAACCGCCTTGCGCAGGCCGTGGAAATCGCCAATGCAGCTGTCTTTCTGGGTTCCGAGCAGAGCTCATATGTGACCGGAGCGGATCTGATGGTAGACGGTGGCGTCGGTCAGGTTTAAGGTTAGACGGATTGTGGACTAGTTCCTCTTGTTAGCGCCAGGCGAAGCGATGATTCATCTCCCCTTGACGTAATCAGTTTTTGAGTCGGCCCCTTGTGAGTTGTCCAGCCGTAGTACCTATTCAGCCCAGTTACAAACCCATGACATGATCCAGACAGACCACTGACATTTCATCACTCACTCGTTGCTAGCGTAAGGGTGTGGATGAACTGACTATACAATCACTCGCTGCAAGCAGAACGCGGTACCGCTGGCGATGGATAAAACAGCTCTGGCTCATGGGAGCATTGTTTCTGCTCCACGCGCTCGCCATTGCTCAGTACACACCAATCATCTCGGGCGGCATCGGCTTTCTCGACAGCACAAACACAGGCGCTCACTTCGTCCAACCGGTTGTAGCTCCGCTGGTCGCCGCACCAATCGGCACACACCTGCTGGCGGAGTCTCGATTCGACTTCCGCGAGTTTGTCGGGCGCAAGAACGGAACCAGTGGTCCCTATGAAGGCACCTTCTTCAAATCAACGCAGTATCTGCAGCTAGACTATCTAGCCACTCCGAACTTGACGCTGGTAGTTGGCAGATTCCTCACACCCTTCGGCACCTACAACGAGCGGCTCACGCCAATTTGGATGCAGAACTTTCAGGACGCGCCGCTCATCACCCCCATCGGCACGCGAACGACCGGTTCAAGCGATGGGGCAATGTTGCGCGGCGTGCTCTATGCGGGCAATGCCGTACACGTCGACTATGTCGGCTACTCTTCCGCGCTCAGCGGTGTACCGCAGTTTCAATCTGCACGCTCTGCTGGGGACCGGATTGACTTCTACTTCCCCTCAACGCGGATCGAACTTGGGACCTCCTACGCCCGCTTCCTCCAGAACACGCACTACAATTCCATCGGCGCACATTTTTGGTGGCAGCCCTGGAGAGTGCCCTTACAGGTGCGCTCCGAATACGCACACGATCCACATGCGCAAGGCTACTGGCTGGAGAGTGGATACCGGCTCTCGCAGTGGAGAGGCCGTGAAAGCCTGATAGGCCGTCTGGAGCCACTCTTTCGCATCCAGCAAGTCTTCCGCAACAGTCCCGGCCCGGGCGATGGCCTCCCGTCAGCCGACACGAAACAGGCAGACTTTGGATTCATATATCACCTGCCCAACGAAGTCCGTTTCACAACAAGTTATTCGCGAAAGTTCTCATCGACAGGCAATGCAAATATCTGGGACGTAGCCCTGACATACCGTTTTCTATTTCCCATGTGGCGAGGCAAACGATGAAGATGATTCAGCGCATAATGCACGCATGGCTAGCAAGGCTCGCGCTCTCTGTTGGCATCGCAGCAGTGTCTGTATCTGGAAGTGTGTTTGCTCAGACGCATTCGAACAACTCCTCGTCATCGAAACCCAAAAGCTTGCACCAAGCGAGCGCAGCTAAAGCCGTGCCCGATCCGGGGGAGGAAAAATTCCGTGCAAATTGCGGCCGTTGCCACACGACGCCGGAGCAGCTATCTCCGCGAATCACGGGAACAATCGTGATGCACATGCGCGTGCGCGCCTCGCTGAGTGAACAAGACGCACAAGACATCCTGCGCTATTTGTCCCCATAAAGGCCAAATACAGAGCACATTTAGACATATTCGGGAGAACCTGCATGAGACCCAAATTCGCCTTACTCGCCGTAATTGCAGTGGCGCTAATATTTTCGTCGATCCTTCCATTGTCCGCGTGCGCACAAGATCAGCCTCAGCGGGTTGAGGTTGTAGCAAAGCGCTTTCAGTTCATTCCCGCGGACATCACCCTGAAAAAGGGAGTGCCCGTCGTATTGGTTTTGACCAGCCAGGATGTAGGTCATGGGCTGAAGTTTAAAGAGCTGAGCATCGACATTAAGGCAAAGAAGGGAAAGTCAGCCGAAGTCACGTTCACGCCACAGCAAACAGGAACGTTCATCGGCCAGTGCTCTGTATTTTGTGGATCGGGACATGGGTCGATGAAGCTGACGCTGCATGTAACGGAGTGAGTCGATGCGTGCTCGCTGCCATCTGATCATTCTCGTCGCAGCCATGCTGCTCACAGGTTGCAAAGTAAGCCCGCCGAATCGAGTCGAACGCTATGTGGTGCATGAAGTGAAACACCATATCACCGTGGGCAACAAGTCGGCACAGAATCCGATCCCGCTTACAACTGAGAATCTTGCCGATGGCAAAGAGGCGTTCGGGCACTACTGTACCGTATGCCACGGACTCGACGGTCAAGGTACGGGCGTGCCGTTTGCCGACCAGATGTCTCCACCGCTGCCATCGCTGGCTTCTCCCGAGGTGCAAAGTTACACCGACGGTCAGTTGAAATGGATCGTCGAAAACGGCATCGCCCCTTCAGGCATGCCCGCATCAAAAGGCACTCTTAATGATGATGAGATGTGGTCGATCGTGCTCTTTCTCAGGCACCTTCCTCCTGCCGGCAGCTTAGGGGAGCCAGAGGTATACAGCCACTAAATGCACTAGGAGAACGTCATGGGTTGGAGCATCTCGGTTGATGAAAGAATTGCGGACGCCGTCATTGCAAGCTTCACCGATTCAGTGGAACGCTCCAGAGCCCGGCTCTCCGCGTTCAGCCGCAAGGATTGGGAACGAGCATATCTTTGGCTCATCGCTAGCGGCATGACACTGTACTTTCTCGATCGACTGCAGACGCTGGGCATCGAAGATTCCTTGCCGCCAATAACCATCGCGAAGTTCCAGCAAAACCTAGCCGACAACCGAAGACGTAACAGCGCTCTCATGGAAGAGTTCATTGCCATCAACTGCGCATTCGTTCAAGCTGGCATACGATACGCCAACGCAAAGGGGTTCACCCTTGCACCGGACTACTGCCCCGATTCTGCTCTGCGCAATCAGCTCGATTTCGACTTTTTAGTCGATGAGAAATATCTGGGGTGCTGCCGGAGCATTCTAACCGCCGCTGGATACGTGCAGTCCGTGGAATCAGCATCCGCGTGGGAGTTCAAAGCAGGCGCTTCGAAACCAGCGCGCACAGAAGACCACTACAAACCGCGACCAGAGCGCCGGGTGGAACTGCACTTTGCACGTGTAGGATCACCGCGCTGGCTGCTGTGCGATGCGCAGCTTGCCAGGATCGTCCAGCGCACATGGCATGGACGTAGCTTTCCTGTCTTTGCTCCAGAAGATCAGTTCATCATCCAAGCGCTGCACATCCTTTCGCATCTGCGCAGTCCCTGCACTCGTCTTTCGTGGCTGCTCGAATATATGCGTTTCGTGTCTACACACGAACATAACTCAACACTTTGGGAGAGCGTGCGCGAGCGCTCTCAGGCAACGCGGGACGCTGCGATAGCAATAGGTTTGGCGACCCTGCTGTCGCGCCGCTTCTTTGGTGGCCGTGCTCCCGATCAGCTCAATAAATGGACACTTGACTGCCTGCCTGCGGGCGTAAAGTTATGGGCCGACTGCTACGGGCATGGTGCCTGCCTCTCAAAATTCCCAGGGACCAAACTGTATCTGCTGCTCGAAGGGGAATTGGGGCGCGGAGACATACAATGGCTTGTGAAGAGACGCCATAGACTCATCCCGCCGCGCAAAGTGCCGCAGATTACTCTGGCTGAGCAGAACGAAAGTTTGTGGAAGCGGATGCGCCGTGCGCTCTACCAGGCTCGATTCACGCTCTTCCGTCTCCGCTTTCACCTGGTCGAAGACTTGCGTTACATGATCGAGTTGTCGCGTTGGAAACGACTGCTGGCCGCTCAGTCAATTCACAATCTTCTTCCTTCTGCTGAAAAGTAGGCCCAACTGAAGCGCTCGCTTCGACGGTGTACCCATCTGTGCGCTTTCCGCTTCGCGAACAATCAGCGCATCAAAACATGACTAAATTTGGACAATTTGCTGACAACCACGAGCGCCATATCTTCCTACACTTGCTTCGTTAGCAGGCATATCTGCTCAAGGTGAGTCCAGTGAAGATACTCAGACAGGAGATTCGGATACTTCTTGTCGCTGCTGCTCTATGCGCAACAGCGACAGCCCACGCGCAGGATGCAGCAACAGGTGCAATTGCAGGCACACTCTACGACTCATCCGGCGCAGTCATCACAAAGGCAAGCATTGACGTTCTGAACGAACAGACGCATCTTTCCCGATCGGTTTCAGTCGACGCGCGTGGAGACTTTCGCCTCCCGTATCTCTCCCCTGGAACATATTCCGTGCTGGTTCAAGCCGACGGATTCGATCATGGCGCGAAGCGCGGCATTCCGGTCATCGTCGGTGAAGTGACCAGCGTCTCCTTCCACCTGCCCCCCGGCAAAGTCGACATCGTCGTAGACGTGGATGTCACCCAACCGCAAACGACATCGCTGGGTCGAGTCGTCGACGAGTCCACAATCAAAGCTCTGCCGCTCGCCAACCGAAACTACACTCAGATTCTCGCGCTCTCTCCCGGAGTCGTAGTGGAGATTCCCAATGCCGCCAGCCTTGGCCGCAATAACCAGAACGTCAGTGCAAACGGCGGAGGCACAACAGTCAATAACTTCCAGTTCAATGGCATCGACGCCAACAATCTTTCGCAGAACTCCGCTTCGGGCTATCAATCTGAGGTAGGTTTGGCCATCCCAGCACCCGATGTCATTCAGGAATTCAACGTACAGACAGGCGGCTACGATGCGGCGTACGGTCGCGGCTCCGGAGCCAACGTAGACGTCATTAGCAAATCGGGAACAAACCAGATTCACGGCTCCCTGTGGGAGTTCTTCCGCAACGACATGCTGAACGCCAATGACTTCTTTGCAAAGATGAATGCCCAACCCCGCCCCGTGCTCAAACAAAACCAGTTTGGCGGCACACTTGGCGGACCCATTCGCCACAACAAAACATTTTTCTTCTTCGGCTATCAGGGCACGACCCAGCGCGACGGGGACGCGTCTGGTTCGTTGCAGACCGCTATTCTGCCGCAGCTAACGTCGGATCGCTCCGCCGCAACACTCGGCGCACAGTTCTGCCCTGCCAATTATCCCGGCAACCCCGGCTACCTCACCTCTGCGGGTGGCACGCAAATCGCATGCGATGGGTCCAATATCAACCCAGTCGCGCTTGCACTGCTCAACTACAAAACGAGCGGTGGCAAGTATGCAATCCCGAGCCCGCAAACATTGTTGCCTTCCACAGACTCGCAGATTCCTATTGGAGAATCCACTTTCTCTATTCCCGCGCAATATCGCGAGGACCAATTCACCGTCAACCTTGATCAGGCAATGTCTCCAGTCAATCAGTTGTCGGGTCGTTTCTTCTATTCCCGCGCGCCAACAACCGTAGCATTCGCTGGCTCCGGACCAAACATTCCAGGCTGGGGAACATCCGAGTTAGACCAGAACACGATGTTTGTTCTGTCGGACACTCATGCGTTCCACGCCAGCCTGATCAACATCGCGCGTCTCGGCTACATGCGTTTCGACGGGTTCAACAAAGTCCAACAGCCAATCGCCGCCGCGTCCATTGGGATTGCAACACCCGGACCGCTTCCCGAAATCCCAGGCATTGCCGTCAATGGCCTGTTCACCATCGGCACGCCCGGCCAGCCGATCTATTGGCAGAACACCAACACCTATGTCTGGCAAGACACCATCTCCTTCACGCATGGCCGCCACTCCCTGCGTGCCGGTATCGAATTCAAGCGTCATCAGGTCGATGTCAACGTTCCATTTGTTGAAGACGGCTTTCTTTCCATCAACACCTTTGCAGACCTGCTCCTTGGAGAGAGTGCCGCTCAGAATGGCGGCGCATTCAGCAATGTCTTTTCCGCGACAGCATCCTCCGGCATCTTCCCCAAATACGAACGCTACACCGACTACGCAGGGTTTGCGGAGGATGACATCAAGATAAGCCAGCGTCTTACAGTGAACGCTGGCATACGCTACGAAATCTTCGGCGCCCCCTCAGAGATTCAAGGACGCCTACCAACCTTCGACCCCACTATTGCAACCGCGGCCGTTCCAGATGACGGGTCTCTCAGCGGCTTCGTTATGCCGGCGAACTACAAGGGCCCGCTTCCCGGCGGAGCCATCCGTTCCGGAACACGAGGGCTCTGGTCCACGCCGTACACCGACATATCTCCTCGTCTTGGATTTTCGCTGCGACTCTCTGAGCAGCACCATCTTCTTCTGCGTTCCGGCTACGGTATCTACTACAACCGGACATCAGGAGATGTCGCCGAGACCACGGTCGCACAGCCGCCCTATGCGTTTGATCAATTTCAAGCAGGTGCCGCAAACGCCGCGGCAACATTGCAGCAACCCTACGTTCCCGCGCTGCCGCCAGCCGCCAGTTTCCCACTCTTCCTGCCGCGAGTTCCCGGCGGCGGACTCTTTCTCGCCGAGGTATGGCCTCGCCTGCGCGACTCTTACGTGCAGCAATACAACCTGAATCTTCAATATGGCCTCGGCCATTCCACGCTCTTCGAGGTGGGCTACGTCGGCTCCGCGTCGACGCACCTGACCGGGCAGACCGAGTTCAACCAAGCGCTGCTTGCAAGCCCTTCGAATCCGGTCAACGGTGCCACCACCAACACCGTGGAAAACGTCGTTCAGCGTCTGCCGTTTGAAGGCATCGCGCCCGGCTCATACATCGTTAAAACCGCATTCAGCGCAGCCTACAATTCATTGCAGACCAGCGTCACACAAAGACTGAGTCATGGTCTTGAATTCCTCGGCAGCTACACATGGTCGAAGGAGTTGAACGTAACCAGCGACTCCGGAGCGCTCTCGAACTTCGAACTAGGCTTCGTCACCAACGACCAGACCAATCCTCGACAGGCACGCGGTCTTGGTAACTTCGACCGCGCTAACCGTGGAGTATTGAGTCTCACCTACGCACTGCCCAGGCCCGCTCTACAGATGGCGCTGGCACGACAACTCTTATCCGGATGGGGGTTCTCCATTGTTGCCGTCGCCGAATCTGGAACTCCGCTCGTAATTACAGACATGCGCGCGGGCTCCATCTACGGAAACATCGCAGGCTTCTCGCGCGCTGAATGCACCGGAGCGCCACTCAAGGCATCGGGATCAACCTTCTCGCTACTTCAGGGCTACTTCGACTCTGCCGCATTTACCACCGCGCCCATCGTAGGCGGCGATCCCAACTCAACACTCTTCGGCAACTGTGGGGTCGGCAACATACGCGGGCCTGCACAGCGCAATATCGACTTCGCTGCGACCCGCACGTTCCCGGTCAAAGAATTAGGCAATCTCCAGTTTCGCGCGGAGTTCTTCAACATGACCAACACTGCAAACTTCGGCAATCCATCCACCGAGCTCTCTTCCAGTTCTTTTGGCTTCATCACGAACACAACAACTAACCCACGCATCGTCCAGTTCGCCCTGAAATATTCCTACTGAGTCGTTAACTGGCATCACGGACCACAAATCGATTTGAATCGGAGGTTTTGATGATTGAACTGGAGCAAGAGCGCAGTATCGTTGCAGCCGAGCTAGCAGAGCAGGACGTCGATATGCCCAATGATGATCCGCTGCAATGCAAAGTTCCTTTGAACCTCAAAGCCACGTTCTACCCCCTCGGCTTCTCCGTAGAGATTGCGACCAACTCACAAGAAGTGCTCGATGCCGCAGCTGAAAGCTGGGGAGGTATGCGCCATCGCTACATGCGTCCTACGCTGCGGCTCTACGTTGGCGTGCGGGACAGCGGCCTCGTGGCCTGCCCACCCGCGCCTGTCGTTCGCGCCCAACGCCATCTACTTTCCATCATTGCAGACTCCCACAATCACGCGCTATGCGATCTCAGGGAAGGCTTTGCCTATATGTGGGTAAATCGTGGATCAATCCGTCATCGCAATTACCTGCGTTATCACTTTCTCGAGGCACCGACCCTCGTCCTGATCTCGACGTTATATGTCGTTCCTATTCATGCTGCCTGTGTCAGCCGCTACGGCTGCGGCATGTTGCTCTGTGGTCCTTCGGGCATGGGCAAATCGACGCTAGCTTACGCGTGCGCACGCGCCGGCTGGACCTATACCACCGATGACGGAAGCCAGCTTCTGCTCGACGCCGGACGCGCGTATTTTGTCGGCAATTCGCGCCAATTTCGATTTCGCCCATCGGCGAAGACTCTCTTCCCAGAGCTGCATGGGCGCAGTCTGACTCCTCGTGCTCAAGGCAAACCCTCCATCGAAGTCCCAGTCTCTGAACTGCCGAGCATCGTAGCGGCAGACGAGGCCGCCGCGCACTGCGCCATCTTTCTCAACCGGCAGCCCACTTCCACCGCCGAACTGAGGCCATTCAGCAAAGACATCGCTATGGACTACTTCCGCGAGAGCGTCGATGTCTTTCCCCCCGAAGCCATCAGCCAGCTCCAGCGCGACGCGCTTGAATATCTCTCGACCATTCAGTGCTACGAGCTTCGCTACTCAGATCTTCCGCAAGCGCTGGATCAGCTTGATCTTCTAGCGCGAAACTGCGCTCAGTCACTCACATGACGCAGCTTGCCTGCACGCCTAACGAACAAGGCTTCTCGCTGAAGAAGCGAATCCGGCTGTGGCTTGCAAACGCTCCTCGCGGCCAGTTCTGGCTCTTCTTCGTTGGCGCAGGTTTATTCAACTTCGGCTTCTCCGTCTTTTTTTTCCTCTTCAATCTCTATCTTCTCGACCTTGGCATGACAGAGCGCACGCTTGGCGTAATCGGCAGCCTCATTGCCGTCGGCAGCATCGCAGGCACCATCCCATTCGGAGTCATTGCGCAGCGCTTCGGACTTCGCCACACGCTCACAGTCGGGGTACTGCTGACTGTCACCCTCTCCATTCTGCGCACCTGTATCGTCGCGGAGATCGCGCAGTTTGCCCTAGCAATATGCATCGGCCTCACGCTGTGCTTCTGGGCTGTCTGCCTCTCACCTTCCATCGCCGCGCTGACAACAGAACAGGAGCGCCCCATCGCCTTTAGCCTGATCTTCGCATCCGGCATCGGAGTGACCGGGCTTGGTTCGTTTACTGCGGGTCGCCTGCCCGGATTGATCCAGAAGCTTCACTTCACCTCGCTCACTCCCATACAAGCCAAGCAAGCCACTTTGCTGTTCGCATGTGTTGGCGCGTTAGTTGCATTGATTCCGATATCCGGTCTCACTTTGCGCCCGGCAGCCTCTGAAGTGAGCCTGCCGCGCTTCTCCAATCCTTTCCTGAGAAAATTCCTTCCTGCAATCGCACTCTGGAGCCTGGTCACAGGTTCCTTTGCTCCATTCGCAAATGTCTATTTCGTGCATCACATGGGCTTCTCGCTTGAAAGAGCAGGAGCAGTTATGTCATCCGGAAGCCTCGCGCAGTTCATCGCAGTCCTTGCCGTCCCGCTGCTCTTCCGCAAAGCCGGACTGATCACCGGAGTGATGCTGACACAGTTTTCAACAGCATTTGCGCTGGGCATGCTTGCTTTCGCTCATGGGACCGCATCGGCAGCGGCGATCTACTGGATATACGTCGCCGCCCAGAACATGAATGAGCCTGGCATCTATAGTCTTTTGATGGACCGTATTCCTGTCACTGAACACAATGGCGCATCCGCGGCGACGTTCTTTGTCAGCGGAATTGCCCAGGCTGTCGCCTCGCTTACGATGGGAACTGCTATCGTGCGCTTTGGCTACTCTCCCGCAATGCTTATAATTGCAGTTCTCGCCGTCGCAGCGGGAATCGTCTTCAGAAAACTGCCGGAGAACACGCCCTCCACCGAAAATCCCATGTTTGAGCTATAGTTTGTCTCAACACGGGCCCCGGGAGCGCGGGAATTTTGTCTCTTTTTTGTCAATTCTCCCGGCTGCAAGTGAACCATCACCCGCCTGGATGGGAAACTGAATACGGAAGGTACAGCGCGTCTTCCATATCTCGATCAGACCGAGGTGGCACCATGAGCCTGATACTCGTTATCGAAGACGATCCCCGCATCCAGCGCGCATTGCAGCGCCTGTTTGTTGCCGAGAGCTATGAGGTTCATATCGAAGGAGACGGCCCGTCGGGTCTTGCTGCCTGCAAGCGTCTACGTCCCGAAGCGGTTGTTCTGGACCTCATGCTACCCGGCCTCTCCGGCCGCAACGTCTGCAAAGAAATTAAGTCGTGGTCGGTCGACACTCCCGTCATCGTATTGAGCGCAGTGACTGAGGTAGCCGACAAGGTGCTTTTGCTGGAAACCGGCGCGGACGACTACATGACCAAGCCCTTCAGTCCACGCGAGCTTCTCGCACGAGTGCAGGCAGCCGTCAGGCGTACACGAAGAAAAGTCGAGGGCATGCCCATTGGGTTCGGCGATGTCTCCGTCGATTTCTCGAAGATGGAGATATACAAAAGCGGCACACTAGTCCCACTCACCGCGCATGAGTTCAAGTTGCTGCGCTTCTTTTTCGAAAACGCCGGCCGCGCCATCGCCCGCGAGGAATTGCTCAGCGATGTCTGGGGCCTCAGCTTCCACCTCACCACCCGCACCGTGGATAACCAAATCCTCAAGCTGCGCCAGAAGCTTGAAACCGACCCCGCAAATCCGGTCTACTTTCGCACAGTTCACGGAGTCGGATATAAATTCGTACCGCAGACCTGAATCACTCAGAGGGAACGTTGACCCATGAAGCATTGGCGCATGCGCACAACCTTGATGGTCTCGCTTCTGGCTGCATCACTTGGGCTAACGGCCACGTGTCTGCTCATCATCCGAATCAGCGTGCAGCAGCAGATTCACAATGGCCTGAACGCAGACCTCGACCACTCGCTCGGCACCTTCCGCAACATCTCTCATCAACGCGACACCATGCTCTCCCGCGAAGCCGCTCTGCTCGCCGACCTCCCCAGCCTCAAGGCGCTTATGGTCACGCAGGATGCACAAACTATTCAGGACGGCAGCCAGGAGTTCTGGAACATCAGCGGCAGCGATCTCTTCGTCCTAACAAGTCAAACCGGAAAGCTCTTCACCTACTCCAACCGTGGCCCTCGCCTCGACAACGCGCTTGTAACGCGAGGGCTCCAGGCCTGTATGGCAGCAGTGGACGACCCTTGTATGGTCTCATTCGGCCCACATCTATATGTTGTATCCATCCAACCCTTATACTTTGGCCCACCAGCAAACGATTCGCAGCTAGGCTATGTCATCATCGGCTACGCCATCGACAGCCAGCTAGCCAGCCAGGTAAGCGAAGCCGCAGCAGCCGAAGTCACTTTCATCGTTGACGGAACCATCTCCGCAACAACATTGCCTGCTACGACATCTGCCGATCTTAGTTCGCAGCGTCAGGCTATAGATGCACTGGGAACATCTCCCAGAACAATTCAACTAAATCACGAAATCTACATAGCCGCTGTCTCCACCCTTCCGGCAGTGGGTCAGAGCAAAGTACAAATCGTCGTGCTCAAGTCCTATGACCGCGCCAGCGAATACCTGCGTCGCGTCAACCGCTGGATTGTCGCCCTGGGCTTGGCCTCATTGCTGATTGGGCTAGTCCTCGCCGCAGCAATCGCACGCACCATCACGCGCCCACTCGAGACACTTGCTGCCGGAGCCCGCGCGCTTGGCCGAGGTGACTTCGACTATTACTTAAGCACCGACGGTGCGCTCGAGGTGCGCGAGCTGTCGCAAACCTTCGACAGCATGCGAGAGGAACTGAGGCGCACGCATCGAGAGCTCATCGAATCCGAGCGTCTTGCCACCATCGGTAGGATGGCCAGCTCCGTCTCACACGATCTCCGCCATCACCTCTCCGCCATTTACGCAAACGCAGAGTTCATGAGCCTCGCGCAAACACGCAACGAGGAGAGAGCGGAGCTATTGATCGAAGTGCGAGACGCAGTGCAGGGCATGACCGATCTGATTGAATCACTGCTTCTCTTCAGCCAGACAAGTCAGTCGCTGCATCTCGCCTGCGAGCCGCTGAACCAATTGATCGAGCGCACCATCCGAATCGTACTGCAGCATCCCGAGAGCCGCGCGATCGAAATCCAGACCCCTAATCTTCCCCATATCGAAGCATGGGTAGACGGCAAGAAACTTGGTCGCGCCATTTATAACCTGCTACTAAACGCATGTCAGGCCGCGCGCGCCGGATCCGACCCTCCTTTAGTTTTGGTCGGCATCTCAGAAGACGACAAGACTATTCGCATCAGCATCACAGACTCGGGTCCAGGCGTAGACAATGCAATTCGTCAAACTCTCTTCCAACCATTCATCAGCGCAGGAAAAGAGAACGGCGTCGGCCTCGGACTCACTCTCGCACAGCACATCGCCCAGGAACACGGCGGAGAAGTGAAGCTGGAAGAGTCACAACCCGGCAGAACAATCTTCAGTATCGTCCTCTTCAAACAAGCCCTCGATGCACTCGGCCGCTTGACGCCGAAGCTTGCGACGATCAACAACCTCAACGAGCAGACAGGCACTGCTGGCAGCACCGAAACCAAGCCTGAATTTGAGCAGCCATGAATCATCCGATACATCTCGCGCGGATTCGTTCCCTTCGTCCTGTCGTCATTCGAATCATCGCATCTAATCTTTTGTTCGCTGTTAGCGGTACGTGTCTCTTTGCGCAACTGCAGCAGACTCAGGCAACAGCGTCTCCTGACGCGCAACGTCTCGCCGAAGTCGAACAGCGTCTCAACGAAGTGACCATCACGCTCACCCAGACCCAGCAGGTGCTTGAGAAATCATTGGCAGAGGTCCAGCAGCTTCGCGCGCAACTGCAATCTCTGCATGCGCAAATCCCTGCCAATTCAGTGGAGCCCCCAGCCGAGACCGCAACTGTCAGCGCCACTCCGCAAAAGAGCGATCTCGAGTCCATCCGCGAAGAGCAACAAGCGATGCAGGCTGAGATCAAGCAGCACGACCAGACAAAAGTCGAGACCGTCTCGAAGTATCCCGTGCGCATAACCGGATTGGCGCTGTTCAACGCGTTTTCGAACGCGGGAGTCGTCGATAACGTCGAGCTTCCCACACTGGCGTTGCCCCGCTTTCCAGGCGGGTCGCACGGCAGCGCAGGCGCCACACTTCGTCAGACTCTCCTTACTTTGCAAGCAGCCGGTCCCGAACTAGCAGGCGCGCGCAGCACAGCAGCGATTAGCGCAGACTTCTTCGGCGGGTCCGCATCCAACATCTACGGCTACAACTCCACCGCCGGCGTCATGCGTATGCGCCAGGCGCGGGCCGCTCTCGATTGGCAGAACACCACCGTTGAAGCCAGCTTCTCCGGGCCGTTCATCTCGCCGCTGTCGCCAACCTCCTACGCCACTGTCGCGCAACCCGCGCTGTCGGGCTCCGGAAACCTCTGGACCTGGTCTCCACAGCTTCGTGTCGAACAGCGCGTCCCATTTTCAAGCCATGCTATAGCCTTCGAAGGTGGCTTCATCGATCCGCAATCTCCCGGCTACACGGCCATCCAACTTGACAGCCCAGTCGAAGCCTCACGCCGCCCGGGATACGAGGGCCGCATCTCCTATCGCGCGAACAACGATCCAAATCTTGGCACGTCGCAGTCGCTATCCTTTGGTGTCGGCGCATACTCCAGCAGCCAGTTTTATTCCAGCAGCACACAAATTCATTCCTGGGCAGTCACAGGCGACTGGCGAATTCCAATCAAAAGAGTTGAGGTCTCCGGCGAAATCTACCGCGGCCGCGCACTCGGAGGGCTCGGTGGCGGAGCATACAAAGACACGCTTATCGGCCAGAACCCAGTCACTGGCCTCACTGTCACCAAAGGTGTCGACGCTGCCGGCGGTTGGAGCCAATTAAAGCTGAGGTTCAGCTCCACCATCGAGGCCAACGCCATGTTCGGCCTCGACGACGCCTTCAGTAGCAACTTTGACGGCATCGTCCTGCCGCCTTCAACCAATCCGCTCCAGCTGTACGCGCGCAACAGCACCATAGGCAGTAACCTGATCTTTCGACCAAAGACTTACCTCATCTTCTCGCCGGAGTATCGGCATATCGAAAGCTGGCGCTACACTGGTCCACCAAACATTGCAAACATCTATACCTTGACAGCGGGATACCAGTTCTAATCGCCCGCAGAGAGCCTCAGTGAACACTGCAACGACGAACCAGACAAAGCGACGCCACGGACTGATCACGATTGCAGTGGTGCTCTTACTGCTTGCCGCGCCAGGATGCTCGCAGACAGTCGATGTCTATGCGCACATCCAACTCGATCGCCGTGCCGAGCACTCACACCCCCGCAAATCCTCTGCCGATGTCGTCATCTGGCTGGTGCCGACAAGAAAAAATCCTCCCATCGCCGCGCCGCGCGCGAAGCAAACCTACACCCTCATTCAAAAAGACAAAAAATTCACTCCGCACCTGCTCGTTGTGCCCACCGGTAGCAGCGTGGACTTCCCCAACCTCGACCCGTTCTTCCACAACGTCTTCTCACTCTTCAACGGCAAACGTTTCGACCTCGGCCTCTACGAAGCGCACACGCATCGCACCGTCGTCTTCGACCGCCAAGGCGTCTCCTATATCTTCTGCAACATCCATCCCGAGATGGGCGCCGTCATCATTACGCTCAACACGCCCTACTATGGAATATCCACGCCCGACGGCTCACTCGTCATTCACAACGTCCCGCCAGGCAGCTATCGCATGGACCTGTGGGCCGAAGACGTGGACAAAGATCGGCTCAACGCGCTCAGCCATATCGTCGAAATTACCTCGCAGGACAATCAACTAGGTACATTTCACCTCGACACCACAGGCGATGTGATGGATCATCACAAAAACAAGTTTGGCGAGACCTATCCTCCAGCCAACAGCAATGCCTACTAATGCGAAGAAGTTCAGCTATCGACGGAATATGATTACGGCGCGCAGGACCATCAGGATGGACATCTGAGGCGCACGCTCACTCACCTCGGTATAATCATCGACCTCGCATATATAGTCATAACGGGATGATTCAAGCCACTCTCAATCCATCATGGCTCCAACTTAGCAAAGTCTTAAAGAAGGGATGGCAATGCAGCGGAGAGAATTCTGTAAGTTAGTAGGGATATCGGCGGTTGTGAAGGCGGTCGGGGCAGTTGGAGCGGCTGAGAGCAGTAACCCATATGTGCCCGAGGCTGATTCACTTGTTCTACGCAAACTTGATGAGTGGCAGGACTGGAAGTTTGGTTTCATGATGCACTGGGGACCATATAGTCAGTGGGGTGTAGTGGAATCGTGGTCGATCTGTTCTGAGGACTGGATCAGGCGTCCTGCGGGCATCAGCTACGTCGATTACAAGAAAAAATACGAGGCATTGCCAACGACGTTCAACCCGATCGGGTTCGATCCCGACGTCTGGGCAGGCGTCGCTAAAAATGCCGGCACGAAATACGTTGTATTCACGACCAAGCACCACGATGGCTTTTCAATGTTCGACACCAGGCAGACTGACTACCGCATCACCGCGCCTGACGTTCCATTTCACACAAATCCCCGCGCAAACATCGCCAATGAAGTCTTTGCCGCTTTCCGCAAGCAATCTTTCGGTATCGGAGCATATTTCTCAAAGCCTGACTGGCACAACCCGGACTATTGGGCACCCGAATGGGCCACTCCCGATCGGAATGTCAACTACGACACGCGTAAATATGTTGAACGCTGGCAACACTTCGCCGCATTCGTACACCGACAGATCGGAGAGTTGACTTCCGAATATGGCTCGCTTGATATTCTCTGGCTTGACGGCGGCTGGGTAAATTCAAAGACCCATCCGGATGCGATCGTCGGAAGTGGCGAAGTACCATGGCCGCAAGATATCGACATGCCAGGTTTGGCTGCGCTTGCACGCAGGAATCAACCCGGCCTGATCATCGTCGACCGCGCCGTTGGTGGTCCTTACGAAAATTACCGGACGCCAGAGCAGCAGATACCCAAGACGCCGCTGGCCTATCCCTGGGAAACCTGCATGACTCTCGGCAATTCATGGTCGTACAAGCCCAATGATCACTATAAGTCTGCGCGCCAGATTGTTCACATACTTGTAGACATCGTTGCTAAAGGCGGCAACTATCTGCTCAATGTCGGCCCTGATGCAAATGGCGAACTGCCGACCGCGGCTGTTGCACGACTCGCTGAAATCGGAGCTTGGATAAAGATCAACGGTGAGGCGATCTATGCGACGCGCCCTGTCGCGCCATACCGCGATGGCAAACTGTGCTTTACCCGTGGCAAGGATGGGACTTTTTATGCGATCTATCTGCTCGACGAAGGCGAGATAGCTCCTGGAACGCTTAGGTTGAAAGGTATTGTTCCAGCGCGAGCTGCGACGATACATCTGCTCGGGAGTGAGACCCAGCTCAAGTGGAAGAGTGACGGTGCGGGCACGAGCATCGCTCTTCCAGAAACGCTGTGCAGGCAAACTGTCGATGATTACGCTGTCAGCCTGCGTATTTCTGCGATACGACACTAAAGACGCTCGTTCAGCCTCATAAAGATGCAACTGTCATCGAAATCGTAGAAAGCAAGTGTGTGGACTGTGCACTGAAGCCCTATGAGGCCACGGCGATCAGTCAAATATGGAACACTCGACCATAATTGGAAACTAATCCTGCAATGACAAGGCTGGTAGTCGTATAAAGGTGTGCACAAGTTCGCGGATAGAATAAGTACGCAGTTTGAACATGAAAGCTACGAGCGCTCAGCACATGTACATTCGTTCGATCTGATCTGAATTTTATAAAGATGAATTATGCCTCACATTCATTCAATATTCCGCTTTTGTGGTTCGCTTCTAATCAAATTTCAATCCCGCTGGAGACAAGATGAACTTAACAAATAGGCTCGGTTCTGTGCTGCGCGGCGTTATGCTGCACGGCATCACTGTGATTTTTATTGCCCTTGGCTTGGATACAGCACTTCCGGCCCAGCAAGCGGCTCTCACGCATACGCAAGCCGTGGCCAGAGCCCGCTCGCTCGTCGCCAAGATGACGCTGGATGAGAAGATCGCCCAGCTCCACGGTATTCGGGATCCCCAAAACTTCCGCGTAATTCCAGGTCTTCCACGTCTCGGCATTCCCGCATTCCACATGACCAACGGCCCTGCAGGCGTAGGCCCAGGTGGCGCAGGCCCACAGAAGCCGGCTACAGCAATGCCGGCTCCGATCGCGCTCGCGGCCACGTGGGACCCCTCGCTTGCCTTCGCCTATGGCAAGCTCGAAGGCGAAGAGACCCGCTCGACCGGCAGCCAGCTCTTTGAAGCGCCTGATGTCAATATTGCGCGAGTTCCGCAGGGCGGTCGTGTCTTCGAGAGCTTCGGAGAAGACCCCTATCTCGACTCGCGCATCGCGGTAGCCGACATTGAAGGCATTCAGGACCGCGTGCATGGCGCGCATATGATTGCCAACGTCAAACACTTCATCGCAAATAACCAGGAGTCGGCGCGGATGAGTGTCGACGAGATCATCGGCGAGCGAGCGCTGCGTGAGATCTACATGCCGCAGTTTGAAGCCGCCATCAAGGAAGCTCATTCGGCTTCGCTGATGTGTGCGTATCCCAAGGTGAATGGCGCGTTCAACTGCGAGAATGAACCGCTCCTGACTGGTGTGCTGAAGAAAGAATGGGGCTTCGATGGATTTGTCGTCTCCGACTGGGGCGCGACACACAGCACAGTACCCAGTGCGCTGAACGGGCTCGACGTGGAGATGCCCACCGGCCGTTACTTCAGCGACGACCTCAAGAAAGCCGTCGAATCAGGCCAGGTGCCGCAGTCGCGGATTGACGACATGCTCGTGAGGCGCTTCGCCAAGATGATGGAGTTCGGACTCTTTGGCTCGCAGCCGAAACCTGCGCCAATCCCGGCATTCGAGCACGGAGCCGAGGCTCGCAAAATTGCCGCGCAAGGCATGGTGCTCTTGAAGAACGCGGACAACATCCTGCCGCTTGACCCGGCTGTGCGGAACATCGCGCTCATCGGCCCGTGGGCTGTGCGGCCTAGCACGGGCGGGGGCGGCAGCTCGCACGTGGTTCCTCTCTACACCATCACGCCTGATGATGGCCTGCGTGCAGCAATGGCTTCACGCATATCGGTGCTCGATGGTTCGGATTTAAACGCGGCCACGGCAGCCGCTAAGCGCGCGCAGATTGCCATCGTTATGGTTGGGGATGAAGATAGCGAAGGCCGTGATCAGTCGCTCACACTCTCCCAGGCGCAGGATGACCTGATTACGGCAGTCGCAAAAGCAAATCCCAAGACGATTGTCGTTCTGAAAAGTGGCTCAGCGATTTTGATGCCGTGGCTCGATAGCGTAGCCGCGGTGCTGGAAGCATGGTATCCGGGCGAAGAAGACGGTCACGCCGTAGCTGATGTGCTGACCGGCGCCGTTGACCCTTCGGGTAAATTGCCGCTCACTTTCCCCAGGAGCGTAGACCAGACACTAGCAGCACATCCCGAGCAATATCCTGGTGAAAATGGCACGGTGCATTACAGCGAAGGCATTGAGGTAGGATATCGCGCCTATGCGGCCAACAATGTCACACCTTTGTTTCCGTTTGGCTTTGGGCTTTCCTACACGACGTTCCGCTTTTCCGACTTGAAGACGAGCACGCTATCGGGTGCAGCTAATGCAATCGTCAGCTTCAAAGTAACGAATACAGGCAAGCGCTCCGGCGCGGAAGTGGCGCAGTTGTATCTTGGATTCCCACCCATCGCCGAAGGCAACGAGCCGCCGATCCAGTTGAAGGGATTTCGCAAGGTCATGCTGAATCCTGGCGAATCCAAGACGGTTGAACTGAAGCTCGATGCCCGCTCTTTCTCCTATTGGTCAGAGAAGACTCACGGGTGGCAGATACCACAGGGCGAGTTTCAGGTGATGGTCGGTGATTCTTCGGCTGAGACGCCGCTTAAAGGAACGATAAAACTGCAGTAAGAACCACCGCACCTTATCTGAAAGAGCTTCATAGCTCTTTGAGCTAATTGACCTGCTCAGCATCGAGCATGAAGACGCACTGGCGTCATCTATGAAGGGCTTTCAGTAGCAATCGCGATGTTATCGCGATTGCTACTGAAAGATCCTACAGATGCACGGTGGGCAGAGTAGACGCAGAAACCGATGCGGTGTAACGTTTTTCTGTTGATGAAGGAGGCTTATGGAGCGTCGTGAATTGTTGCGCGCAATGGCCGTGCTTGCCATTACCCCAAAGTGGTTGTTGGCACAACAGAACACCAATGCAGCGCCAGCTCTTCCTGCACCTGTGCCGTGGACGCTCGGCCTCAATCCACGAACACCACTTCCCCATACTACAGTGGCCGATGTAATCGCCGACACTGTGCCTTCGTTCTTTTCCGCTACACAAATGGCTACGCTGAGCAAGCTGTCTGATGTGATGTTGCCGCG
Source organism: Edaphobacter acidisoli (assembly GCF_014642855.1). NCBI lineage: Bacteria > Pseudomonadati > Acidobacteriota > Terriglobia > Terriglobales > Acidobacteriaceae > Edaphobacter > Edaphobacter acidisoli. The sequence continues at coordinate 598,529 of NZ_BMJB01000001.1, read as the reverse complement.
TACGGAGAATCACCCCGGTGCTCTTGATGCAGAGACGCCGCAGTTTCTGGATTTTCTGATTGGGCACTCCCAGGCGGCGCGAGAGAAGCTCTATATCGATGGCTTGAACTGGCTGAACGCGCAGTCCCAGCTCAAGCACAAGGAGCCCTTTGCTCAGTTGGACACGTCGCAGATCGATGCAATCGTAAAGCCATGGCTGCGACCGTGGATGACGGACCACCCTCCAACTCAGTCGTATGCGGATTTCGTGAACATTGTGCATGCTGACATTCGCACAGCAACGATGAATTCCCACGTATGGTTTGAAACGCTCTCCCCAAAGACGCAGGAGAGTTCGATGCAGCTTTATTGGTCGCCGATTGATCCCGATATGCATGCCGAACGGCAGGATAGCATTCACACGCGGCCGACAACCTAATGCGAGCCTGCGTTTCGCAGCAGAATTTGCAACAGGAAAACCTCTTAATCACAGCAGGAAGTGGAATGACGACACACACTACAGATGTGCTGATTATCGGTTCAGGGCACTCCGGAGGAATGGCGGCCAAGATTTTGACGGAGAAAGGCATCTCTTGCCTGATGCTGAACGCAGGGCCCGTTGCGGATGTGACACATCAGGCGAAGCGCGAGTCGGCCTATGAACTCCCGTTCCGCGGCTTTAAACCACCGGGGAAAGTACCACATGTCTTCCAGGCCAATGAGTTCAATGCTAACGTCTGGGTCGACGAAACCGTGGTTCCATACACCATCGCCCCCGGTGACCCCTACAACTGGGTGCGTGTGCGGTTATTTGGCGGTCGATCGTTATTTTGGTCGAGGCAGTCGTTCCGACTGAGCGACTACGAACTGAAAGGCAAGTCGCACGATGGGTTCGGAGAAGACTGGCCCCTCGACCTCGCGGAACTTTCGCCTTATTACTCGCGCGTAGAAGGGATCTTTCGCGTATCCGGCGCGAATGACGGTCCGCCGCAGTTACCCGATGGAAACTTCATTCTGGATGAAAGACCATGGAGCAAATCGATGTTGCGCTTCATGGATGCGGCAAAACCGAAGGGTATCTCCGTGTGCAAGCAACGCCAGGCATTGGGCAGAGACGGCCTGGCCAGTTCTGTAAATCTGCTGATGCCGGATGCCGAGAAAACCGGCAAACTCACATCCATTCAGGACGCCGTCGTACGCGAAATCACGGTCGATAAAAACACGGGACAGCCGAACGGATGCAGATTTATTGATCGCCGCTCACATCGCGAATTAGCAGTGAAGGCGCGTGTCGTGGTTGTGGCCGCGGGAACACTGGAAAGCACGCGGCTGCTGCTGAATTCGGGACTTGCTAATTCCAGCGGCGTAATGGGGCACTATCTCCACGACCAGACCTATGGTGTCGGGCTGGTATGCAGCGTACCGGAAGCCCGTGATGGCAAGGCTACGGACAATTTGATGGGCGGCAGCGCGATCATTCCGCGTTTTCGCAACATAAACAGCAGATCAGATAAGTTCCTCAGGGGATACGCCTTGAATGTGACCAGTGCTACCGGACCAATGGGGGCAAGCAATTTTGCAGAATACGGAGAAGCACTGGACCAAAAGATGGAGCAGTATGCGGGAAGCGGCTTCCACATGACAATCATGGGCGAAGTACTTGCGCGATATGAAAATCATGTCCGCATCAACAAGCAGAAGACCGATGCGTGGGGCATTCCAGTGCTGCACATTGAGACGAAGTACTCCGACAATGAGTACAACATGGCCGCGGATGCGGTGGATACGATGTCCGAGGTAGCACACAACGCCGGATTTGAAGTGCTTGTCTCAAACAAGGTCCCCAACCCGCCGGGCTATTCGATTCACGAGGTAGGCACCTGTCGCATGGGCAATGACCCAAAGACAAGCGTGCTCAACCGCTGGTCGCAGAGTCATGACCACAAAAACCTTTGGGTCGTAGACGGTGCGGGATTTGTCAGTTCGGGATGGCAGAACCCGACCATGACCATTCTGGCCCTCTCCATGCGTGCCTCGGAACGACTTGCAGACGAAATGAAAAAAGGAAACATTTAGGAGCCTCTAGTGAAACTGAATCGCCGTGAATTTGTTGCCGGGGCGACCGCTTTTGCCTTTGCCACCCGCTCTGCTTTTTCGAACCCTCTCGGACTGCCCCTGGCGATCCAGCTTTATTCCGTGCGACAGCAGATGGCACAGGACCTGGACATGGCATTATCAGGCGTGGCTGCTGCGGGATTCACCGAAGTCGAGTCCGCTGCCCTTCCCGCGAAGAGTGCCAAGGAGATTCGCGCATCGCTCGATAAAGCAGGGCTGCATTGTGTGAGCTCGCATCACGGATACAACGATCTTGCGAATCATTTCGATGAGGTGGTGGATTTCGACACCGAGCTGGGTTCGAAGTACATCATCTGCTCAAGCCCGGGACGACGCACACCCGATAAAGGCCACCAGGAGCTCACCCTGGATGACTGGCGCTTCAACGCCGAAAAGTTCAATGACTTCGCAGAAGAGACGGCGAAACACGGAATCCAGTTTGGATATCACAACCACATCCACGAGTTCAAAGTAACCGATGGCGTGGTTCCCTACGAAGAGTTGCTGAAGCTTACGGATCCGAAGAAAGTGACCTTCGAACTGGACTGTGGCTGGGCGCGTGTCGCCGGACACAATCCTGTCGACCTGATGCACCAGCATCCGTACAGATTTTCTATGTTGCATGTGAAGGATTTCCATCTGGCATCCGCTCCTGAACAACCCAAAGTCACAGAGCTGGGACGCGGAGACATCGATTACAAACCTGTAATGGCCCAGGCCAGGAAGAACCAGCACATTCGGCACGCATTTGTAGAGCAGGAAGAATTTGATATGCCATGGCAGCAGTCTTTGAAGATCGATGCGGCATATATGAGATCGCTTCGTTAGGCATAAAGGACGATGGTGTCGACTAATTGTTAGCAGAAAAGTGAACCCAATCAACCATAAGGAACTCACGGGCATCTCATGCAACCAAAATCTTCATTGTTCGGAAAATTTCTGCCATCTACGCTTCTTCTTTTCGCCGTTGCAATGCTTCCGATCTGTGTTGCTTCAGCGCAATCGGTCAAACCTCGTCCGTGCGACCTCTTCGGTTCCAAGACACCGTGCGTTGCAGCTATTAGCACTACCCGCGCCCTGTATAAGGCATACACCGGCCCGCTTTACCAGGTCACGCGCCAGTCAGATAAAACCTCTATCGACATTGGCCTTCTCCACGGCGGCTATGCCGATGCCGCCAAGCAGGACGCTTTCTGCGCCGACACATCCTGCACCATCACTAAGCTGTACGACCAGTCGCCCAATCATAACGACCTCACGCTCGCACCTCCCGGGGGCGCGGCGCACGGCCCTGGCCCTGGCGGCTACGACATTCCTGCCGTGGCTAATGCTCTCCCGGTAACTGTGGGCGGACACAAAGTCTACGGCATCTCCATCTCCCCAGGCATGGGCTATCGCAACGATACCCCCAAAGGTACAGCGGTTAATGGCCAGCCCGAGGGCGTCTACATGGTGACCTCGGCTCTCCATCTCAACGAGAAGTGCTGCTTTGATTTCGGTAACGCAGAAACGAACAACCTCGACAACGACGCCGGCCACATGAACGCGATCAACATCATGTGCCACCACAGCCCTTGCAAACCGGATGCGGGTCTCGATATGGAGAATGGCATCTATGGCCATCTCGCCGTACCCAGCGGCACACAGTTCGTTACCGACATGGGCGCCAGCGACGGTCAGCACAGCTATGCCATATACCAAGGCAACGCCCAGTCTGGAACACTGACCAGTACCGGCATCATCCCTCTTCCGAACGGCTATCAGCCGATGAAACAAGAAGGCGCCATCATCCTCGGCATCGGCGGTGATAACAGCAATTGGGCCACGGGCTATTTCTTTGAAGGTGTAATGACCAGCAGGATGCCCAGTCGTAAGACCATGGAAAAAATTCAGAAGAACATCGTGGCCGCTGGATACACTGGCGATCTTCAGCCTTAACGCTATGCACTCATTGAATGATTCAACAGAGTGCACAACCCAGCAACTAGGACAGGCTCGCTCTCTCACGTAAACTAGCTCTACGGAGACATCCCCCTGTCCACGCTACTCCCAGAAAACACCGCGCCCTTCACTCTCCAGTCTGCTGCACCAACGCATGCGCACCTTGATCTAACCGCCATCTTCCAGGAGCAGTACCGCGAACTTCGCCCACGCGCACCCTTTCCACTCTTCGACATCCGCTTCCGGCGCTTCACCTCGCTCAACACCACCATCCGTCTGCGCGAAGGCCGCCTTCACGTCCGCCTCTCTGACATCCTCGAACATGCGCCAGAATCCGTTCACCGCGCCATCGCCCACATCCTTCTGGCCAAGCTCTACAAGAAACCCATCGCTCCCATTCATGCTGACCGCTACCGCCGCCATGTCAGCTCGGAGGCCGTCTCCAAACAAGCCGAGCACGTTCGCCAAACCCGAGGACGCAAACGCATCCTCACCTCGCGCGGCGGCCGCTTCGATCTCGAAGAGGTCTTCGACTCACTCAACACCCGCTTCTTCCACGGACTGCTCGGCCGCCCTACACTCACCTGGAGCAGCCATCACGCCCGCCGCATGCTCGGCCACTACGACGCTGCGCATAACACCATCGTCGTCAGTCGCGTCTTCGACAGGCCCGACACGCCACGCTGCGCCATCGAATATCTGCTCTATCACGAGATGCTCCACCTCAAGCATCCGGTTCGCGTCAAAGCCGGCCGCCGTTGTGTGCACTCCCGCGAATTTCAAGCTGAAGAACGTCTCTTCCCTCAACTCGAAGAAGCCAAAGCCTACCTCAAGCGTCTCTAACCTCGACAAAATTTATCCCTCGGATAGCTGGCCATGCTACACTTCCGCCGGTCGCGGGAGTACCTGCACGCCGCTCTCGAAGCCAACTACCTAACCTTTGCAATGAAGGGAGATGCATCATGGTTCCACTGTCGAAACGTGTAGCCGCTGAGTTTTTCGGCACATTCTGGCTCGTCTTCGGAGGCTGCGGTGCGGCTGTTGTTGCCGCTGCCTATCCGCAACTCGGCATCGGCTTCGTCGGCGTTGCTTTTGCCTTCGGCCTCACGCTCTTGACCATGGCCTTCGCCATCGGCCACATCTCCGGTTGCCACATCAATCCAGCCGTCACCATTGGCCTCTACGCTGGCAAGCGATTCCCTGCCTCCGAGATCGTTCCGTATATCGTCGCCCAGGTCATCGGAGGCATCTGCGCCTCTGGTGTGCTGTACATCATCGCCAAGGGCAAGGAAGGTTTCACCCTGGCCAACGGCTTCGCATCCAATGGCTATGCTGCGCACTCGCCGGATCACTACTCGCTGGCCTCCTGCTTCATTGCAGAGGTCGTGCTGACTGCCTTTTTCCTCTTCGTCATCCATGGTTCAACCGACGATCGCGCTCCAAAGGGCTTCGCACCCATTGCCATCGGCCTGTGCCTTACGCTGATTCATTTGATCAGCATTCCCATCACCAACACCTCGGTCAATCCTGCCCGCAGCACAGGCCCGGCGCTCTTCGTCGGAGGATGGGCCACGCACCAACTCTGGCTCTTCTGGGTCGCCCCCATCGTGGGAGCAATCATCGGAGGACTCGTCGCGCGAGCGCTCTTCGGCACACCGCAACCGACTCTTCGTGAAGAGATGTCCAAATAACGAATTCGACACGTACAACTTTTAACCATATTTGTCTGGTAAACAGAGCACGCCCGGCGATTCCTCCGCCGGGCGTGCTCATTCTGTTCAGACACCTGTTCAAAACCGCATAGATCTCACGCTCTTGCACCAATCGAAAAAACATAGTCCATCAGATCTTCGCCGGAGGCAGGCAGATTTCCACTTCTCCCCAGGGCAGATGCCTCCAACCACATTCGCAGCCAGAAGTACCCACGCACCCGAAGCAGTCGTGACGCAACAGGCTGCTTCTGTTCCAACGCCGCAGTAATCCGCGCGGACAACGAATCCAGATCCTCCACATTTCCGCTCTTCACAGGAACGCCTTCGCAGCCAAGCAGTTTCTCTCTTACCGACGCAAACTGTGTCTCGCCAAGCAAGCCGCTCTCAACGCGCAACTCCGTCATTTGTTCCAGTGCAAGCGCAACCGACGAATCCCTGCGGTCCTGAAATCCCAGATACAGAATGCGCGAACCAGCCACACGCAACGGCAGCAGGCCAAACTCCTCCACAAAGATGCGAGGCATTACCAGGGCCATCGCCTCCGGAGAGAAGCCTTCAGTCGTCAGCACCGGACAATTCCACTGCACGCTCAGCCCACGCGTCACCCGCTCCGCGCCCACTCCACACTCGGCCACCAGCCAATCTCCAATTCTGCCCGTCCCATGCGCCCGCTGAGCATCGAGCGCCGTGCGCAACTGACTCTGCGTGATCCACCCCTGTGCAAGCATCACCAGTCCAAGCGGGACCCTGTGCCGGTGAGGAACATCGTCGGCAGTGCCATCCACAGACTCGCGTTGCACCGCGGCGCGCACCATCGCCAGAACGCACCGCCCGCAGCAACCCCACTGTCCCTCAAAAATGGGCCTGCGCCGGCTGCGCCACGGAGCCGTCCACCCGCCTGCACACTCAGAATTGCCGCAGACACGCCGCGCCCCGTCCTCACTCCAAAGCGTCTCGCGCTCACTCCCTATGACATGCTGCGGCGGCACAACACCGGTTTTCCCAAATCTCAAAAGAGGCATCGAATACTCTCCAGCCGCAGTTGCGGCGTCGCTACTTCTGTCACACGCAGCGCGAAGTTTCCGTTCATCACGACGACCTCTCCGCGCGCAACAATCCTATCTCCAACCACCAGGTCCACTGGCTCCGAAACGTGCCGGTCGAGTTCAACAACATCTCCCGGTCCCAGTTCCAGCACCTCGCGCAAAAACATCTCGCGCTCTCCGAACTGCAACGTCGCATCAAGTTCGATGTCGCGGAGCAGATCAATTCCAGCTTCGCCTCCCACCGTTTCCACTACATCCATGCTTCAATCCTCTCTAATTCACGCTTGCTGTCTGCTCGGAGGCAGGTTCTGTATTCGCCGCTGCTACAACATCGATACACTCCTCCAGTTGCGCTCCGCGGTGTTCCCCACTCCGCACCGGATATGCCCGCCCAAACTGCAAGCCACCTATTCGCAGTTCTGATGCCGCATGCTTCGCAAGAGGCAAGCGCAAGACCGTTCCAGGAGCAAGCGCAGTCAGATCGCTCGCGCGCAGCCGCATCGCGGGAAACTGAAGCGCAGCGCTTAGCTTCACATCACCCATCAAATTGCGCACACGCGCCTGCGCTTCCTTAGACCGCCGCTTCGGCCTATCGCCCTCTGAAATCAACCTGCGCAGAATTGCATTCAGCACCACCGCCGGCAAACACAGATTGATCGTTCCCTGCGCCTCGGGCATGCGTGCTTCGAAACTTACGCAGAGTGTCTTTTCGCTCAAGGTCAGCATGCGCGCAACGGCAGCCTCCGTCTCGCGCTTCTCAAACACAAACTCCAACCCCACAGACTGCCAGGCCAGGTTCAACTCATCGACTGCCATCTCCACTACCGAGGTCAGAATGGCTTCCTCAATCTCAGTCAGCTCACGCGCTGCCCATGCGCGCCCAACTCCTCCGAGCAACACATCCACAATCGGAGCGGCAATCGCCATATCGAATTCAAACAACCCCACAGCCCCCAAAGGCTCCAGCCTGACCGAACATATATAGGTCGGAGGAGTAATGCGTTCCAGAAATTCATTGAATGGTAGCTGCTCACCCGCAACCAGTTTCACTTTGAACTGTGCGCGAAGCCATGCACCAAGCGTATGCATCAGATTTCTGGCGAAAAGATCATTCACTGAACTAATAGCCCGCATTTGATCGTTGCTGATTTGTCCCGCACGGCTAAAGTTGTACAACTCAATCGGCGTCTCCTCTGGCACGCCGTCCTGTGAAGCCGCCTTGGTCGCTGCTGCCGCAAACAGCGCATCAATATCGCCCTGTCCTAATTGCTTGCCCATCCATCACCCTCGTCTCTCTTCATCTCAGTAATCTTCAACGCACCACAGTCTTACGTTTCAAACTCTTGACCTCTGCCGGAATGCCATTGTGCAGCCCTGCCAACGCAACACGCAGACGAACCACCGCCGAAGAATGAATCTGCGAGACGCGCGACTCCACCACGCCGAGCGTCAACCCAATCTCCTTCATCGTGAGTTCCTCATAGTAATAGAGCGTCAACACCATGCGCTCCTTCTCCGGCAAGTCATCGATTGCATCCGCGAGTCGCTGCTTCATCTCACCTTTCAGACAGCGAAAGAGCGGGTCCTCTTCAGGCGAGCCTGGAACATATGCAAGCTCCTCATCGCCGGAGTCTTCTGACCGCTCAATGTGCAGGCTTCCAATCTCAAGCCCTTTCAACTCACCCAGAAGCTGCTGATAATCCCCAAGGCCCAGCCCCATCTCTGTCGCAATCTCCTGCTCAAGCGGTGCACGGCCAACACGTTGGGTAACTGCGCGGATCGCCTCTTCCACTGCCCTGCCCTTGCGACGAAGCTCACGTGGACTCCAGTCAAGCGTCCGCAGCGAATCAAGGATTGCGCCGCGAATTCGAAACTGCGCATAACTCTTGAACTGAACTTTTTTACTGCGATCAAACTTCGAAAGCGCATCGATCAAGCCGACAACACCAGCCGACACCAGATCATCGAGATCAACATGCTGCGGCAGCCGCTCGTGAATCCTACGAGCTACATATCGCACAGTCGGCAGATGCTCCATCAACAAAACGTCGCGCTCCGGTGCCGCGTAGTTCTCGGGCAACACTGCAACACTATCCACAAAGGACATGGATGCCTTTGCATCTTTCGCTTCTCCCCCCGCATAGTCATCGAAAGCTGCTGCATCGTTGAAGCCTCTCTTCTTCGACAACTGCTCAAACACCCGCGCCGGAACTGCGCCACCTGCACTCATCTCACTTCCCCGCTTTCTTCTCCGCATTGACTAGACCGTCTCTGATTACCGTCTCGCTCAACCAATCGTTCCGATCGTCCTTACTCTTATCTCCGCCGGAATTTCGGCTGGCGCCAGCACTGTCACCTTCGGCAGAAACGGCTCCAGCCACCGTCGCACGTGATAGCGAGCCGGACTCGGACATAACAGCACGGGGCTTGCCGATCCAGAGGACCCTCCGGTTAGGCGTTTCACAGATTCCACAAGCCTCCGCAGATAATCGCCCTGCGCTGCCCCCGAGCGAGCGCCATCGCCCAGCATTAGAGGCGCATTTTGCGGATCGAAGGTATGGACTAGCTCTGTCTCCAACCCTTGTTCCAGCATCAGTACTCGCAACCCTCCGTCGCCATCCAGCAGCGGATGCACCAGCCCACGCCCCAGCGACTGCCGCACACACTCCACCAGGTGCACCACGTTCTTCGATTGCTGCGCCGCATCGACCAGCACCTCGAGAATCGTCCCAAGGTCGCGAATCGAAACCTGCTCACGCAAAAGCTGCTGCAGAACCTTCTGCACTTCTCCCAGGCTCATCAGCTTCGGCACCAGTTCCTCAACCAGCTTGGGATACGCCTCATTCATGCTGTCGAGCAGGCGCTTCACCTCCTGCCGCCCCAGAAGCTCATGCGCATGACGTCGCACAAGTTCAGCCATATGAGTACCTATCACCGTTGTCTGGTCCACCACGGAGTACCCCGCAGCCAGAGCCTGTTCTTCCAGTCCAGGCTGGATCCATCGCGCCATCACGCCGAACGCAGGCTCGCGCGTCTCTACTCCGGGCAGTTGTCGCGCCTTCGGATCGGCGTTAACCGCCAGCAAACAGTTCTGCTCCGTCTGCCAACGCGCAATCTCAGTGCCGCGCAAACTCACCACATACTCACGTGGCTTCAACCGCAGGTTGTCTGTAATGTGAATCGGCGGAACGATAAACCCAAGCTCGGTTGCCAGATGACGCCGCAATGCCCGCACACGGTTCAACATCTGCCCGCCCTGTTTTTCGTCAACCAGCGGAATCAACTGGAATCCAATCTCCAGCGTCAGGTCGTCCATCTTCAGCAACGATGCCAGATTCTCTCCCTTAGCTGAATCCGCAGCGCCAGACTTGGCAGTCTTCGACGCACCTACAGAAGTCTCGTCCGCCTCGGCAAGCAAAAGCGCCTCATCCTTCTCTGGAAGCTTGCGTGCAAGAAGACCAACGCCCACCGCCATCAATACAAACGACAACTTAGGCAGACCAGGTACTAAGGCCAGCGCAAGCAAAACTCCGCAGGCAATCCATAGCGTGTTCTTTTTGCGGAAGAGCTGCGTCCCGAGGTCCTCATCCAGCGATCCGGTTGACGAAGCCCGCGTCAGCACAATACCGCCGGCAATAGAGACGAGCAGACTGGGAATCATCGTGACCAGTCCGTCGCCAACCGTCAGCGTGGTATACGTCTTCACCGCGGTCGTAAGGTCAACACCCTGCTGCAGTACACCAATCAAAAGTCCCGCAACAATGTTGATTGCGGTAATCAGCATCGTCGCCAGCGAATCTCTCTGGTTGAACTTCGCGGCGCCATCCATCGCGCCGTAAAATTCGGCCTCACGCGCAATCGCATGCCGCCGCTTTCTCGCGCCCTGTTCGTCAATCAGGCCAGCATTCATATCGGCATCGATCGCCATCTGTTTGCCTGGCAGTGCATCGAGCGTAAACCGCGCAGTCACCTCCGCCGTCCGCACAGCACCATGGCTCACAACAAGAAACTGAATCGCGATCAACGCGAGAAACAGCACAAAGCCAACAACATAATTTCCACCAATGACAAACTGCCCAAACGCCTCAATCACCGATCCGGCAGCATGGGTGCCTTCATGCCCATGGAGCAGGATCATGCGGCTCGATGCAATATTGAGCGAAAGCCGGAACAGTGTGAGCAAAAGCAATAGTGTAGGAAACACCGAAAAATCAACCGCGCGCCTCAGCTGCACTGCTGTCAGAAACACAATCACCGATGCAGTAATCGACAACGCCAGCAACACATCCAACACAAAGCTGGGAATCGGAATCAGCATGACGAAGACCATGCTGACCGCGGTCACAGGCAACAATACTTTTCGCAGACTTGCGGCTGACAATACGCCGCTCCGCTTCAACGTTTCTCCGCTCACATCCCACCTCCAAAGCCGCGCATGCCCGCAAACGCCACTGGAGGCACCGCCTTAGCACGCTGCTGCGCTTCTCGTTCACGCCTCACACGCTCGGCAACTTTTTGCCGATACAGATACGCCAAAATTCCAGCCACTGCGGCATACAACTCAAACGGAATCGACTGACCGGGCTCGACCATCTTGTACAGGCTGCGCGCCAGCGGAGGGTTCTCAATCAACGGAACTCCCGCCCACCGCGCTTCTTCGCGTATCTCTGCTGCATGAAGATCGCGCCCCTTAGCCAGCACCGTAGGAGCTGCCATCGTTTCGAAGTCGAATTCAAGAGCCACTGCGTAGTGCGTCGGGTTCGTGATGACCACGCTTGCGCGCGACATATCAGCCTTCACCTTTCGCCGACGCATAGCACGCTGCACCTGGCGTATCTTCGCCTTAATCTGCGGATTGCCCATCGTGTCACGAGCCTCGTCTCGCAACTCCTGCTTCGTCATCTTCAGCCGCTCATTCCAGCTCCGCCATTCAACCGCATAATCCAGCGCCGACCACGCAAGCGTGATCCATGCGGCATCGAATGCCAGTTGGTACGCAGTTGAAAATGTGGATGGCAACCTCACCAGACTCATCACAGGCATCGGCGCCATCAGAGCCCTAAGCGCATTCCACCCCAGAAACCCCATCGCAGCTGCCGGCACCAATGACTTGAGCATCCGCGTAGCCGATCGCAGCGAAAACAAGTTCTGCAGATTCGTGACTGGGCTAAGCTTCGAAAACTTTGGCTCCAATGCATTGGCATAGATCTGGAAGCCTCCACTCTGTGCAAGACCCGAGATCAACGCACCAGCAAAGCTGGCAGCCAATACCAATCCCACAGGCAGTGCAACCGGGCCGAGCATTGCTCGTGCAGCCCGACTCCAGATCATGCCCGCATCCGCCCCATCGCTCGCCGCTGCAATCCGAACGCACTCCTCGAACGCATCTCTCCAACCAGCCACGAAGTTGTGCGCGACAATCCCCAGCATCAGTACGCCACTCAGCATTGCCACGGCAGAGAGCAACTCACGACTATGCACAGAGTCGCCCTTCTCACGCGCCTTCTTCTTCTTTTGCGGAGTCGCCTGCTCTGTACCTTTTTCGCTCATATGGACGCCATCAACCTTCCTGCAGCATCGAGCAGCGCCGTAAAGTGCCGCTCAATCCATCCAGGCCACACTGCAAGGCTGGCAATCAGCACTGCATACGAGACCAACGTCTTCAGTGGAATACTCACCACCATCGCAGGCAACTGCGGTGCCAGGCGCGATACCAGCGCAACTACTACCTCAACCGTCAGAGAAGCCGCAAGCACCGGAGCTGCTAATTGCAAACCGGCAAGAAAAATGCCACCAGCCATCATTACGATGGCGGCTCCAGTCTTTGCATGCATGACTGCTTCACCAACGGGAACTACGCTGAAGCTGCGCACCACCGACGCAATAAGAGTCCTGTCCAAACCCGCCGCAATGATGACCAACAAACCAAGCCAATTAAGTACCTGGCCAAGCACGTCAATCTCAATGCGCGAGTTTGGGTCCATCAAGTTAACGAGCGAAAAGCTGAACTGCAAGCTGAGCAGTGCTCCAGCAAATATCAGTGCCTCCATCAACAACGAAAGCGAGATGCCGAACACCAGCCCAACCGCAAGCTCGCCGAGCACCGACTTCATATCCAGCGTCGGGTGCGCTCCAGGAAGAACCATAACGGCAGGCGCGAGGAGTGCTGTCATCGCAATGACAAATCCCGCCTTGATACGTGGAGCGATAGCAGCCGAAGAAAACACCGGCGCAAACACCATCAACCCACTCAATCGCACAAGCACCAGCACGCCTGCCGTGAGATAGCTCTGCCAGTCGACGATCAATGCAGCATCCTGACTCATGCGCTACCCCAGATACTGGTGAAGATCGGAGAGCATCCGCACCGTGAAACCCACAACGCGATGCACCATCCACGGCAGCGCAACCATCGTCGCCACAAAGACAGCTACTAGCCTCGGAACCGTCGAAAGCGTCTGCTCCTGCACACTCGTCAGCGTCTGCACCAGACTCACAGCGAGGCTGACCACGCAGGTCACCAGCAGCAGAGGCGTGCTCAGCACCATCGCCTCGATCAATGTTTTTCGAATCAGCTCCACTACCTGGTCCGGTCCCACAAATGCACTCCTCATCGCACACTAAAAGCTCTTGATGAGCTCGGCAGCCAGCAGATGCCAGCCATCGACCATCACAAACAGCAGAATCTTCAACGGCGTCGAGATCACCACCGGCGGCAACTGCATCATTCCCACTGAGGTCGTCACGCTCGCTACCACGAGATCAACCAGCAAAAACGGCAGGAAAAGGATCGCTCCGATTTCGAACCCGGCCTTCAATTCACTTAGAATGTATGCGGGCACAACGACCTGCATCGGTAGATCATCTTTTGTCCGAGGCTGCGAAGCCATACCAGCCGATGCAAACACCGCAAGGTCCTTCTCGCGCGCATAGCGGAGCATGTACTGCTTGACAGGCGCCATGCCGCGCTCAATTGCCTCTGTACCGCTAATTGTTCCTGCACTGTAAGGTGCGACTGCCGTCTGCTCTACTTGAACCATCACCGGCTGCATCAAAAACCAGGTCATCATCAGCGCAAGTCCCATCAAGACCTGGTTGGACGGCGCAGTCTGCGTACCCAGGGCCTGTCGCAAAAAATGAAAGACCACCAGCAGACGTACCATCGGTGTCATCGACAGCAACAATGCGGGCAGCAACGTTAGAAGCGTAAGCCCCAGCACAATCGACCATGGGACGCTTCGGTTGGCCTTCAGGGCATCGGCAATCGAAATATCGGCCTTTGAAGCCGCCGCTCCGAACTCTGAACCTGTATCCGAAGAATCCCCAGCGCTTTTGAAGGTTTGTGTGCGACTCGTCGATTGACCGCGGGGAGCCTGCTGCGCACGAGCAGCGGCCGTTGGCACGGCAAGCGCCAGCACAATAACAACCCATTGTGACCACTTCGCTAACTGCATTGAGTGTCCGTGCCCTTTGCTGCTTCCGTAGATCCGTGGCTCCTGACAGGAACGATCACCTCAACACTCTCCATACTTCCGCCCACCAGAAATTTCTCTCCCGCGCAGCTAATCAGCAGCAATTGCCTCTTGCCGCCGAGCGAAAGTGTCTCTTCGAGACGCATCTGCCGCTCCGAACCTTCTCGCAAACTGCCGCGATTTTTCATCAGATTGATTGCCCATCCGGCAAGACCCTGCACCTCAGGCTGGCTCGTCTTTCTTGTTGCTTTTGCTCCACGTATCAATTCCATACCGTTGCATCGTCCTATCTGTTTGTCTTCGATGTGAATTGGCGCTTGCTAATCCAGGCGCGTTAAGCGCAGCGCAATCCTCTGTTCGACCACTTCAAATTCACCCCACCCCAATTGCACATTTCCAAACCGGATGGGCACGTCTTCTGTATCTGGGGACACGGTTTCGAACACTTGCCCCTTGGCGAGTGAAAGCAGATCTCGAACACGGAAGCGATCCAGCGGCAGCTCCGCTCGCATCGTCATCCTGATCTGTGAGAGCATCGGCCATGCAGAGTGTTGTTCAATCTGAGCCATCCGGTCTTCTGGCGCAACAGCTCTCTCTTCATGCTTTCCGGTAACGGAAGACGAAGTGATGAGCCCTGCTGGCTGCGTAATCATCATTGCCGTAGCCATATTTCCGTCCTTTTCTTTGCCCTTGCTCTACTGCTGCACTAGAAAATCCGTAAAAAAAATATCCACGACCTTCAGGTCTGGATCATGCGCTGCTAACGCCGCCTTGAGCTGCGACTTGAGGTGCTCCTTGCCTCCAGGAGCCAGCAGCTCCGTCGAGGTCTGCTGCCCCAGCACCGTCAACGCCGTATCTCGCACCTCCGCGACCGAACCACTGGCATTCGCATCGCCAGATTTCTCGTTCGACTCGCTTGCGCCTTTCTTGCCAGTGACATCTTCCACACGAAGAGCCATCGTCACACGGAGATAGGCGTTCCCTCCCGCGTCAGCTAGGTTGACCACCAAAGGGTCGAGCGCAACCACATGGGTCGGAGTCGGTGCTACCTGCTCCTGCCGCACGGATGCCTTGCCTTGCATCGGCAGGCGCCCCGAGCGTAGCAGCCAGTACGCGACACTGCCGAGAGCGAGCGTGGCAATCACGATTCCGGAAATTACTGCGATGAGCAGCGGTCCCATCGGAAATCCGGCTGGGGCGGGCGCAAGTGCGGCCGCCGGAGTTGAAGTCGAAGTTGGCTCTGCAGCCAAGACAGTCGGAGGAGTCGCCATAGTGCAACAACTAAGTGCAGCTTTCCTGCCAACTTCCACCCTCCAACATTAGCTGCTTCTCACCATGTAGAAAGGCAGCAGGACCGCGAGCCATCAATCAGCCTCGCCGCCTGCTGCCTTCTTTCTCACCTCTTCAATGCCTATCGAATCAGCGCCAGTGTGTCCTGAGTCACGGTATCGAAAGTAGTCACGGTCTTCGAGTTGGCCTCAAAGGCACGCTGCGCGACGATCAGATTAGAAAACTCTGTGGAAATATCGACATTTGACTGCTCCAGAGAGTCGTCCGTGAGCGTGCCACGTCCTCCCGTACCCGCAACCCCCACAGTCGCCAGGCCGGACGCAGCGGTTGTCGTGAAGTTGTTATTACCAGTCACGGTCAAACCAGCCGTATTAGCCACCGTTGCTACAGCGACCTGACCGATAGTCGAGGTCCGCCCATTGCTGAACTGGGCCGTGATGACGCCGCTGGGATCAACGGTAAAGCTCTGATAAACACCGCTGGCGAAACCATCCTGCTGCGTACCATTGTTGCTCGAAGCCGAAGCCAGCTGTGTCACCGTAGGATTGCCGCTGCTGTCATTCAGATCCCAATTGAAGCTCAGGTTACTTGCACCGTCCGTCAAACCAGGAAATGTAATGTTGGCGACGCTCCCTGCCGGCGAAGTCAACTGGCCAGCAGAGTTGAATGTCAAAGTTCCCGTGTTGTTAGAAGGAGCACCCGTAGCGTCTCCCGCAGGCAAGGCCACCGAGTAGTCCCAGGTGTTCGTCCCTGTCTTGGTATATGTAATCGTCACCTGATGGCTCGAACCCAGTGAATCAAACACCTGCACAGGCGAGCTGAACGTCGTTCCCACCGTTGCGCTCGCATCCAGGTTCGCCGTAACTTGGATGTTCCCCGTTGCCTGCGCCGCCTCGTTCGCGCCGACTGGAATCGTCAGCGGCTGCAACCCTGCACTCTGGTTCACAACTCCATTCGTGGCCCCGTAGCCCATCACCTGTTCACCATCAACCGTGGTCAGATTGCCATTTGAATCGAGCTGAAAGTTACCTGCCCTGGTCAGCGATTGCACACCATTCTGTTGCACGACGAAAAAGCCATTCCCCGCCAGAGCCATATCCGCAGAGTCCGTCGTAGGCAGTAGCGTGCCCTGCAAAAAGTTCGTATCCGTCCCAGACACCTTGACGCCGGCGCCCGATTGAATAGCATCGCCCGACCCCGACTCACCGATCTGCTGATAAAACAGGTCTTCGAACGAAGTGCTCTGCCCCTTATAAGCAGTTGTATTTAAATTGGCCAGATTATTGCCAATTGTGTTTAGCGCAACCGTATTGGCTTGCAGCCCCGACAGCGCAATTGAAAAATTTCCCATTCGTTCTTCTCCTCAACTCTTCCGTTTGAACTGCACTTGTGAATAGAGCTCCAGCATGAATCAAGCCATGAGCCAAAACGCGCTTAACTGGCTGATGTTGATGTGGTCGTCGACGCAGGCGCAATCGACCCGACTTCCTGGTTAATCTGAATCAACTGCTGCAAGCTGTTCACGCCGACGAGCTGTTGAATATAAGAATTCGGGTCCGTAGGCTGTGTCGGGTCCTGGTTCTGCAACTCACTCACCAGCAACGTCAGAAAATCACTCGATGTAATCTGCGACGGATCCGAGCTCGTGCTCGATGAGCTATTCGTTCCGCTTGTTCCAGAGGTGTCCTTTGCGCTTGCAACCGCTGATTTGCTCTTCGCGCTCAACGCAGAAGCTACCGTTGAAGACGCAGACTGGCTGACGCCCGCAGCCGCATTGCTATCGAAAACACTCATCTTTCACTCTCCCTGTCCCAACATGTTCTGTTGATGAATCATTCCCTCGAACCTCATCACGCCCTCACACTCAACCAGCTACCGCCACTCGGATACTGCATCGCCGTCAATACTTCGTCCGCCTGCATATTCAGATCCGGATGGACCCCACCCTCTGTGAAAGCAGCGCCAGTAGACCCAGCCCTGCCCTGATTCTGCTGTTGCGTCTGACCGCCCGCAAAGCCTCCAGCCCCGCCAGACAGATCACGAAACCCGCCCGTCATCGGCGATTGCACCACCAGCGAGCTCACTGCAACTTTTTCCTGCTGCAAAAACGCTGTCAATGCTGGCAACTCACGATGCAACATCTCCTGCCCACCAGGCGAAGCCGCCGCAAGAGATGCATTGATGCCTCCATTCGCAAGCTCAGCGCGCACCTTCAGCCATCCCTGCGTCCCGTTTGGGATCCCCACTTCGAGCACCGTAGGCGTTGCCACCAGCGTTTTGTGCACTTCCCCCATCGCGGGTGCTTGTGATCCACCTGCATTAGAGAGTTCGCCATTTCCATGCGAGGCGTTTAAAGAAGCCGAGACATCGCCAGCCACGCTTTTTTGCGCACCAATAACCGGGGGTTGCGGAGCCGTCGAGGCGCCTGTTACAGTCGCCGGCGGTCCTGCAGAATGCACCGTTGGCGCTATCGCGTCTGCTCCCTGTAATTTTGCGACTGACTTCACAACTTGTTCGGTAGACTGCGACACAGGCTTCACATCGGCTTGAGTATTTTTCTGCGCCCCGTGTACATCCGCACCCGAATCGCTGGCAGTTCCAGCTTCGCCGTTCACGGGTTTCTCACCATGCGCGCTGTTTTGCTGAACGCTCCCTGCCGCTTGCTTTACGCTCTGACCACCTATCGACGAAACAGCAGGAGCTACTGATTTTGAAACGGTCAGCGTAGTACTCGCATCATTGCGATTTGTCGTGCCGCATGCCACAGTTGGGCGGGAAATTGCCACTTCGCACGCAGCAGGAACAGCCGCACCAATAGTCGTGCTCGCAACATCTGCCGTGGCACCAGTTGTCTTACTCGAAACATCTGCTTTAGCTGAATCGTGCTTCTTTCCAGAAGCCTTCGTAGAGACAATATCTTCCACACCGCCGACAGCGGCGTGCTTCTGAGCACCAGCCGAAGCAGACACCTGCTGCTGGACGATCACAGCTATTGTGTTCTCGTTGAATGACGATGGGACATCCTTGCTTATGTTGGTCGATTGGAACGCACCACTCTGCAATTGCGATCTCCCCGATTGAAGCTGTTCGTCGCTCCTGCACTTCGCTTCTCCCACAAATGCACTCGAAGCTTCCGCCGATACTTCACCGTCAACCATGCCGGCTGCATTCGTGACTACCGAATCTGCCTGTTCATCGGACACCTTAGCCTGCTCCACATTGGGAATAGCAACAGATGGAGGAGCATCTGCCCCCTTTAAATCTTTGGCATCGGTAACTGTGGTCCCTGGCTGATAATTCGTCACCAATGCGGCAGCTGATCCGCTTGTCTTTGCAGTTGTCGCAATTTGTGCCACAATGCCCGCTCCATTGGAGCCGCCTGTCACCACAGCGGGAGCTATAACGCCTCGTTTCACAGCTTTATTCATCAGCATCTGCGACTCGTCCTGCGTCTGAGCTGTGCCCATTTCCATAGCAGCCTTCGGCAATTCGACGTCTGCGTCCACAGCGATGTACGCATCGAGGCTATCGGTAAAGGATCTATCGCATCCTGTCACCCTCCCCTCCATAGTCGTCATCGTGGGAGCTACATCAGTCCCAATCATCGTCGATACTGAAGACGCTGCCATGTTCATACCTTTTCCTGAAACATCACATGCAACTCTACTGCCAAGCGCCAATCGAGGACATTAAGAAGCCTTCATCCGCTTCGTACTAGCTTGTTCGCCTGCAGCGCCCGACCATCGCCGTCGCGCAAGAAACCTGTCATCCGTGGCCGACTGCATCTTCTTCGCCTCGTCGACAGCGATCTGCTCAGCCGCCCGTGTTGTCAACCGTTGCATCTGTTCGCTCTTGCGCCGGCTCGCAACATACTGCTCACGCGCCGTCTCACTCGATCGCTTCCTCTCAACCCGGACACTCTCCAGCCTGTTTCGCTTAGCGCCAGCAGCCTTCCGTTGCAAATCTGCCGCAGCCCATTGCATCCGGTCTCCAGACGCAAGTGCCTCCCTGCCTTGGTGTGCGGCACGACGTGTGATCTTCGCCTCTGCATCCACAGCGCTCTGAACCTCATGCAGCGCTGCGGTTGTTCGCTTCAACTCAACTGAATGCGCCTTTTCGACTGCTTCATAAAGCTTCGTAAGCCGCTTTAATGTCTCGATTCGTGCTTGCATCGTCTATAACTCCATCCCTGCGAGACGCGAGACCGTCTCGACCATCGTTACCCGCTCATCGCTCGTCTGTTCCATAAAAGCGCGTAGCTGAGGCATCATTTCGATGGCTCGATCCAGCTCCGCATCCGTGCCAGGTTTATATGCTCCAATCCGAATCAAGTCTTCCGAGCGTGCATGTGCAGCCAGCAGACGCCGTGCAGCCATCGCATTCGCGCGGTGTTCCCGCGCCGTCACCGCAGGCATCAACCGACTTAGCGAATCAAGTACATTAACCGGCGGATACCATCCCGCAGCCGCCATCGACCGCGACAACACCACGTGTCCATCCAACAGCGACCGCACCGAATCCACAATCGGATCCTGTTGATCGTCGCCCTCCATCAGCACCGTATAAAACGCGGTGATACTTCCCTTCTCGAAATTTCCCGCCCGCTCTACCAGCTTCGCCAGCCGCGTAAAAACAGACGGTGTATAACCCTTCGTCGCTGGAGGCTCACCCGCAGCCAGACCAATTTCCCGCGCAGCCATCGCATAGCGAGTCAGCGAATCCAGCACGAGCAGTACATGCTTCCCTTGCGCCGCATAGAACTCTGCAACGGCCGTCGCCGCCATCGCTGCACGCATCCGCAGCAGCGGGCTCTGGTCCGATGTCGAGACCAACACCACCGAGCGTTTCCGTCCTTTTTCACCAAGTGAGTCCTCTACAAACTCACGCACTTCACGTCCACGTTCACCAACCAGACCCACCACCGTAATGTCTGCCGATGTATTGCGCGTCATCATGCCGATCAATGTGCTCTTGCCCACACCAGATCCACCAAAGATTCCTACCCTCTGACCGCGTCCTACCGTCAGCATTCCATCCAGCACACGTAGGCCCGTCTGCAGAGCATCTTTGATCGGCTCCCGCTCCATTGGATGCGGCACCGCCCCATCAAGCGGCCACATCGTCGATGCACGCGCAGCGTCGAATCCATCCAAAGGCTCGCCCAGCGCATTCAGAATGCGCCCTGCAAGCTCCGCTCCTGTACCAATCGAAGGAGCCGTTCCCAGCGCAAGCACATCATCTCCATATCGAATTCCCTGTGTGGCCTCCAGAGGCATCGTCAGCACATGATTGCCACGAAAGCCAATCACCTCCGCGCGATGCCGCCGGCCCGCGCTCGTCACAATCTCACAGCACTCTCCCACAGAACAAAGTGGCCCCTCGGACTCTACCGTTTGCCCATTCGCCTCAACTACGCGACCGCTCCATCTCCATGCAGGACGCCGCGCTAGCTGCGAAAAATAAGGTTCCAACGTGCGTGTTGCCGAGCCTTCCCGCCCAAAGGTAATCATCACGCAGGCCTCTGCTGAAGCAAGTCAAAGAATCCACGCTCAATCTCAATCAATTGAGCACTCACACCCAGGTCAACATTGCCGACCTTCGTCTCCACCACACACTCTCCCGCCTGCATCGCTTGATCGCCAATCAGCTCGACGCCAGCAGTCTCCCCAAGCGCTTCGTTCCACGCCGTCGCATCTTCCGCAGGTACACGTAGAACCACCTCACTCTGCTCTGCAACTTTTTCGAGCGACACTCGCACAGCTGCCGTGAGGAGCAAAGGATCGAGCTTCGTCTCACGATGCAGCACGCGCGCCGCAACCGCAAGAGACAGCTTCACGACTTCAGCTTCGACGCCAGCAAAATACTTCGTTCGCTCTTCGCGAAACCTCTCAAGCGCTTGTGCAATCTTTGCGCGCTCCTGCTCGATTCGCGCTTCCATGCCACGCCGCCACTCGTCCTCAGCGCTCTCAACCGCATCTCTCTTCGCGCCTTCTACTTCAACCGAAGCAGCCTCCGCCTGTGCAGCGAGCTTCGACTGAAGCGCAGTAATCTCCTCGCGTAGTCGCAACTCACTTTCAGTCGCTACCTCGCCTATCTTCTCTTCGCCAGGCCCTTCACTCTGCCCCAGCGTATGGAATTGCAACCGGAGTACCTCACGCTTGCGTGGCACTCCTCCCAGCAAGGCATCCGAAGCCACGGCAGATTCGCCGTCCCCTGATCGCACATCAGACAGCGAGTTCATCGTCCATCTCCATCTTGAGAATGATTCGCCCATCGGCCTCAAGTTGCCGCGCCATCGCAAGCAATTCTTGCTGAGCATGGCTGACCTCTCTCATGCGCACCGGCCCCATCACTTCCATGTCTTCCTTCAGCATCTCCACGGCACGCGAACTCATCGCCTTGAACAGGTGCGCCTTCAGGTTGTCCCGGCATCCCTTCAACGCCAGCGCCAGCGTCTTCTTGTCCGCCGCACCCACAAACTCGCGAATACTTCCCTGCGGCACCGTCAGGAAGTCTTCAAAAGTAAACATCAAATTGCGAATTCCGATTGCTGTCTGTGGCTCCGTCACTTCTATCTCTTCCAGAATCCCTTTGCTCTCCACCTGGTCCAGCCGGTTCAGCAACTCCGCCACAGCCTTGAAGCCGGAGTAGGACTTCCTCCCGCTCGAGCCCATCTTCTCCATCCGTTTGTGCAATGTCATCGCCACTGTCTTCGCCATCTCAGGCGAAAACTGGCGCATCTCTGCCAGCCGCCGCACCACATCCACACGCATCGCGCCCTTCAAATTCATCAACACCGTCGAGCCGCGCTTCGCATCCATATGCGCCAGAACCAGTGCAATCGTCTGCGCATGTTCGTTCTCGAGAAACTTGCTCAGGTGAACTGCATCCATTCGCTGCACCATCGCCATGTCACCAGTGGCACGCTCACGAATCTTCTTCACCTGGGCCAGCATCTCTTCGGCCTTGCTCGTGCCAAACGCCTCAGTCAGCAACTTCAGCGCATAGTCCGGACCGCCGCGCACCATGTACTGCTGCGTCTCGAGCAGCCCATAAAACTCCGTCAGCACCTGCGTCAACTGTGCCGCCGGAACTTCGCCGAGCCGCGTAATCTCTTCGGTCACGCGTCGCACATCGTTCTCTGACAAGCTCTGAAATAGTGTCTTCGCCAGCTCATCACCCAACGCGACCATCAGGATCGCGGCCTTGCGCAATCCAGGCATCTCTGCCGCCTCAAATCCAGCCTCTGCAGGCAACATCAGCGGATTATATTTGCCCGCCTCCGGCATTCTCATCTGCGCCGCCGTCCCCATTACTCACCCTCCTCGTGCGTGCCAATCCACGCTTCCAGCAGCCGTGTGCTCTGTGCGGGCTCACGGCGTATGTGTTCTGAAACCTGCTCAAAGATTCCCTGGTGCTGCATCTGCGCCGACGCAATTGACCGAACCGGCAGCGCCATCTCCTCTGCACTCGCAACCACAGGTGCAAGCATCCGCTCGTCTACAAGCGTTCCTGTTGTCGGCTGCAACAGCATCGGATCACCCAGAGTCGCCGTAACCTGCCGCGCCACCGGGCGCAGCACCAGCAGGACCAACAGCACTCCACAAATTCCCATCGCAAGCGTCCGCATCAGGCCCGGCTGCGAACTCAGCAGCGTCCGCGACTCATTCGTCAGCCGGTCCATCAACGGAGGCGCAATCGCAGGCGTATTCGCACTGAAGCCGACGTTTTCCACCACCACCTGATCACCGCGCTTCGGATCGAATCCAACCGCAGCCTGGGCCAGTTCATTCAACCGCTGCATCTCATCCGCGCTGCGTGGCTGCCACACCACATGCGCGGCCTTGCCCGTACCGACCACAACGCTACGATCATTCACCACCACTGCAGCCGAGACACGCCTCACCCGCCCCGGTCCTTCCTCCGTGTGAACCAGATGCTTCGTCACACCATAGGTACCGTTCTCTTCGTGAATGCTCTGCTCCGCTCCGCCATTCTGCTGCGGATAAACCGGCAGCGCTTCCTTCTGCAGCAGCGGAGGCGTACCCGGCGCAGCCGCCGCAGCCGACCCCGCCGCCCCGCCCACCGCGGCCGCACCCGGTGAATTACTCGCAGTTCCCGGAATCCCCTCAGGCTTCACCGGAGTCGCCGCCGTCTGTTCACTCTTCTGCATCGTCAGCGTCGCCTCCTGGCTTGGGTCGTAGATCTCATCGGTATGCTCTTCGGTCCCCTCGTCGTAGCTGATATTCACCGTGGCCCGCACATTATCCTTGCCGGCCAGCGGCTCCAGCATCGCCACCAGCTTGGCCTCCATCTCCTGCTCCTGCTCTTCTGTCACCGAATCGTTCGAGCGCGGCTTCAAATTCACGCGCCCATCCGCATCCACCAGCGTCACCTGGTCCGGGCTCAGGCTCTCGACCGATCCAGCAACCAGACTGCGAATTGCATCCGCCTGGTCCGGAGCGAGCGAGTCACGCCGCAATTTCAGCACGACCGAAGCCTTCGCCGGTTTCTGCTCCGACGTAAACAGCGACTGTTGCGGCAACACCAGATGCACCCTCGCCGACTCCACCGCGCTGATCGTCTCAATCGTGTGCTCCAGTTCGCCCTCCATCGCACGCTGATAGTTCACACGCTCATCAAACTCACTGCCCACCCAGTTCGGCTTATCGAACAGCTCAAATCCCATGCGTCCCGATTGCGGCATCCCCTTCGACGCAACCTCCATCCGCGCTTTGTCAATCGAGTCCGCAGGCACTTGAATGCCCGAACCATCCGGCGTCAACTCGAACGGAATTCCCGCCGCCGACAACTCCTGCGAAACCTGCTGCACGTCCTTGCCATCCAGTCCGCTAAACAACACACGCCAGTCCGGTCGCCCCGCGTACCACATCATCGCGGCACACGCCGCAGCCAGGAAAACTGCAGACGCAATCAACCGATTGCGCTTCCCCGGCGGCAACACCATTACGCGATGCTGCAGCGCGGCGACCATTGCCTGCGCTTTGTCCAGCGGACTTGCTGGCCCTGCATCTGCCTGTGGCGCCCTTTGAAGCCCCGCCCCACCCGTCTGTTCTGTCTCTGCCATCTCGCCTCAGCGCCTAAGAAACACCACCACTAAAACTGCATGCCCATCATCTGCTGGTACGCGCCCACAGCCTTGTTCCGCACCTCAAGCGCTAATTGAAAAGCCATATCCGCTTTCTGCGTTGCAATCATCGCGTCGTGAATATCCACGCCCTGCCCATCCAGCACACCAGTCACAGCTTTCGACGCTTGATCGTCCAGCGCACCTGTCTCCGCCACCATCGATTTCAATACCCCGGAAAAAGCCGTCGACGATGCGGCATTTGCCGCTCCACCACTCGTCATGCCCGCAAACGCATCGTCAAGCTTCCCCACTCCAATGCTGTTCATCATCGCCGCGCTGCTCAATGCTCCACTCACACTCTCTCCTTAGCTCGTTCAAATCGTCAGGGTCTTCCGCTGCTTACGACTTCAAAATGTCCAGTGAAGAACTCACCATGTTCTTCTCCGCCTGAACCGCCGACGCATTCATCCCATACGATCGCGTCGCGCCCATCAGGTCCACCATCTCGGTCAGCGGATTGATATCCGGATACGCCACATACCCATCCTTCCCCGCATCCGGATTACCCGGATCGTAACGCCTCAGAGGAGCGCTGTTGTCGCTGATCACTCCCGCCACTGCAACACCGCCCGGCGCACCATTCGCCGCAACAGCGCTCGAATTCAAACCACCGATCAAGCCCGAGCCCAACGGCTGAATTCCGCTACTGAAGCCATTGTTCAACCCGCCAAGCCCATCGCCCATCTGGCTCGCCAGCGTCTGCTGAAAACTGCCATTGCCGCCGACCTCTTCAAACACCACATGGTGCCGCTGATACGGTGTTCCATCCGCCGTGCGCGTCGTCTCAGCGTTTGCCATGTTCGACGCAACCACTTCCGCGCGTACCCGCTCTGCTCTCAACGCCGAAGCGCTCACATCCATCACGCCAAACAGATTCACTTACTTGTCCTCCGCATGGATCGCGCTCATCACATTCGAGTACTGGTCCTTGAGCACTTCGACGCCAAAGCGAAACTGCAACTGCTCCTTCGCCATCTGCATACCCTCGCGGTCCATCGACACATTGTTGCCATCCGGACGCGAAACCAGCCCGTCAACATTCGCAACCGGAGCCTGCGCGCCAAGCGAGCCCGTTGCATCATTCAACGCCCCAAGAAACGCCTGCTCGAAATTGAATCCCTTCGTCCTGTAACCAGGCGTGTCGACGTTCGCCATATTGCCGGCCGTCAACTTCATCTGCTCGCTGGTCAGGTCCAGATATTTTCCCAGCGCATCGCTCAGGGGAGTCGTTACTTGCATCGCCATGCCTCCACGCGAAGAACAGATGCACCCAAGCGGCCAAACAAAAGCGCCCTCGAATGAGAGCGCTCTTATCAAGCCGTTTATAGATTCAATAGCGCCGCAAAACAACGCTGTCATTCTGAGCGAAGCAAAGAACCCCGGTATTTCGTTTTTGCGTTTGTTGCTTCATTGAGATTTAGCCGACAATCATCTCCTGTCGGCCCGCCGAAGCCGTATCTCAGCCGCATCAATCTCCATCTTGTCTCCTGCAAGAATCGCTCCGCGCTCCAACACATGCATCAACTCACGAACATTCCCCGGCCAGTGGTGTTCATGCAGCTTCGCCTCAGCTTCAATCGTCAGCCGTTTGCGCGGCATCTCGCGCCCCATCTGTTCCAGGAAATGCTCGGCCAAAAGATTCATATCCTCCATCCGCTCACGCAGCGGAGGCACATCCAACGGAAACACCGCAAGCCGGTGATAAAGGTCCAGCCGGAACGTCCGCTCCGCGCCTGTGCTCGTCGCCAGCTTCTCGAGCGGCTGATGCGTCGCTGCAATCACCCGCACATCTACGCGCAGCAGTTCGTTATCGCCCACGCGCTGCAACTCGCCACACTCCAGGAAGCGCAGCATCTTCGCCTGCAACGCCAGCGGCATCTCGCCAATCTCATCCAGGAAAAGCGTGCCGCCATGCGCCGCTTCAATCCTGCCCGTCCGCGACTGCACCGCTCCCGTAAAGGCCCCGCGCGTATGACCAAACAACTCAGCTTCAAGCAATGCCTCAGGAATCGCCGCACAATTCAACACAACAAAAGGCTTCGATGAGCGCGCACTTAGCCGATGAATCGCCTTCGCAATCACTTCCTTGCCCGTGCCCGTCTCGCCTTCAATCAACACCGTCGACGAGCGAGGAGCCACCAGCCGAATCAGTCGCGTCAGCTCGCGCATCGGTACGCTCTCACCCACAAGCTCCGGCAACGGCTGAAATCCCTGCGGCACTCCGGCAGGACTCTTCTCCCGCCTCGGAGCCTCACCATGACCCAGCAACATCGACAACGCCTGCCGCGCAGCATCCTGCCGTCCATCCATCAACGAGTCGTGCCGCGACTCTGCGCGCGATTCCACGCGATCATTCTCATGACGCTCACCAGCGCGCGCATCCGGCAACACAAACGACCGTACCGCGTTCGACTCCGTAGAAGTCCGCGGACCTACCTTCGGCACCGAAGCCGGCGCAGCAGCCCACGCCGCCGTATCGGTCACTGGAGCCTCCTGCGCCTCGCGCAGCGCATGCAGCAGCTCATTCCGCCGCGGGCTCCGCGCCCCGCCATCCGTGCCTCCATCCACGCGCAGCATCTCCATGCTCGGATACATCATCCGCACCACGCTGGCAAACTCGCTTACCTCCAGGTCCGGCAGCCAGCTATCCACCAGCAGAGCCTCCGGACGCATGTCCTCCAGTTGCGCCATCGCTTCTGCGCCGCCAGTCGCCTCGCGCACCTGCCAACGCAGCCCGGTCAGCGACTTCCTCAGCTTCTGCCGCAACCCCGCATCCGCACTCGCCACCACGACCGTCCGCACCGCCACCATGTCCACCACGGCAGCGCTGGCAACAGCATCCCTCACCCCATTCCTGCCCGCCTCAACACCGTTCATCATGCTCACTCGCTTTCCGCCGTCCTCACGGCCTGCTGCAACATCTCCCGCATCGTTCCCACTGCTGCATTCATCCGGCCGCACTCGCGCAACGCCTCACGAATCGCCTCCTGCATCGCATTCCGCTCGCCGGTCAGTTCGCTCAGTGCAAGCCTGCACTGCAACACCGTCAGCGGCTGACACAGCCGATGCAGAGCAACATCCATCCGCTCCACCAGCTCTACTGAAGCATTCATCTCTGTCATCTCAAGCACCGGCCAGCGCCGCCTCCGCCGAATACTCCGTCATCGCCGCAGGAATCTTTGCAACCGGGCCCATCCGATAGCCTTCGCCCCGCACCGTTTCGATCACCGCATAGCCGTCGCCATCACTGCCCAGCTTCCTGCGCAGATAGTTCACGTACACATCCACCACATTCGTCCCTGCATCGGGAGACATCTGCCAGACCTCGCGCAGCAGCTCGCTTCTGCTGCAGCAGCGCCCGCGTCTCTGCAGCAAAAATTCAAGCAGGCTGAATTCCTTCA
This sequence comes from Edaphobacter acidisoli, assembly GCF_014642855.1. NCBI lineage: Bacteria > Pseudomonadati > Acidobacteriota > Terriglobia > Terriglobales > Acidobacteriaceae > Edaphobacter > Edaphobacter acidisoli. The sequence continues at coordinate 570,422 of NZ_BMJB01000001.1, read as the reverse complement.
CGGTCAGGTCCACCGCGCGCCCGCCACGCGACACCCTCCTGTCCATGCGGTTCAGTTCGACATCGCCATGCCGCAGCACGGGGTCGGCAAACTGCTCCCTCCGCCGCAGCAACGCTCTGCATCGCGCCGTCAGCTCATGAAAGCTGAACGGCTTCAGCAGGCAATCGTCCGCGCCCAGGTTCAGGCACTTCACGCGCTCCTCAACCTGGCTGCGGCCCGTCAACACCAGCACAGACGCCACGCCGGAGCGCCCGCGCATCTCGGCCAGAACCTCAGTGCCATCCTTACGCGGCAGACTCAGATCCAGCACAATCAGGTCCGGCTGATACTCCTCGGCCCGCACCAGCGCCGATTCGCCATCGCCCACCCACTCAACCTCATGCCCTTCCAGTTTCAAACCTTTTTGCAGAAATAACGCCAGTGAAGCATCATCTTCAACAATCAACACACGCATCGAATTCTCCGAATTTCGTGCTCTGTTATGCCTTCGGCCGCAGCCGGTAACTTACCGATTCCGGCTGCGTTTTATTACCTTGTGTCATTTCATGAGAGCGCACAAGCACAAAATGCAAACTTCTGCATAAACTAATTTCAAAATGGGAATCTCCTCCCCACCGAACCATGCCCACCGAGGCCTCTGGACCGGCTCCCTCCACAAAGCCTCCTGGACGGTCCGGCAGATACCTCTGCGCGTTATTCTTGCCATCCTGCTTTTGCTATCTCTCGTCGCCGCGCCTCATCCCATCGCAGCACAAACCTCACCCGAGCCCGCACAAACACAGCGCTTTAGCCCTTTCTCGCACGCAGCCATAGCCTTCAAGATCGGCATCGCCGGTCCAGGCATCGATATTGCCACCCCACTCGCTCAACGTCTCAACCTCCGCGCCGGAGCTAACCTCCTTCCCATATCCACCAGCCTTCAGGAGCAAGACCTCAACGTCGGCGTCAATCTCCATCTGCTGTCCGCGCACGCTGCCCTCGACTATTTCCCATTCAACGGTCGATTCCGCATCAGCCCTCTGCTCGTCTTCGCCAATAACAACCGCCTCCGCGCCACCGCCTACGTCCCTCCCGGCGACACGATCCGGATCAGCGGAAATCTCTTCGGCAGCAGTGCTACCGACCCACTCCACGTCACCGGACGCGTCGATTTTCGCAAAATCTCACCCGGCCTCAGCCTCGGCTTCGGCAACATCCTTCCGCGAAAACACGGCCGCTTCACCATGCCGGTAGAATTCGGTTTCTATTACGCCGGAAAACCCAGCCTTCAGGTCGGCTTTACCGGCAGCTCCTGCGATCCCGAAGCCGATACCGTCGTCTGCCAGCCCGCCGCACAAGACTCCAGGCTTCAGCAGAGCACCGCTGCCGCCATCGCCCGCAGAGATCACTATCTCAACGACGCCCGCATCTTCCCCATCTTCTCCATAGGCATCGCCTACCGTCTCTGGTAGTCAAAACATCGGGTCGAATCCACAATTTACCGTCTCGTAACAATCGCCAGCCGCATCGCGCCTATACTCGCACGCATGGCCGACAAGGAACTCACATTCTCCTGCACGCAAGGAGCCAGGGAAGACGTCGTCATTCTGCGGCTTTCGGGTCCATTCACGCTCAACAATATGTTCCCGCTCCAGGCAGAGATGCGAACACTGAAACCTCCCTGCCTGATTATGGATCTGACCGATGTTCCCTATATGGACTCAGCCGGCATGGGCGTCATCATGAACTACCACGTCGCGGCCCAGGACGCGGGTCACAAATTCTTCCTCGTCGGTATCAATGAGCGCCTCCGCGCATTGATCGAAATGACCCGGGTCGACCGCGTTCTGAATATCCGCGATTCGGTCGAAACCGCAGAAGCTTCCGCCTGAACACGAGCGCCGTCTGTACCCAATTAAATAACCTGCGGCGAAAAATCCTCTTGCAATTCGCTTTTTATTCGCTACAATTCCCGCATGGCTATCACGCGGCGGCAAAAAGAGGTTCTCGACTTTCTCTCCGGCTTCACACAGAAGAACGGTTACTCCCCGTCATATGAAGAGATTGCCAGTGGCCTCGGCCTCAGTTCGCTCGCCACCGTTCACAAGCACGTCACCAATCTCCAGAACAAAGGCCTGCTCCAGCGCGCACACAACCGCAGCCGTTCCATCGATGTCCTCCCGCCGCGCAGCAAAAAGGCCGGCGACCGCCTGCCCCTTATAGGCCGCATCGCCGCCGGCAAGCCCGTCGAGGCCATCGAAACCGCCGAGAGCATCTCGCTCGGCGACATCATCGGCAATCGCGAGGTCTTCGCCCTCGAGGTTCGCGGCGACTCCATGCGCGACGAACACATCGTCTCCGGCGACTTCGTCCTGGTCGAGCGCACCCGCACCGCACGCGAAGGCGAGATCGTCGTCGCCCTCGTCGACGGCTCCGATGCCACTCTCAAGCGCTTCTACCGCGAAGGCGCCATGATCCGCCTGCAACCCTCCAACACTGAGATGTCCCCCATCTACGCCCCTGCTGCCAGCGTCAGCATCCAGGGCAAAGTCCTCGGCGTCCTCCGCAAATACGCCTGAAAAGACGACACGTCGCTCCTGTGAATACACGTCATCTCGACCGGAGCAGCGCAGCATTATCTCGATGCGGAGTGGAGAGACCCCTGTATTTCGTTTTTGACCACTCCCAAAACAGTCGTCATCCTGAGCGAAGCGACCGCAGGAAGCGGAGTCGAAGGACCCCGACACCGTCAAATCCTACCAATACCCTCCAACCCTTTCAGCCACAACGCCGGGTGCCCCAGAGCCTGCCCTGAACTTGTCGAAGAGTCTCGATTCTGAGACCTCGGTTCAGGCCCCAAGCCAATTAACCCCTCCCCCTCCAATCCTCCCTTTGCGTCATGGCCACAAACCCCTCTTCTGACTAGAATTGCGTCAGACAAACGACTGTCCGGCATCGCCGGCAACCTCTTTTGGTTCTATGCCGCGTAAAACATTTTCCCGCGGCACGGAACCCCAACACGATTTCCTCCGTACCCACACTCCGAGACACAAGCTCAAACCGATTTTTGGGAGTCACCCGTGGCAAGCAATCGTAAAAGCAAGCGCAAACTCTGGCTCTGGATCGTCGCCGCCGTCATCGTCATCGGCGGAGCGCTTACCATCGCCGTCAAAGCCAGCGGGAACGCCACCAAGTTCGAGCCCTCGCAGTTGGCCAAGGCCGAGCGCGGCGACATCGCCCGCTCCGTCGTCGCCACCGGCAAGATCACTCCCATCACGCAGGTCATCGTCAAATCGAAGGCCTCCGGCATCGTCACCAAGCTCTACGTCGACATCAACGCCAAGGTCAAACAGGGCCAGGTCCTCGCACAGCTTGACCAGGTCGAGATTCTCGCTCAGGTCAACGCGCAGCGCGCCCAGCTCTCCGCCGCCGAGGCCAACGCCCGCGCCGCCCTGGCAGCCATCAAGTACGACAAGGTCAACGCTGAAGCTCCCGACCTGCCCATGTTCAAGAACACCTACGAGCGCAATCTTCAAATGTCCAAGGACGGTGTAGTCTCCAAGCAGGCCCTCGACGACGCCGAGCAGAAATATCTCGCCGAGGTCAACACCCGCGACAAAGCCGTCGCCCAGATCTCCGTCGACACCTCGCGCCTCCATCAGGCCGAAGCCCAGGTCGCGCAAGCCAAAGCCTCGCTCTCCCAGCTTGAAGAGCAGCTCAGCTACACCACCATCACCTCGCCGATGGACGGCACCGTTCTCTCACGCGACGTCGAGCTCGGCGACGCCGTCAGCTCCATCCTCGTCATGGGCTCCACCGCCACGCAGATCATGACCGTCGGCGACACCGGCCAGGTCTACGTCGACGGCAAGGTCGACGAGTCCGACATCGCCAAGGTCTACCTCGGCCAGACCGCCCGCATCAAAGTCGAGTCCTTCAAAGACAAAAACTTCTACGGCAAAGTCACCAAGATCTCCCCGCTCGGCGTCGAAAAAGACAACGTCACCACCTTCGACGTCCGCGTCTCCATCGACAACCCCGGCGGCGAGCTCAAAGCCCAGATGACCGCCAACGCCGAGATCATCCTCGAAGACCACAAGAACTCCATCACCGTCCCCGAACAGGCCGTCATCTACGACAAGGACCGCAACGCCACCGTCCAGGTACCCGACGCCAACCAGAAGAAGGGCTACCGCGTCGTCGCCATCAAGGCAGGCATCTCCAACGGCACCAAGACCGAAATCCTCTCCGGCCTCAACCCCGGCGACACCGTCATCCTCCAGCAATAGCGGTCTAATTCCAACGAAGGAGCACGCATGAAACTTCAACTCATCGCCCTAGCCGCTGCATTCTCGCTCGCCGTAGCCAGCTCCCCGGCCATCACCATCGCCAACGCCAACGCCACCTTCGACCGCACGCTCTCCACCGGCAGCACACCCAACGTCACCGTCAACTCCGGCTCCGGCAACATCCACATCCACGCAGGCAGCGACAGCCAGGTCCACATCATCGGCCACGTCCATGCCAACGGCGGCTTGTTCTCCGGCAACGACGCCGAATCCCGCGTCCAGCAGATCGTCGCCAACCCACCCATCGCGCAGAATGGCAACGACATCATCATCGGCGAGCAGCACAACCCCGACCTCTACCGCAACATCTCCATCGACTACGACGTCACCGTGCCCCGCGCCTCCGCGCTCAACAGCAACACCGGCTCCGGAGACATCACCATCGAAAGCGCGGGTGCAAGTCTCAAAGCCCACAGCGGCTCCGGCAACGTCCATGCCAGCGGCGTCCAGGGCGCTGCGACACTCGGCACCGGCTCCGGCAACATCGCCTTCGACCAGTCCGCACCCGGCGACGTGAAAGCTGAGACCGGTTCCGGCGACATCCAGCTAGGCAATATCTCCGGAGCTCTCCTCTCGCGCACCGGCTCAGGCAGCATCACCGTCCAGGGCCAGCCAACCTCTGACTGGCGTCTCTCCACAGGGAGCGGAGACATTCGCGCGGCATTAGGCAGCGCCCACTTTACAGTCGATGCCAGCACAGGCTCCGGCGGTATCCACGTCGCGCAGGCCATCATGATGCAAGGCAGCCTCAACCATCATCACGTCTCCGGCACAGTCAACGGTGGAGGCCCCACCATCCACGCCAGCACTGGCTCCGGCGACATCCAATTCAAATAAGTACGCAGGCTTCTTTTTGCATTTCCATTCCGTAGCGTAGCGGAGGAATCTGTTTTCCTCCGCTCGCACAATTCCCCGCACTAAACCAGTGTCACCCGCCCGCTCGCAAGATCGTAGTATCCCGCCACAATCTTCACCACTCCATCCTTCACCGCCTTCGCAATCACCGTCGAGCTCTCGCCCAGCAGCCTTGCCTGAAACGCTGCATTCGCTTTCACCGCAGCCGGCACATCATGCTCCTTCTCAATCGCAGGCATCATATGCTGATACAGCACACTGATCTGCCCCGGCACGTCCTGGCCTTTCATCGCCGCGCTCACCGCTCCGCACTTCGCATGACCCAGCACCAGAATCGCCTTCACGCCCAGCACCGCCACGCCATACTCCAGGCTGCCGATAATCTCCGGCGTCACCATATTCCCCGCAACCCGCGTCACGAACAGATGCCCAATGCTCTGATCAAACACCAGTTCCACCGGCACACGCGAGTCCGCGCACGACAGCACCGCCGCAAACGGCTCCTGCTTCTCTACCGTCCCCGCCTTCAATATCGCGAGATCGTGGTCGAACGATGACAACTTGCCCGCAACAAATCTCTCATTGCCCGCCATCAACTCCCGCACAGCCTCATCCGGCCCCAGCGGCGTCTGCGCACCTGCGCTGCCCGCCACGATTGTGCTTCCCGACAAACCTGCCGCGGCCAGAGCCGTTACGAACTGACGCCGCGTCCACTCCATACCAGTCAAAGCGCTCATACGACCTCCTCGAAAGCTGACAAAGAGCTTACACCCGTCGTCCGTTATCCTTAATAAATGTCTTCTGCTCTACCCCCGGGCCTTCTCGTCTTCGACCTCGACGGCACCCTCATCGACTCGCGCCAGGACCTCTGCAACTCCGTCAACGCCACCCTCCAACACTTCCACAAGCCCAAGCTCCCAGACGCAGTCATCGCCAGCTACATCGGCGACGGCGTCTCGATGCTCGTCCGCCGCGCCCTCGGCGACCCCGAGGGCGACCAGCACGACGAAGAATATGTAACCGAAGTCATCACATACTTCCTCGACTACTACCGCGCCCACAAACTTGACTTCACCTACGTCTATCCCGGCGTCATCGACTCGCTCGAAGCCATCCGCGCCACGCACCCCACACTTCCAATGGCCGTCCTCACCAACAAGCCCGTCAACCCCTCACGCGACATCTGCAACCACCTCGGCCTTGCTCGCTTCTTCTTCCAGAACTACGGCGGCAACAGCTTCCACACCAAAAAGCCCGACCCGCACGGCATCCTCACACTCATCGCCGAAGCATCGGCACTCACTGGCCGCGCCATTACACCAGCCGAAACCATCATGATCGGTGACTCACACGTCGACGTCCTCACCGCCCGCAACGCAGGCGCGCACTCCATCGGCTGCGCCTTCGGCCTCGCCCCGCAATCACTCATCACCGTCCCACCAGACCACCTCGCCCAATCCCCCACCGACTGGCCAGCGCTCCTCGACTCATTCCGCACGTAGTCATTTATCCGGATGACATCGAATGCATGTCATCTCAACCAGAGCCGCACCCACCCACCACACGTCATCTCGACCGGAGCCGCACCCACCCGCCACACGTCATCTCGACCGGAGCCGCACCCACCCGCCACACGTCATCTCGACCGGAGCCGCGTAGCGGCGGAGTGGAGAGACCCCTGTATTTCCTCGACCCACGCACATATCTTCAGCTTTGACCGGCGATACCTCCCCTGTTACCCTTGCCGCACCTTATGGCTGTGCCGCTCACCACTCCTCAAACCACCACCTGCATCATCGGCGGAGGCCCAGCAGGCATGATGCTCGGCTACCTGCTCGCCCGCAGCGGCATCCACGTCACCGTCCTCGAAAAGCACAACGACTTCTTCCGCGACTTCCGCGGCGACACCATCCACCCCTCCACACTCGAACTCATGTACGAGCTCGACCTGTTCGACAAGCTCCTCGCCATCCGCCACTCCGAGATCGACCACGCCACCGTCACCATCGGCGACCGCACCGTCACCCTCGCCAACCTCACCCACCTCCCCACGCACGCCAAATTCGTCGCGCTCATGCCGCAGTGGGATTTCCTCAACTTCCTCGCCGCCGAAGCCGCGCAGTTCCCCACCTTCACCCTCCGTATGGGCTGGGAGGCCACCGGCCTCATCCAGCAAAACGGCGTCACCACAGGAGTCCTCGCCAACACGCCGGAAGGCCCCGTCGAAATCCCCGCCACGCTCACCGTAGGCTGCGATGGCCGCCACGCCACCTCACGCGACGCGGCGCATCTCCACGTCATCGACGAAGGCGTACCCATCGACGTCCTCTGGCTCCGCCTCTCGCGCAAACCATCCGACACCGAAAGCGGTCTCGGCTACGTCAACTACGGACGACTCATCGTCCTCATCAACCGCATCGACTACTTCCAGGTCGCCTACATCATCGCCAAAGGCAGCTTCACGCAGATCCAGCAGCAAGGTCTCGAAGCCTTCCAGCAAAGCATCGTCCGCATCGTTCCCTTCCTCGCCGACCGCGTCCACGAGATCGACTCCTGGGACAAGGTCAAGCTCCTCACCGTGCAGGTCAATCATCTGGAGCGGTGGTCGTCACCCGGCCTGCTCTGCATCGGCGACGCCGCGCACGCCATGTCTCCCGTCGGCGGCATCGGCATCAACATCGCCCTGCAGGACGCCGTCGCCACGGCCAACATCCTCACCGAAGCGCTCCAATCAAACGCGCTCACCCCGCACCATCTGCAACAGGTCCAGCACTACCGCGAAAAGGCCGTCCACCGCACGCAAGCCTTCCAGGTCTTTGCCCACAGCATCCTCAACCGCGTCCTCGGCAACCCCGGCCCCATCACCATGCCGCTCACGCTGCGCATCCTCACCCACATCCCCGGCTTCCAACACCTCACCGCCCGCTTCATCGGCCTCGGCCTGCAACCCCAACACATCAAAACAAAACCAGCGTCTTAAGCGCGTGTCTTGAGAAGAACAGTGTTCCGCTTAAAGCACGTCATCTCGACCGGACCCTGAGCGAGCAGAGCGAGTCGAAGGGGGAGTGGAGAGACCCCTGTATTTTCTCCGTCAGCCACAACACATACCAGCCAAGCTGTCTCGTTCGCCACAAAAAACATCAGCACCGTAACCTACTCAAACCCACGGTTCCAGCTAACAATCGCCCGCGTCTCACGCTCCCACCCCAACACGCTCAAACTGCCAGTCCCCAGCACAAACAACCGCCCATCCGCCGCAGACAACCCAACCCACCGCGACGCCAGAATCCTCAGCAGATGCGCATGAGCAAACAGCGCCACCTTCCCACCCGCAGGCGCAGCCGCCAAAGCCCGAGCAATCACCGCATCCGCGCGCTCACCAACCTGCTCCACCGTCTCGCCGTCAACAATCGCGTTCTTCCACACTGACCACTCCGGCAGCTCCTTACGAATCTCCGCCGTAGTTCGCCCCTCGTACACACCGTAGTCCCACTCCTTCAACCCATCATCTACAACCGCATCGCCAAACCCCGCAATCCGAGCCGTCTCCCGCGCCCGCTGCATCGGGCTCACCAACACCGCATCAAACTTCACCCCCGCCAGAAACGCCCGCAGCTCCTCCGCCCGCCGCCGCCCATGCTCCGTCAGAGCAATGTCCGTCCGCGAAGTATGCGCCCCACCCGCGCTCCACTCCGTCTCTCCATGTCTCACCAGCCACAACTCAGTCCCAGCACTCATTCCGAATCCTCCACACAATTTCTTCTATCTTATGTGTAATGGACTTCCAGCTCTCCACCCACTACAAGCCGCAGGGCGACCAGCCGCGCGCCATCGCCGAACTCATCTCCGGCATCAACGCCGGCGAAAAAGACCAGGTCCTGCTCGGCGTCACCGGCTCCGGCAAGACCTTCACGATGGCCAAGATCATCGAAGAGCTGCAGCGCCCCGCGCTCATCCTCGCGCACAACAAGACCCTCGCCGCGCAGCTCTACCACGAGTTCAAAGGCTTCTTCCCCTCCAACGCCGTCGAGTACTTCGTCTCCTACTACGACTACTACCAGCCCGAAGCCTACATCCCCGCCGGCGACCTCTACATCGAAAAAGAGGCCACCATCAACGAAGAGCTAGACAAGCTCCGCCTCTCCGCCACGCGCTCGCTCTTCGAACGCCGCGATGCCATCATCGTCAGCTCAGTCAGTTGCATCTACGGCCTCGGCAGCCCCGAAGCCTACTACGGCATGTTGCTCCTGCTCGAAAAAGGCCAGCGCATCAAGCGCGAAGACATCACCCGCCGCCTCGTAGAAATCCTCTACGAGCGCAACGACGTCGACTTCCGCCGCGGCACCTTCCGCGTCCGTGGCGACATCATCGAAATCTACCCCACCTACGACGAGAACGCCTACCGCATCGAGCTCTTCGGCGACGAGATCGACTCGCTCTCCCAGATCGACCCACTCTTCGGCACTGTCCGCCAAAAGTACTCGCGCCTGCCCATCTACCCGAAGTCGCACTACGTAGTCCAGCCCGAGCGCAAGACCACCGCCATCGCCTCCATCCTCGAAGAACTCGGCGAGTGGGAGACGCAGCTCGAGCGCGAAGGCCGCCTCGTCGAATCCCAACGCATCCACCAGCGCACCCGCTTCGACCTCGAGATGATCAAGTCCGTCGGCTACTGCCACGGCATCGAGAACTACTCCCGCCACATGTCCGGCCGACTCCCCGGCGAGCCCCCACCCACGCTCCTCGACTACTTCCCCAAGGACTACCTCATCTTCATCGACGAGTCGCACGTCACCGTCCCACAACTCCACGGCATGTGGCACGGCGACCGCAGCCGCAAACAAAACCTCGTCGACTATGGATTCAGATTACCCAGCGCCATGGACAACCGCCCCCTGCGCTTCGAAGAGTTCGAGACCCGCACCGGCCAGGTCATCTACGTCTCCGCCACGCCAGGCCCGTATGAACTCACCAAATCCGCAGGCGTAGTCGTCGAACAAATCATCCGCCCCACCGGCCTCATCGACCCCACCGTTGAAATCCGCCCCGTCAAAGGCCAGATCGACGACCTGCTCGCCGAGATCCGCGACCGCGCGCAAAAAAACCAGCGCGTCCTCGTCACCACCCTCACCAAGCGCATGGCCGAAGACCTCGCCAGCTACTACACCGAAGTAGGCGTCCGCTGCCGCTACATGCACTCCGAGATCGAGACCCTCGAACGCATCAAGCTCCTCCGCGACCTCCGCAAAGGCGAGTACGACGTCCTCATCGGCATTAACCTGTTGCGCGAGGGCCTCGACCTTCCCGAAGTCTCCCTCGTAGCCATCCTCGACGCCGACAAAGAGGGCTTCCTCCGCAGCCAGGGCTCCCTCATCCAAACCATCGGCCGAGCCGCCCGCCACCTCGAAGGCCGCGCCATCCTCTACGCCGACAAGATGACCGACTCCATGCAGCGCGCCATTGACGAAACCAACCGCCGCCGCGAAATCCAGGAAGCCTACAACGAAGAAAACGGTATCACGCCGCAATCCGTCATCCGCGCCACCGAAATGTCGCTGGCCGGCATCCTAAAAGCCGACTACGCCGACCTCACCGAAGAGACCGAAGGCGTCCCCGACTTCGCCACGCAACAAGAACTAGACACCTACATCGCCAAACTGGAAACCGAAATGCGCGAAGCCGCCAAAAAATTCGAATTCGAACGCGCCGCCAAACTCCGCGACACGGTCAAAGAACTCCGCACCAAAGAATTCCTGTTTAGTTAACATCTCCTGAAGGGGATCGAACGTGAGCACAAAAAAGGACCACCTTAATTGGGTCGCAGAAAATCTTGAAGAATTCCTGTCTGTAACCTCTGAAATTCGCGCTGAATGGCGGTTCGACAGTGAAGATGTCAGTGGGCCATGGTATCGCGGACAACAAAGAAAACAGTGGAAACTCTGGCCAAACATTTTGAGGATCGGATGCTGTGATGCCGATACTGAGGATGAAATCAGAGAAGAGTTTGCCATCCGAGCGCCAGCATTGAGTCGTTTTGAATCAATGCCTACTGTAGATTGGGATCTCTACTTTCTGATGCAACATTACGGCGCCCCAACAAGATTGTTAGATTGGACAGAAAGCCCTGTCATCGCCCTATACTTCGCGGTTCGTGATAATCCGGGTTATTACGACTCCTCTGTATGGGTACTCAATCCGTATGAATTGAACAGGCGCGTTATCAAGAGAGGAGAGGTCATTTCACCGAGTGCCGTCGGGGCAAACCCGAAGGACTGCAAACCGGTCGCCCGTTGGCTACCACCCCGTTGGGCAGGAAGGATGATCCCACAATCCCCGGTCGCAATCTTTCCCACTCATATTGCGCGACGAATCAGTAGTCAAAAATCGTGCTTCACTGTTCATGGTCGTGAAGCAGATGGGTTTGATCGTTTCATGAAGGGCGCGAGGCCCTGCTTAAAGAAGATCATCATACCGGGCCATGCCGTGAAGGGGATTCGGCTAAATCTAAAAGATTACGGAATCGATGACACGACTATATTTCCCGATCTCGAGGGTCTTGGACGTGCATTAGCAACTGCCTACAAAGATGCAAAAACGGATTCACCGCATCGTGGGGTTTATGTTCGCATCAAGCCTTCGAGCCTCCACAAGGAAGGTGTGGGTGTATTCGCAATTAGAGATATCCCTAAAGGCACTCGCATATTCGCTGAGGAGAATGAAGAGGTCTTCTGGCTAAGCAAGGAACTTCTCCCTAAAAACCCGGAGTTGCGGCGACTCTACGACGATTTCGCCATCATCAAGGGAGATCGCTATGGGTGCCCGACATCCTTTAATCGGCTTACACCAGCATGGTTCATGAATGACTCCAAGAAACCAAATACCAGATGTGACGAGAGCTATGACTTCTATGCAGAACGCCGGATCCCAGCAGGACAAGAACTAACGATCGATTACAGCAGTTTTAGCGACGAACCAGAACCTTCAGAGAAGCGCAATCGAAGGCGAGCGAAGAAGACGAAGTAAAGTCTGCGGTGGCGCTTGTGCACTTTGCCGACGGGTGGGGAAGTAAAATCTCGACCCCGCCACGAACCAAAAAATCTGCATTCAGGCCCCCTGAACCAATCGTGCCCACCAACCTGAAACACAATACATTGCCCCCGGATCGCGAAGCGCGAGGGCCAAAGGCCCGATTCATACCAGCCTGGGGCGAAGCCCCAGGTACGAACCCAACAAACCCCAGAGCGCTGAAGGCGCGACTCATAACTATTGCCTCGCCACCCGCTTTTCCGTACCCTAAACCCATGGAAGTCCACCTCACCTCCGACCAGCAAGCCCTCGCCCGCCGAGCCGTCGAAAGCGGACGCCTGCACCGCGAGGAAGATGCAATCGAGGAAGCACTAAGCCTTTGGGAGACTCGCGAGCGTGAGCGCATCGCGTTCCTGGCAACCATCGACGAAGCTCGCTCTTCCCTCGCCCAGGGCAAAGGTCGCCCCATCACTCAGGAATCCATGCAGGAACTCGCAGATGCAGTAAAAGAGCGCGGGCGCGCCCGCCTCGCCGCTGAACTGGGCACCTCCCGCTGATGGCCCATCGTGTCTCCGTCCGCGCCGAAATCGACCTCGACGACATTTGGTATTTCATCGCCAAAGAAAGCTCCAGCATCGAGATCGCCGACCACCTTGTAGACTCCCTCACCAGCAGATTTATCCTGCTGGCCCAGCATCCCTACCTGGGCCGCAGCCGCGACCATGAATTCGGAACAGGCACGCGCAGTTTCCCGGTCGGAGAGTACGTCATCATCTACGCCGTCGAAGAACAGGATGTCCTGATTCTTCGTGTCGTTCATGGACGGCGCGACCTCGAAGCCCTCTTCGGCCCTGAACACATTTAACCGGCTCACTACTGCCCACCATAAACCGGCACAGCCGCCCCATCGACAACCCTTCCCTCACGACTGCAAAGAAACAAAATGACGCTGGCAATCTCCTCCGGCTTCGGCCACTTTGCAAAATCAGCCTGAGGCATGGCCTTGCGGTTCACCTCAGTATCGATAATGCTCGGCAACACCGAATTCACCCGCACCCCCGTCCCCTTCAAATCCGCCGCCAGCGAATCCATCATCGCAACCGCCGCCGCCTTCGACGCAGCATAAGCAAACGCTCCCGCCGCATGATCGACCGCCGCCCGCGCAGCAACATTCACAATCGCCCCACTCTTTTGCCCAAGCATCACCGGAACAACCGCCCGCGCCAGCAAATGCCCCACACGCAAATTGAGCGTCAGCATCTTCTCCAACACCTCCGGCTCCGTCTCCCACAAAGGCGAGCCCGCCGCATACCCGCCAACCGTGTTGACCAGCGCATCAACACCCCCATGGCCCGCAACGATCTTCTCAACCATAGCCTGCACCGCCGCCTCGTCCGTCACATCCACCCGATACCCCTGAAGCAAACCAGCCGAAGCCCCGGCATCCTTCTTCAAAGCGGCAAACTCCGCATCCGACCGATACGTGACAAACACCCTGGCCCCTTCACCAAGAAACGCCAGACTCACCGCCCGGCCCAATCCACCCGTCCCACCCGCAACCAGCACCCTCTGATCCTTAAAGTTCCAGGACATCCTCGCTCCTCCACTCAATTTATTTCTCCAACCACACAAGCTTACGTCCGAACAGTCATCAACCGATGGCGCATGATCTCCCCAAAAACCCTGTCAAGCCCCCTCCATGAAATATTTCTTCCAACCACCACAAAACAAACGACATTTTCCATCTCGAATTTGGCGGTTTTCCTATCTCCACCAACTACAATAGAAATAGGAGCAAAAGAAAGCCCCCATAAACGGGGGCTTTTCTCATTGCAACTCCAATAAAATGAATACTTTACAACAAAATCCCGCAGAATCAAGACTTTACCCACAAAAGTATGGGAGGGGGGTACCCCTTACTGTAGAAGGTCGAACAAGTCCGTCTTGTTGAGCGCACTCATCACACTTAGCAGCGCCTGGTGCTGGGTCTCCGACGACGAGAGCGCCGTCGCCACCTGCGCCGGGTCCGCCGCCACCAGACTCCCCTGCTGCGCCGTCAACTGCGCCACCTGCGTCTGGGTGTAGGTACTCGTCTGCTGCACCATACTCAGTGACCCATCCAGCACACTCCGCTGACTCGTCACCTGCGTCAGCGCATTCCTCAGCGCCGTCGTGTCATTCGAGAGGGTCGTCGCCCCCGCCCCACCGGCCATGTCCGCAATCAACTGGTTCAGCACCGTCAGCGCCCCGGTCGCCCCGCCGAAGACACTCGACCCCGGCAGATTCACCTGGATCTTCTGACCACCCGGAGCCTCCACATACTGGAGCGCCGTGTCGCCGTTGTACGTCACCGTCGCCGGCGTGGTCGAAGAGTCCACCGTAAACGGCTCAACCGCCTTACTCCCACTGAAGAGGTACTGCCCCATGTAGCTCGTATTCGCCAGCGAAACCACCTCATCCCGGATGCCCGAGAGTTGCTCGGCAACCGAACTCTGGTTAGCCGCATTCATCGTCCCATTGTTCCCCTCAATCGCCAGAGACACCGCCGAGGTCAATTGCGTTACAACATCGCCCAGCGTCGTATCCGTCACCTGCATCCTGGCCGTCTCGTTGGTAGCCGACTGCACGTAGGTATCGTCCTTCGAGATCGCACTGCTCAGCAACTCACTCTGCGCCGCCGCAACCGGATCATCCTCCAGCGACGACACCCGCAGCCCGCTCGACAGCTCGTTCGTCAGTGTCGCCTCCACGCTGCTCGACTGGTCCACCGCAGCCGCCAAATTGTTCACGTAAAAGGGATCGACTCTCAATGCCATACTCCTACTCTCAAACTTCGCAAACGTATCCGCTACTGCACATCACTAGCTCACCGTCGTCTGCTCACCCAGATTCAGCGCATCTGCCATAACCTGGTCCACAATCGTGAATACCTTCGCTGCCGCCTCGTACGATCGCTGATACGTTGTCAGGTTTGCGGCCTCCTCATCGAGAGACACTCCAGAGAGCGAATCCCGTTGCGTGGTGAGCTGAGTCAAAGTCGCCTGCTGTGCAGAGTTGTCCGTCGTCGCCGCCGAAGCATCGTTACCGATCTGCCCCAGCAGTCCGGAGTAAAAACCATCCGCAGTCGAGCCGCCTACGAGCGTAGCGCTCGCAAGATCAGCCAACGCCTGCGCATTACTATTGCCGGCTGCGCCCTCGGTCGAAGCTGCCGCAGCAATCTTCGAGGGATCGGTCGTCGAAACGGCAATCGCCGAGGCTGCTCCCGTTGCGGTCGCTGACAGCGTAAACAAAGCCGCGCCGGCAACGCCATTCTCATCTAGGCCGAGCACATTCTGGCTGTTCACCTGCGTTCCGATTGCATAGGCAAGATTGTCGAGAGAAGACTGGTAAGCCGGAATCTGCTGGTCACGCGCCTCCAACACACCGCCAAGTTGCCCGCCAGTCAGCCCCGCGGTGATGTCGGCACCTGTCGCGCTTGATACTACATCGGTTGCACCTGCAGCATCGGTAGTTCCGAGTGCAAATGATTTTCCTCCATCTACCAACACCGCGCCGTTACTGGTCGTCAGGGTAATGCCGTTGCTTTCAGTTGAGATTTGATCCAGTCCTACCAACTGCGAGAGCTGATTGATCGCCTGTTGCCTTTGGTCTTCGAGTGAGCCAGCATCGCTATTCGGGCTGACACTGCCAATCTGCTGGTTGAGCGAGGCAATCGCCGCAGTCAACGAATTGACCTGACCGACGATTCCACTAACCTGTTGGCTCAACCCGGTCGCAATCTGTGATATCTGGTTGGAAGCTGAATTAAAGTTCGATGCCAGTGTGTTTGCTGCGTCCAACACGCTCTGCCGGGTCGCCGTATCCGTCGGGTTGGCAGCAAGCGATGAGAACGAGTTGAAAAAGGAATCTATCGCCGTTCCCAGAGCGGTTGTACCTGCCGAGGTTGACGATGAGCTGAGCCCAAATATGTTCTCCACCTGCTGCAACGCACCATCGAGCGCCTGACTCTGCGCCTGCACCTGCGTCTGTTGTTGCACACGCTGATCCAACACACGGTCGCGCTGCGAGACTGCGGACGACGTAATGCCCTCATAAAACGTCTGGCCATTCAGCGTCACCGCATCATCTGGCTGCCAGGAAACCACTTCGCGCGTGTAGCCCGGAGTATTTTGGTTAGCCACATTGTTTGAGGTAATATTCAGCGCGTTCTGGTCCGCAATCAGAGATTGCTGGGCGATATCCATTAAAGAGGTTAGTGAGCCCATTGTTCCCTCGTATTCTTAACATGGAGGCGGTGAAGCGTATCCAGGTTCGACTTGCAATTTTCGAGAAGCATCCTCAGCAACCGCTGCTTTTCAGCAACCTTCCTGCGGTCCGAAAACTGACGCAACGTTCCCGCGGTCGCCATTGAGTCAACACGCACTTCTAGCTCTTTCAATCTGTTCAGGTCAAGAACTGCCAGCGCGCGAATCGCTTCGTCGAGAATCTCCGTAACATTCTGTTCCATCTGCATCACTACTCCATCATGGAATCAACAAGCTTGTCCGCAACATCGGAAGATGACACCTGATAGCTACCTGAAGCAATCGCCTGCTGCAACGCCTGCACCTTGCCCATCCGAACGTCAGAGCCACCCAAAGCTTTCGAGATCAAACTTCCTGCGGTACTCAACTCAGCATGATCGGTCTGTTCAGACCGAGTCTCGGCAGTGCCCTTTGCCTTCACCGCACTGCCAGAGACATGCGCCGCAGCCTCAGTTGCGGATGTACCAGTAGTTTGCTGCAGATTGCCAATCCCGTTTGTCACACTCATCCGAGTCCTCCACTACTTCAGAGTATCGGCACGAGATTGGCAAACTTTAGTACTCTCAAGGTTTCTTTTCATCGATGCGCTGATTTTCCTGCGTAACCTGTTGAATTACCTGTCTTGCGATGCCAAGGCCACCATTCTTGGCAATGGCCTTTGCCATCGCTTCAGTGCCAAAGCTGCTCATCGTGTCCGCACCAGCATCGCTGTCCTGCGCGTCGATACCCCAACTGTCCTGACTATTGCTGAAGGGCTTCAACAGTTCCTGCATCATCGTCGCCTCGAACTGCTGCGCAGCATCAACCAACTTCGCCTGTTTCGCTCGGTCTGCGCTGGTTACAGATGGATTCGTCATCACTGGAGAAATCGTCATAGCACCTCAATCTCCGCTTCCAGAGCGCCTGCTGCCTTCATCGCCTGAAGGATTGAAATGACATCACGTGCAGTTGCTCCAATCGTTTGCAGGCTTCGCACCAGATCGTCCACGGTAGCGCCTTGCTTCAATTCGATGCGATTCACTGGCTTGTCCCTGGCATTGATGCGTGTCTGCTGCACTACCTGGGTCGTACCAGTAGAAGAGAACGGGGATGGTTGCGAGACTTCAAAGTCGCTCACCACGTTAACCTCCAATCCACCATGCAAAATCGACACAGGTTGCAAGACAACAGTTCCTCCAATCACCACCGTTCCCGTACGCTCATTCACTACCACCTTCGCGCGAGGAAACACCGGGACCTCAATCGACTCCACTTCAGCCAAAAGTTCTGGAATATCTTCTCCAGGCTTCACTGCAAGGTCTACGCGCCTGCTATCGAGCGCGTGCGCAGCATCGCGCCCCAGTTGATGATTGATCGCCTGCGCCATCGCCTCCGCACTACGGAAATCCGCATCATTGAGGAGAAACGAAAAGTGCGTCTGCCCTTCAATATTAAGCGGAACGCCGCGCTCCACCATTCCGCCGAAAGGCACGCGCGCCGTGTTCGGCTGGTTTACCTGCTTCACGTTCCCATTCATGCTGACGGAATACCCTCCAACAACGAGCGGGCCTTGCGCCTGAGCATATATTTTGCCGTCCGCACCATAAAGAGGAGTCATCAAGAGCAGACCGCCTTCAAGACTTCGCGCGTCGCCAGCCGAAGAGACCGTTATATCAATCTTCGTTCCTGGTTGTGCAAACGGAGGAAGCGTTGCCTCGACGAATACCGCCGCCAGATTCTGAACTCTGATAGAAGTCGCCGGCACACTCACTCCCATGCGC
Organism: Edaphobacter acidisoli; assembly: GCF_014642855.1. NCBI lineage: Bacteria > Pseudomonadati > Acidobacteriota > Terriglobia > Terriglobales > Acidobacteriaceae > Edaphobacter > Edaphobacter acidisoli. The sequence goes on along the minus strand of NZ_BMJB01000001.1, from coordinate 552,149 downwards.
AGTAGCGTCGCAGCAAGTGTCTGCGCAGGAAATGTCGTTTGCTGGCTGTCGCCAGTTCCGTTGAGGCCTACGACAATTCCATAACCGACCAACTGGTTATCGCGAATCCCCTCAATCGACGCAACATCTTTAATGCGCGCCATTCTATGCATCGGAATCGCCGTGTCCACTGCAAACGCTGGTAATGCAATCGCCATCGCCAACATTCCCATCAAACAAAGCAACCCAACATCTGACCTGCGTGCATATATTTTTCTCTGCATGCTCACCTGCTAAAAAATCAACAACTGTTGCAGCAATCTGACCAGCACATTTGGTCTATGCGTGTAATCCGAGATGATCCCCTTACCTCGCACCTCTAGCTCCAGGCTTGAAATCGCCGTCGAGAGTATCTGATTTTGCTGCGAGATATCTTCAGGGCGGACCAAACCGCGCAGCACAATTGTCTGCGTCTGCTGGCTGAACGTAACTTGCCGCGCCGCCTCTATCACCAGCATTCCATTCGGCAATACATCCACAACTTGCCCACCAAAGACAGTGCTGAGACTCGAATTGGTTTGAGTGGTCCCCTGGGCGTTGAGAGCATCCGAGGAAGATTGATTGACTAGATTCTGCAGTGCATTACCCGCGTGGAGATTGCCAAGCAACGACGCAACCTGCGAGTTGGCACTGGAAGAACGCGAATTCTTCACCGTCCCATCGGTCGAAGCGGCCAGGTTCTCCATTACCACGACAGAGATCAGATCATGCGGCCGCATCGCACGCACATCGGTGCTCATACGCGTCAGTCGACCCGAGTCCGTCCAGATGGACCCTGGCGTTGTCTGCACATTTGAATTCTCTGCGCGCACTCGCGCTACATACGCATCGAGCGATTCCGATGCGACATTCGGTTTGACTGTAACGTCCTTTTTACCTTTTCCAAATACCTGCGCATGAAGTGACGCCGCGGCCACCAACAGCATCAGGACAAACACAATGCATAACGCAAACTGCCAGACACCCGCGCACTCAACCCGAGCATATGCAATCGGACGGACAAAATTTCGTTGCTCATTACCATCGAGCATGTCTTCCGGATCGAAATTCGTTGCTCTCGTCATGGCTGCATCTCCACATCACGCGGCCCAAGCACTACACCGCGAAACTCTTTTTCGTTCTGCGCTCCAAGTGTCTGCCTTTGCATCAAACGGACGCGCACGACTTCACCGAGCTTTCCGTTTTGCTCCGAGATGGCTGCGACTTCAAGCCTTAAATTTCCCTGCTCGTTCCACAGCTCTACAGCATCACCTGCGCGGATAATTGATGGGCCCGTCTGCAATAGCAGCAACGCTAACTCACGCGGGTCCGAGCGCTGTTTCTGGATCGTCTGAAGAGGCATTTCGATCGCGGGCCAATCAGGATGGTCACAACTGACAATCATGACCCATCGCTTGTGTAGAGCGTGGTCCTGATTTATTGATGCAACACGATATCCGTTCTTCGCTCGTGTAGGAAAAGATGCAAGGTCCACGGAAGCTGCGGCCGCCGCTGGTGTTGGCAGGCACTGCGCTTGTGCTACGGTTGCGATGAGTACAGCAAGTACCCAAGCCGCAAACCAGAAGAGCATTGTCCACCATGGCCAGGTCATCTTACGCATCACAAGCTCCTACTGCACCAGGTTGTTAATCTGCGAATACATGTCGTCGGCCACATGCACGACTTTGGAGTTGCTCTCGTAGGCGCGCTGCGCGAGGATCATCTGCACGAACTCGCCTACGACATCGACATTCGAGTTCTCGACGTAGCCCTGCTGAAGCGTACCCATGCCGCTATTTCCACCGGGCGTATCCGTGATCGGATTGCCCGACGCGGCAGACTGCTGAAAGAGATTGCTGCCAACCGACTCGAGCCCTTCGGGATTCGGAAATGTCGCCAGTTGAATCGTTCCCAACTGAGCAGGATTCGTCTGCCCTGGGATCGTGGCCGTCACCACACCGTACTGTGAGATCGTTACGCTCGTTGCATTCTGCGGGACTGTGATCGCAGGCAGTACAGTATCGCCGTCTTCGGTGACGATCGTGCCTTGGTTGTTGCGCGTGAAGTTGCCGGCACGCGTGTACTCGATCGTGCCGTCAGGTTTCGAGACCTGAAAAAAACCTCCGCCCTGGATCGCCAGATCATACTGGTTGCCAGTCTGATTCAGCGTTCCCTGCGTCATAATCATCTCGCTGGAAGTTGATTTAGTGCCAAGACCTATCTGCAATCCGGCAGACATCGTTTGCTGGCTATCGGCCGCTCCAGGAGTCACCAAATTCTGGTAGATCATGTCCTCAAACTGCATCTGACGTGCGCGAAAGCCCGCCGTGCCCGAGTTGGCGAGATTGTTCGCCACCGTGTCCAGATTGGCCTGCTGCGCGCTCATGCCGCTGGCCGCCGTATATAACGCACGAATCATCGTTGCTCCTCCCTTGCCTCACAAACCTTCAAACGCGCGGCAGATCCTCTGTCGCCGTCTTGTCAAAATCGTTGTTGAATACACTCAATGCGCGTCGCATCATCTCGAACTGACGCTGCACCAGCACCATCTGCATCGTTCCGTGAATGGTGTCTTCGTTTGAGTTCTCAAGCGCCCCCTGTTGCACCGTCGCGGCTCCCGCGATGGGCTTCACCCCATTCGCATTGAAAGTGTTCGTGCCTTCAGCAGTCAGCACATTCTCATCGGAGAAATCGAAAATACCCACTTGTCCCGCGATTGCGCTGCCACCTGAAGTTGAAACAGAGATGGTCCCATCCGCGCTCACATGAATCGATCCAGTCGGAACCGTAATAGGCTGCATATTCGCATCAAGCACAGGCTCGCCAATGCTCGTCTCCAAAACGCCCATCGACGAGCGTGTAAATGAGCCATCGCGCGTGTAGCGCACTCCATTCGTTGTCTGAATTGCGAAGAACCCACTACCCTGCAATGCCATGTCGAGTGGATTGCCTGTCGTTTCTAGCTGCCCTTGTCCGAAGTCAAGCCGATCGCCACCGAGTACACCAAAACCGTTCACAGCTTGCCCTACCTGCGAAGCAGTCATAGGCGACTCGTCAATGCCGCCAGCTAGCACGCCTCGAAAATAATCTCGCTGTGCGCGAAACCCGCTCGTACCGGCATTGGAGAGATTGTTGGCCGCCGTGTCCAACGCCTGCGTGCGCGCCAACAAACCCGTATATGCCGCATACATTCCGCTGTCCATGCACCAGACTTGTGCATTTCTCGTGCCGAACCCGCAACAGAATGCGTTAGAAGTTGCTAAGGGAGTTTGTGCAGGAACAAGTGCAATCAGCGCTCATGCTGCACTCTTTCCTGCCGATACAAACCACAGACTAGATGCACCTACCGGGAGGGCTGGGTTTTGCGAGCTTTGATTATTGATGATTCGGCAGTCATGAGAAAGGTGATCGAGCGGGCGTTGCATCAAGCCGGACTCGAAGTTTCCGAGGTCCTTCAGGCTTCCAATGGGGAAGAAGCCCTTGAGGCTCTTCGCAACGAAAGCGGGACCACCACCCCCCTCTCCCTAATACTGAGCGATATCAATATGCCCGTCATGGACGGGCTTCAGTTTCTCGAACAGAAGAAGAGGGAAAACCTCGCCCAGGGCGTGCCTGTCGTCATGATTACGACCGAGGGCAGCGAGCCTTTCGTCTTGCGCGCCATAGCGGCGGGCGCACAGGGCTACATCTGCAAGCCCTTCACGGCGGAACAGGTCAAGGCACGAGTCCTGCCGCTCATCCGCGCGGCCTGATATGCAAGAAATTCAGCCCTTCTTCGCGAACCGAAGAAGGGCTGTTCTTGTGCTGTATGACTTTGACTAACTATCGGACAACAGACTGAAACAACGGCGAGGACAGTAGACTTGCAAACTGGCTGTCTGACGAGGAGTAATCCACCGTCAAAGTTCCACCAGTAGAGTCGATCGTCGTCTGGTCAAGCGCAGTCTTCTCCAACGGCGAACCCGACGTCTTGCGCACTAGTACAAGCCCCTTCATCAGCGTCGCAGCCGTTGCAGCAGTTAACGCATCTGACGTCACCACCGCCATATCGAACTTTACACCGTTTGAAAAGTCCATCGTGTACTGTGAGCTCTTCATACGGTTTCGCACTGTGTCGTAGTCAGCAAGTTGCGCCGCGTCACCCAAAACACTGCGCATCATCGTCTGCGTCCCCTTCTGGTCCAGCAGGCTCCAGACTGCCTTTTGTTGCACGCCGATCATCTCGTTCACCATGTCACTGTTATCGAGAAAGTTTGGCACCATCCCATCGCGCGCGTCCAACGCGGCTTTAATAGCTGAATGATCGCCAAAGACCATCGTCGTCTGGTTCAGGAAGACGACGCTCATTCCATTTGATCCCATCGGATAAATGCTGTTGTTGCGCAGCATCGTCGGCTTAATTTTGTTTTTGGCGAAGTGCGCCAGAATGGCTCCCGTCTGGAACTGTCCCTGCGCTATACCAACAATCCGTGTCCCGTGCGCCTCTGGATCATTGAACGCAGCGAACGCAAGCACGTCTGCATCCTGATCTACTTTCAGACCGGAAGTCTTTAGCGCGGTCTCCAGTCGCTTCAACTCCGGCGGCAGTACCTTGTCCTTCAGGTCCATTGCTGCAGTCGAGTTCTGCATGGCGCGGTAATCCACTACGATTAACTGCTGCACGTCGCGCGGGATCGCGGCCTTGGCATCGCTCGAAAGCTCCGCGGCGCGCGCTCGTGCTGGAGCTGCGCTGAGGCCAAGCATCACAAGGGCCATCGCTAAAAATATCGTTTTTCTTCCGGTCATAGTTCGGTACCTTCTATTCCTGATGCGCAGCGAGCGCACACTACTATTGTTTCGTGAAGTTTGACTCGCTAGCAAGCATCAACGGGGTGGCCATGTTGAGTCCAGACCTGCCACTTCTGTGTTAGGCCAGGCAATCGGGGAGTTCAGCCTTCGCTCCAGCACTTTGCTCTCCGGGTCGAAGTCAGTTATTTGACGCACCCACTCCGAATCCGGCTCATAGGCCTCCTGCGGAATCAGGCCGATTAACTCTGCATCTTCAGTCAAAACCCCATACCGTTGGGCCAGATGGCTCACGGTGGCATGGACTTGGCGCATCGGTGTCACGCGAAAATCCGTGATATTCATGCTCACCTGTGCCCGGCCGTTTGCCAACACTCCAATCGCTTTAACCCCGTGCAATCCCCCATTTGACGCCCGTATATCGCGTGCAATCGCTCGGGCGGCCGAGATGTCAGGTTGCTGCAAATGTACGTTGTACGCAATCAAAAAGCTGCGTGCACCCACCGCGCTCGCTCCTGCCGTATCATGCAGTTCCGGGCCACCGATATCAGGCCGCCGCGCCGAGTCTTTGCGGACCGACTCGCGCAGTCCCTCAAACTGGCCTCGTCTGACATCTTCAAGCTGTACGCGATCCGGCCGTGCTGCCGCAGCACCGTAAAAGTACACCGGCACGCCAAAGCGCCTCCAGATTTGCAGCCCTGCCTGCCGGGCTAGCACCGCACAATCTGCCAGCGAAGCTCCACTAACTGGGATGAAGGGCACCACGTCGGCTGCTCCAATCCTTGGGTGCACACCGCTCTGACCGGTAAGGTCAATCAACTCGGCAGCCTTCCCTGCTCCGCGCACAGCCGACTCGACTACCGCTGCCGCAGGGCCGGCAATCGTTACAACCGAGCGATTGTGCGCTGCGTCCAACGACCAGTCCAACAGGCGCACCTCGTCTGCCTGCATCGCGGCCACAATCTGACGCACCTTAGCTACATCTTGCCCTTCGGAAAAATTTGGAACACACTCGATGATCGCGTCGTTCTTCATTTCCACCACGTATATCCAATCGTGAACTGTACGCTCGCATTCACACCCGGATTCTTATCGCCGATTGAAGCGCTCGATATGTGCACCGCGTTGGCTCCAAAATCAATGGACCTGCGCGGGCTCAAAAAGTAATGCGCCCCCACGCCGAACTGCGGAGTAAAGTTCCACACGCTCGTGTCCGAGTTCACTCCGTCATTGGTGGGGTTGTACGGCGGGCCACCGAACGCGGGATATTTATGATTCGTCCAGATCATCCCACCTCCGCCCTGCAACCAGGGAGATAGCTTCTCTGTGCTGACAAAATTCCAGCGCAGCAAAATCGGAGTAATCGAGATACCCGTGAATGTCCCACCGACCGTGTAAGGTGCGCTGCATGACAGGTATGCGGTTACGGCACAAGTTTCCCGTTGAAACTTCGGCGTATACGACTGCCAGAATGGAAAGACCTGCACAGCATATTCAAAGTTGCCGCGCAAAGCTCCAGGACCGTAATTCCCAGTAAGCACCTTACCTGCCTGCACACCGGTCATCAAGAATTTGAAGCTGTTGCGGTCTTCCGTGACTCCGAAGCCGCTTTGCACCAGCGCGCCCACCTCAAGAGGAAGGTGTCCGCCAACAGTATGAAACGGTGTCTGTGTTTCACCTGCGGCAGGCGACTGAGACATCACAAACTGGCCGGAAACCAGCAAAACCGTAACTCCCACGACCCTGGTAATCCCTCTCGCTTTTTTCGTCACTCAGCAACTCTCCGGTTTAAGGTTTGTGGTCCGCAGAAGAAAGGCCGCCGTTCAACGGCGGCCTCCGGTACACCGTTGGAATCCAATCAACCAGCGTTAGCGACCGCCGCTTCGTCGAAGTCGAAGTTGGAGTAGACATTTTGCGTGTCATCCAAATCTTCGAGCGTCTCCAGCAGCCGTATCATCGCGTTCGCCTGCGCGCCTTCGAGCTTCGTATAAGTCGAAGCAATCTTCGTCACCTCAGCGGTCTCAGGCTCGACCTTCGCCTTCTTCAGCGCCTCAGTCACGGCTTCAAAGTCCTTGGGATCGGTCACGACCTCCCAGCTTTCGCCTTGGTCGCTCAGGTCTTCGGCGCCGGCGTCCAGCACAATCTCCGTCAGCTTGTCTTCGCTGGCCGCAGACTTGGCGACAGAAATAACACCCTTCTTGGTGAACATCCAGGCTACCGCGCCTTCGGCGCCTAGATTGCCACCGTTCTTGCTAAACGCATGACGTATCTCGCTCACCGCGCGGTTCTTGTTGTCGGTCAGCACTTCGACGATGATCGCTACCCCGCCCGGTCCATAACCCTCGTAGGTAATCTCTTCGTACGAGACACCTTCCAGTTCGCCGGTGCCGCGCTGGATCGCGCGCTTGATGTTGTCGGCGGGCATGTTCTCCGCCTTTGCCGCCGCAATTGCCGTGCGCAGGCGGGGATTGCCATCCGCATCGCCGCCGCCGGCCTTTGCCGCAACGGTAATTTCCTTAATCAGGCGGGTAAAGATCTTGCCACGTTTGGCGTCAAGCGCACCCTTCTTGTGCTTGATTGTGGCCCATTTTGAATGGCCGGACATGCGCTACCTCTGTCTTGGTTTCGAGCGGGTCCATCAGGCTCCAAAAGCCGCCCGCCTTCGGAAGTTTAGCATGTTCGCGGCCCCGAATGCGCGTCAGGCCTGCTCTCCAGCCAGCATCTCGCGCAGGCTCTCCCTGCGCCGAATGAGCCGCGACTCAGCACCCTCCACCATTACTTCGGCGGGCCTTGGCCGTGTGTTGTAGTTCGATGCAAGGCTCATCCCGTACGCGCCGGCATCGAGCAAAGCCACTAAGTCTCCCGGTTTCACGCGCACCAATTCTCTATCGCGAGCAAAGAAGTCGCCTGACTCACACACAGGCCCTACAACGTCGACTTTTACTGAAACACCGCGTGCCTGCTTCAGCGGAACGATCTCATGGTGCGCATGATAGAGCGAAGGTCGAATCAGGTCATTCATCGCTGCGTCCGTAATCACAAACGTCTTCGCCCCGTTCTTCTTTACATAGAGCACGCGCGTCACCAACGCGCCGGCCTGCGCCACAATGAACCGTCCCGGCTCCAGCAGCAGATGTGCCGTCTCACCGCCCAATCCCTTCTCCAGGGCAGTAGCATATTTCTCTACTTGATGCGCCGGATCAAACTCCCCCGCACCGTAATCAATGCCGAGACCGCCGCCCGCATCCACATAGCGAATGTCATGCCCGTCACGTCGAAGCTCCGCAATCAGCGCCGTCACCCTCTCCAGCGCGGCCGCAAACGGATCCACCTTGCGAATCTGCGAACCAATATGGACACTCACACCGGCAGCATCCAGCCACTTCAGCCGCGCCGCACGTTTATAGATCGCCCGCGCCTGTTTGATGTCGATGCCAAACTTGTGCTCGCTCAACCCAGTCGAGATATACGGATGCGTCTCGGCAAACACATCCGGGTTCACCCGCAAGGCAAACCGGGCCCTCTTCCCAAGCGCCTTTGCACGCTCAGCCAAAAGCTCAAGCTCCGACACCGACTCCACATTGAACAGCAGAATCTCCGCATCGAGCGCGGCGTCGATCTCCCACACCTGCTTGCCTACGCCGGAGAAAACCACCCGCTTCAAGGCAGCCCTGCTGGCCTTGCGGACGCGCTCCAGCTCGCCGCCTGAGACAATGTCGAACCCTGCGCCCAGCTTCGCCAGCCGCCGCATAATCGCAAGCGACGAATTCGCCTTCACGGCATAGCAGACAGTATGCGGCCGGTCGTGGAACGCTGCTTGAAACAGGCCAAATCGCTCATCAATCTGCTCGCCCGAATAAACATACAGTGGCGTACCGTGCGCTTCAGCAAGCGAGGCCATTGGAACGCCGCCGCAGTATAGATCGCCCTTCCGGTAGTGAAAGGGTCGTGCGTCAAACTCTTGAGAAGCTGGCTTTTGAGGCAATGTCTTGTGCGAGACTTTCTTCAGATTTTTCAGAGCACTCAGGCGCTCTTCACCGGTACACCGTATGGAGCCTCAGGGATAATGACCCAAGCGGCGATGTATGCAAGTGCGCCCACTCCGGTCAAAATGATAATCACCGCCGTAATAATGCGAACCAGGTTCAGGTCCCAGCCATAGTGCATGGCAAATGCGGCACATACACCAGCAATCATGCGGTTCTCACGTGGCCTTACCATCTGTGATTGAGGCTGCGCCCCGGGTACTGCCCCGGCAACGTTCACCGTCGATCCGCATGCGGAACAGAATCGGGAACTTGGATCCAATTGCTTTCCACAACGGCTACAGTACATATCTCTTGCTCCGACAATCTATTCTGCCATACCAGGCAGCCATTCCACTGCTATATTACGGGCAGCTCTTGCGTTCGGTTCCCTACCAAGAAGCGTCACATCATCCAACCCGCCCCCTCACTTGCCTGTATACGGCGTCTTCAGATAGCGCCGTGCTGCATCGGCCTGCGACTGGTCTTCTCCACCTGCCGAAGCCAGCTCATACTGCCGCACTGCCGCCGCCCTATCATGCAGCAGGTCTAGAACCTCACCTGCGTTCAACTGCGCCCGCCTGCGAATCCATTCCGTACAACCAGGCTGCGCCGCCGCATTCAGGTAGTCCTGAGCCGCCTCCTGAAGCTGGTTTTGACCGCGTTCCGTGTCCGCGAGGCCAAAGTACGCCATATGTAACCGCGGCTCAACAAAATACCCCGACCTATGCCCATTCGCAATGACTACCTTGTAGAGCGCAATCGCTGCCGGACCATTGCCAATGTCCTTGGTCAGATTCGCCAACTCGAGGTGAAACAGGTAGTTGTGGGGATACTCAGCAACGAGCTCCCGCTCCACCTGGATCGCCTCCGAATACTTGGAGTCATGCCGCAAAAACAAGGCTAGCGCCGTCTTTGCCTCCACAGGCGTCACCACCCCATCCGCGGCCGCCTCTCGCAGCAGTTCTAGCCCGCGCTGCTTGTTGCCGCCAATCCCTGCAATCCCCACCATAAACCGCAGAAATCGAGGCAGACTCGCCACGGCAAACTCCTGAATGCCAATCGCCATCTTCGCATCGGCATAGTTTGGATCAATCTTAAGCGCCTGTTCGCTGTCATTGCGCGAAGCCAGACCTTGCCGCGCCGCAGCAACAAAACTATGATCCGCCAACGTGATGAGAACGGCATGCATGCCACGCGCATACCCTCGCGCAAAATATGCGTTCTTGTCCGTTGGGTTCGCTTTAATCTCACTATCGCAAAGAGCAATCGCCTGATCGGTCAGCGCCTCGATGCGGTCCCTGGTCGCCTGCGGAATGTCCACCCTGCGCTTCGAAGTCAGAAAGCTATCGTGCGCGTAATACGTAGTATCCATCAGGTCCTGACGGTACAACTCGCGGATAATTAGCGTCTTCTGCACATAATCGATGGCCATCGGATCGTTCGGATGCGCTTTCATGATGGCCTCAAACTGGCGCAGCGCGCCATCGTAGTCCATGTCATAGAAGCGCCCCTCAGCCGCACGCACCTCTGGCGTCAGGTTGATCGGGTCCGTATGGGCAGCAACGTCGTAATCAGCAGCGTGCGCCTTCAGCCCAGAAGACAAGGCCAGCGCCAGCACAACCGCAAGCAGCATTCCAGCATCTTTCCAGCCGTAAGCAGACCGTTTCCGAGTTTCCATCCCGTAGCTTAACCTTGAATCGCTCGTTGCCTTGGCTCCCCGTCCTTCAACGTAGACTATACTGGCTCGACCGGCGAGTCATGCACTCCCCGGATCATCCAAGCGGAACGAAGATGACACGGCTTGAACTGCTTCAGCTTCTCATAGGACAGGCCCGCACGAACGGGTTTGAATTCCGCAAATGGTACACGGGCAAGCTGGGCTTGGCCTGGCCCGGTGCCGTGCAAGCAGCCGCGCTTCTCGCAGGAGAAAGACGTTATTACTCGCTTGTCTTTTCGCACGAGTTTGCGCAGGCCTTTTGGAAGCCCGGCGAAGATATGGTGTTCCAAGTCCCGACGCAATCTTTCCAGCGCAGAATGCGTGACGGCTCCATAGGCACCGTTGTGCGCAAAGGCTATACTCGCCGCCGCACGCGCGAAGATGTCTGGCTCTATCACCTCAAAGAGATGGCTTCTGCCGAAGAACCACTCCGCTACCTGCGTCGCTTCCTTCGGGTCGCAGAAGACCTGATTGACGAGCCTGCAGCAACTCCCATTGACGTCGACTCAATTGAAGTCATCGACGACCTATAACTTCTCTACACATTCGGATTGCTACATTCCATGCTCTTTACGAATGGCAAGTATCTGACGTGCATGGTGTTCACCATGAATCAGATGGAAGCGCCGCCACTGAGCAGCACTCAGAGGACCAAGCACATGATGGCTTGCACATTGCTTCTCGCCAAAGGCTTTTTCCGCGTCGTTGCAGAGCTCATGCAGATGCAATAGTTGCTCCCGAACACGGTGTGATAGTTCTTCGCCTGAAAGCGGCGCAGCAACCTCTGCTGGAGGCATAACCAGCGTTGGGGCTTTGCGTCCGCGAGGGAAATATCCCAATCGAATCACAGTGTACTGGCTGATGTGTTGCATCAGACCAGGCTTCTTCCGGGTCGGTCGTCCCTTCGCTAACCGTGTTGCAATCATCTCCTCCGTAGACGAGTAGGTCAGCAGCAGGTGCTCTACAATCTGCTGAATGCTCCAGCGATTCTTACGCTTCAAGGGACGAAACTGGGTCTGCGCCGCATCGAGTCCGCGCAGCGAAAAGGCAATCGCGTGGTTCAGTTCTCCAAGCTCGTTCATAGCAACATGACAACGTTACACTGCCTGCGCACTGACCTAAACAAATTTTGCCTATTTTTTACTGTGGTCGAGATCGGCCAGCGCCGTCTTCACCATCTTCGCACGATCCCCATTCGGGTCCATCTTGAGGTATGCCTGGTACTCAGCGATAGCCTCATCCTTCTTCTTCATCTTCGTGAGCACCTGAGCAAGCACAAAGTGCGTCTCCGAATAGTCCGGCTCAGTCTTCACTGCATCCTTCGCCCTTAAATACGCTCCCGCAAGATTGTCATTGTCCATGTAGAACTTCGAGACCCGGAGATCTTCATCAACACGTTGATCCGGAGTCTGCATTTTCGGAGCTGGTTGCGGCTTCTTCAATGTTGAGGGAAGTGGAGCACTGGGATCGTAATTATCATCATCGCTGCTGGAACTGCTCGAACCACCAGAGTCTGGGATTGAACTACTCGAACCCGAGTCCGCTGCAGGAGGTTCACCAGGAAACGGATGCTCCGACGCAGCCGAAGGATGAGAGGCATTCGGCGCAGGAGCATTCGCAGCAGGTGCCTTAGGCTGGCTGTCTTCTCCGGGAAACGGGAACTGATCCGCAACAGACTTTGGCGCCGTGCTGGTTGATGCACCGCAAGGCTTCGTCTGGGTATTGCCCTGGCTGCTTTGATTACTGTCCTGACCAGATGCAGGCTTTGTTGCGGAACAAGGCGCGTCCGAGGGCTTTGCCGCTGGAGCACTCTGCGCCCAGCACGCTGCCGAAAGCGTCCCCACAGCCAGCAGAAGACGGGTTGTCCCTCGCCACATCATCGTCTTTCTATTATCCAACTGAGGTGTTGGACGGCGGAAGTCCTCACTTTGTTATAGATTGTCGTTGAGGGAGCTTCTCGCTCGAAGCTACTTTACTCACTCCGCACATCTGGATGGACTGTTTCCGTGCCCGAAGGTCTCATTATTCGCTCCTCTTCGATCCATGCCGCCGGCTGCTACACCACACGCCCGTTCAAAAAGGGAGAACGTGTCATCGAGTACGGTGGCCCGCGCTTCACCAAGGCCGAGGCCGATGCTCGCTATAAAGACCGCGACATCACCTACCTGTTCAGTTGCGGAGATGATGGCATCATCATCGACGGCTTCGGCACAGCGATGTTCATCAACCACTCCTGTGATCCGAACTGCGAAACCACTGACATTCGCGGTCATATCTACATCGTGGCCCTGCGCGACATCGCCGCCGGAGAAGAGCTGACCTACGAGTACAACCTGCACGACAGCGACGACTCCGACGCCGATTGCTACTGCGGCGCTTTCGCCTGCCGGGGCACCATGTTCAGCGAAGAAGAGGTCGTGCGGCGCAGGCGCCGTGAGACACGGCGCGCCCGCGCGGTAGGGAAAAACTGACCCTCGCGCGAACGATACAATAGAGTCTCGGTCGATATTCTTCGTAGTGTCTTGGTCGACTTCTTTTTTATGGCATATCAGGTTCTCGCACGTAAATACCGGCCTCAACGCTTCGCGGACGTTGCGGGGCAGGACCACGTCACGGTCACGTTGATGAATGCCCTGCGCCAGAACAGGATCGCGCACGGATACATCTTCAGCGGCCATCGTGGTATCGGCAAGACGACCATCGCGCGCATCCTCGCGATGGCTCTCAACTGCCGCAACGCCATCGGCTCTGAGCTGCGACCAACGCCTGAGCCGTGCGAGGTCTGCGAGAGCTGCACCGAGATTCGTGCTGGTAACGCAGTCGACGTCATTGAGATCGACGCGGCGACCAATCGCGGCATCGACGAGATACGCGAACTGCGTGATGCGGCTCGTTACAGACCAGCTCGCGATAAGTACAAGATCTATATCCTCGACGAGGCGCACCAGATCACCGATGCGGCCTTCAATGCGCTGCTCAAGACGCTCGAAGAACCGCCCGAGCACATCGTCTTTATGATGGCGACGACGCAGCCGGAAGACATTCCGCAGACGGTGCGCTCGCGCTGCCAGCACTTCAGCTTTCATGCCGTCAAACTCGCCGACATTCTGAGCGAGCTGCGCGGCATCGCCGAGAAGGAAGGCGTGATCGCCGATGATGCGGCGCTGAGCCTGCTCGCCGAAGCGGGCGATGGCTCGATGCGCGATGCGCTGTCCATCATGGACCAGGCGATTGCGAGCGCACCGCTGGAGGACGGCAAACCGCGGCTCGATGCTTCGCAGATACGCGAGCTGATGGGAACGGTGCCGAATGCTGTCTTCGAGCGAATCCTCGAAGCTGTTGATGGCAACCGCAGCGCTGAAGTCATTACCGTGGCGAACGGACTGCTCGATGCTGGAAACTCGCCAGCACAACTGGCTCGCCAGTGCGTGCGCTATCTGCGCAACTGCCTCATCGCTAAGATCGCTGGTGATGGTGCGGCGGCTGAGCTGCTTCAGATATCGGCGGACGAGCAGCGGCGTGCGTTGCGTTCGGCTGCGCTGTTCACCGAGGAAGAGCTGACGCGCTTTCTCCAGGTGATGCTTAGGACGTTCGACGAACTTGGTTACAGACAGGAGCAGCGATTCCACTTCGAGCTTGGACTGCTCAAGCTCGTGCATTTGCGTCGTCTGCTTCCAGTCGAGGAAATACTGAGTCAGTTCCCTGTTGGCGGAAGTCCTGCGGCTCGACCGAGTTCAGTTTCGCAGGCTGCTCCTGCGAAGAGTGTGACTACGACTCGCGCGGTGGAAGCGAGCGTTGCTACTGCTCCTGTAGTTTCGGCGAAGCCTGCGTTCTCGCCGTTCGAGCAGAGCAGGAAGCGGTTCGACGAAACTCCTGCTGCAGCTGCTCCTGCGCCGATTGCGGCTTCTGTTCCTCAGGTTCCGAAGCCTGTTGAGGTTCCTGCTTCTGCTTCTGTCGCAGCACCTGCGATTTCTGCTTCTGCTGTTACTGAACCTGTTGTGGCTGCAAGCGAGAGCGCATCTTCGGCTCCTGCGACATCCGCTTCCGAAGCGGCTTCGGCTGATGCTTTGCAGAAGGCTGCGGTTGAGGCACTCTCGAAGGCGAAGAGTCAGGACACTGCGGCTGATGCGCTCAACGATGCGGAGTGGGCCGTTGAGAACGGCGAGATCCGCGTGCAGACTGAGGTCTCGAAGGCGATGCTCTCGATGGTCGTCAATGCGGAGGCGGAGAAGATTGTGCGTGCAGCGCTGCGCGATGCTGGAGCTGGCGCGTTGAAGCTGGTTCTGCTTCCGGGAACGGCGAGCGCTTCGGCTCCGAAGAAGCAGCGTGCAGCGAAGACGGGAAGCGTTCAGGCGAAGGCGCTCGAACATCCGGTGGTGCAGCAGGCGCAATCGTTGTTTCAGGCTGAGATTCGTACCGTGATCGATCTGCGCGATGATGATTAATTTTTTAGCGTGAGGGACGAATGAATTTTTCCGATCTTGCAAAGATGAAAGATGTGCTCGGGCAGGCAAAGCAGATGCAGGAGCAGATGGAGCGCAAGCTTGCCGAGACGGTCGTCGAGGCTTCGACTGGCGGAGGCGTTGTGACCGTGCGGATGAACGGTAAAAAAGAGGTGCTGCGTCTGCGCATCGAGCCGAGTGCGATTGGCAGCGCGGGCAGCGACCTTGAACTGCTCGAGGATTTAATTGCAGCCGCAGTGAATGAGGCCGGGCGGCGTGTCGATGAGACGGTTAAGTCCAGCTTGTCCGGGATGATGGGCGGACTCGGATTGCCGGACCTGCCGGGGTTGACCTAACGTGGCGGACCGTTTTGCGGGACCGATGACGCGGCTGATCGACGAGCTGCGCAAGCTGCCTGGTGTAGGCACCAGGAGCGCGCAGCGGCTGGCGTTTCACATCCTGCGCTCACCTGCGGAAGACGCCGAGGCTCTTGCTACAGCGATCCGTGAGCTGAAGCTGCATCTGCGGCTTTGCTCGGTCTGCAACAACATCACCGATGTTGATCCATGCACGTTCTGCACCAGCGCGGTGCGCGATCAGCGCGTAGTTTGCGTGGTCGAGGAACCGACGAACATCGCTACCATCGAAAAGACGCGCGGCTACAACGGCGTCTACCATGTGCTGCACGGAACGCTCTCGCCTATCGGCGGAGTTGGGCCGGAGCAGTTGCGGATGGCCAATCTGTTCACGCGGCTGGCTGCGGTCGATGAGGTGATTCTGGCGACTTCGCCGACGACTGAGGGCGAAGCTACTGCGGGCTATCTTGCTCTTGAACTGCGTAAGACAAAGCCTGCGCTGAAGGTCACGCGCATTGCGACTGGTGTTCCCGCCGGCAGCGACATAGAGTATGCCGATGAGGTGACGATGACGCGGGCGATGGAAGGGCGTCGCGAGTTTTAGCATCGAGCAAACCCTTAGCGGGTCTGCTCGATGCGGAGGTTGCCTCCGGTCATGTCCTTCGGTTGGCCGAGGTTGAGCAGGTCGAGGACTGTGGGCGAAATGTCGCGCAGGCTTCCGCCTTCGCGCAGGCTTACTTTTTTGCCGTCTTCGGTGATCAGGATGAACGGGACCGGGTTTGTCGTGTGCGCGGTGTGCGGGCCGCCGGTTGCCGGATCGATGAGCATCTCGGCGTTGCCGTGGTCGGCGGTGACGAGTAGTGAGCCTCCGCGCTGCTTGATCGCCTGGTAGATGCGCGCGAGCTGCGTGTCGATGGTTTCGACTCCCTTGATCGTTGGCTCCAGTTTGCCGGAGTGGCCGACCATGTCGGCGTTGGCGAAGTTGACGATGATCACGTCGAACGCCGTGTCTCCAATGGCCTTGACGACTGCGTCGCCGATGCCTGCGGCGGACATCTCCGGCGCGAGGTCGTAGGTTGCGACCTTCTGCGAGGGGACGAGGACGCGGTCTTCGCCGGCGAAGGGTTTTTCGATTCCGCCGTTGAAGAAGTAGGTGACGTGCGCGTACTTTTCCGTCTCGGCTACGCGGAGGTTGCGGAGGTTGGCCTGCGCCATGAGGTTGGCGAGCAGGTTGTCCATGCTCTCGGGTGGGATGACGACCGGGACAGTGAATGTCTTGTCGTACTGCGTCATCGCTACGTAGTGCAGGTCGCGCGGGACGAGATTGCGCGGGATCATTTCGTCCAGCTCAGCGGCTTTGGGCAGATGCTGTCCTGCGTCGGGCGCGAAGCCGGAGTTGCGTCCGAGGACGCGGGTGATCTGGCGGGCTCGGTCGGCGCGATAGTTGAAATTAATCACGACGTCGCGGTCGCGGATGAGGCCGACTGGTTTGCCATCGGTTGGGTTGATGCAGGTGAAGGGCGGGACGAACTCGTCGGTGATGCCGTTGTTGTAGAGCTCGCGGAGACGCTCGACGGGGCTGCCGTAGAGTCCGCCTTCGGGATGGCCTGTGACCATGGCGTCAAATGCCTGACGCTCTTTTTCCCAGCGCAGGTCGCGGTCCATGGCGTAGTAGCGGCCGCTGACGCTGGCGATGACGCCGACGCCGTACTCGTGGAACTTGCGGTGCAGCTCCTGGAGGTAGCCGACGCCGCTAGTGGGCATGGTGTCGCGTCCGTCCATGAAGGCGTGGACGTAGACGTGGGTGAGCTTGCGCTGGGCGGCCATGCGCAGCAGCGCGTAGAGATGGCGCTGGTGCGAGTGGACTCCGCCGTCGGAGACGAGGCCGATGAGGTGCAGGGCGCGGCCTTCGTGCGCGGCTAGCTCGTAAGCGCGGACCAGCGTGGGGTCGTCGAAGAGGCTGCCGTCTTCAATCGCGGAGTCGATGCGGGTCATGTCCATGCGGACGATGCGGCCTGCGCCGAGGTTGAGGTGACCGACCTCGGAGTTGCCCATCTGGCCGTCGGGCAGGCCGACGAAGTGCTCGCTGGCGCGGAGCAGGGTGTTCGGGTACTCGGTCAACAGCTTGTCGTAGGTGGGTTTGCGGGCCAGGGCGATGGCGTTGCCGTTGGTTTCGGCGCGATAACCCCATCCGTCGAGGATGGTGAGGACGATTGGTTTTTTCGACATGATTATGGTCAGGATAACAAGAGTGCGTGGGGGTGTGCGTTGGCGCTAAATCGTGCTGGGTGGGCTTTGTGCTTTCCCACCCATCGCGATGTGGCCGCGATGGATGGGGCACCCGAGCGGTTGTGGCGCTATCAGCAAAATACCGGGGTTCTTCGCTGCGCTCAGAATGACAGCTTTCCGAGGCAGATGGTTCTTCGCTGCGCTCAGAATGACAGATGGAAGGAATAGGTTTTGAATGACAGCTTTCCGAAGCAGAGTGAGTTGCCTTGATGGAGGCGAGGATGGCTGGCTGCGGTGTGGGTTTGCGGTTGATGAGTTTGGCGGTGTGCTGTTCGTAGAGCTTTGCGATCTCTTCCTGCGACATGGCGGCGACGCCGGTTGGCTTTGCTGGCTCTGACGCTTTTAGTGTTTGATCACATTCATTTAGGTCTTCTTCTTCAAGTACTGGCTCAATTTCTCCTTCGGCTGTGACTACGGCTCGGCGGGCTACGGTACCCAGCTTCGGATGGTGGATGACCTCTTCGACCGGGGCGGCGTCGCGTGCGGGATCTTCGGTCTTCGCGAGGGCAAGCACGGCGGTCTGGAGGCCGTAGAGGATGAGGCCGGCGCGACGGTTGTCGATGGCGCAGGCGGCGAGGCGCTGGAGGACCTCTTCGATGGCGACGAGGACGGAGCGGCGGTCTTCGAGGCGGGGGACGTCGAAGGTGACGAAGCGGTCGCGGCCCTCCTGCGCCTGCTCGAAGGCTCGGCGGGAGGTGTGGTGGTAGTAGCAGAACTCCTCGTTGCGGAGGCTGGGGCTGCCGCAGCGGTGACCGTCGGTGAAGATGTGGCGGCACTGGTAGCGGGTTGGTTTCTCGGCTGACTGGATGGCGGCTTCTGGCATGGGTTACCCCTCCCCGTACTTGGGTACGAAAGTCTTCAAAAGAAAGGGCCTGCGCCGGGTGTACCGGGCAGGCCTTCTGGGTTAAATGCGAAGACCCGGCGCGGGCCGGGTCTTTTGGATGTCTATAGGTTCATTATAGCGGGGCTGTCAAGAGGGTGCAGGTTCAAGATTATTTATATCTATGCGTTAGATGCGGTTTATCAATGTATTGATTTAATTTACTGGCTTAATGTCGAGAACTATAAGTCGGGCCTTCAGCCCTCTGATTCTTCGGGTGTCTCGAACCTGGGGCTTTGCCCCAGGCTGGTATGAGACGGGCCTTTGGCCCTGTTTTGAGGAAATAACGTGGCCGAAGGGGTTCGAGGATATGAGCAACCGAAGCGTTCGCGGGGTCCTTCGACTCCGCTCCCTATGGTCGCTTCGCTCAGGATGACACTTCATCTGTAAGCTAATGATTTGCGCCATGCGTCTAGCGTGGACCCCCTAAGGCTCACTGTTTTTGCGTAGGTGGGGTTGGAGCCGGGGTGGTGTCTGGTGTGGCTTCGGGGTGCTGGCTCTCCTCGTACTTGTTGCGGGCGGCTTCGATCTCGTCTTTGTGGCGGAGGTAGACCTCCTGGCCGATCTTCTGGCCGATCTCGCGCAGCTCCTGCTGGGCGTAGGAGCTGATGAGCGGCTGGGCTTCGAGCATGTGCTGGCCGGCCGGGGATTTGTAGAAGCCGAGCACGGCGTTCATGTCTTCTTCGGAGAAGTATTTTTGATAGGCAGGGATGAAGGCGCCTTCGAGATCGACGGCGTTGATCGATTGGCGGAGGTCGTCCCAGAAATTCTGGGGAAGGTAGGAGGGGGCGGTGGACTGCATGGCTGTGACCATCTGGTCCATGACTTTGTGGGCTGTCTCGATGGAGTGGGTGATGGCGTAGTACTGGTGGATCTGCTCGACGGTGGCGGGATGGGCAGGGGTGGTGGGCGCTGGCTGGGTTTGCTGGGTTTGCGCGTGGAGCGTTGCGCAGAGGAGGGTGCAGGCGAGCAGAAGTTTGGTCGTCATGTGGGTGGCCTCAGAGGTGAGGGTACGCTGAGTGGGGCGTATGGGGAAGTCTGTCTTGAAGATGAATCGGGACATGGGGCACCCGCACGTTACAATCCTCCACAGCGTGTGGGACGATTGGAGGGCCGCGTGGGCCATTCGCGAAAAGAAGTGGCAACCGTCCAGCGAACTCCGCGCCACACCGAGATTGGTGAGCTGCCGGGCATCGAGCTCCATGCAGCGTATCAGTCTGCTCGTACGGGCGGAGACTTTTTTGACGCGCTGGTGGTCGGCGAGCGGCTGATCTTTCTCATCATGGACATTGCAGGGCGACGTCCCGAGACCGATACGGTTGCGGCGCGCGTTCAGGACACGTTTCGCAAGGGTGCGCAGGAGATATTTGGAGCGATGGACGTCAACCTGATGGACTCGATCGCGCAACTGGCGCATGAGATCAACCATAGCGTGATCGATGCGAAAGGCTCGGTTTGTTTCGCCCCGGCGTTTGTCGGGTGCTTCGACCTGACGCTGGATGTGATGGCGTACATCAATGCCGGTGGCCAGCCGGCGGTGTTTCGCGATGGAGATGGAACGCGGCTGCTGCCGAATGTTTCGGTGCCGATGGGGTTGTTTACGCACCTGGTGTATGAGCCGTCGATCCAGGCGTTTGTACCGGGAGCGCGATTGCTGATCGTCACCAAAGGTGTTGTGGAAAGCCAGCGAGGGCGGGAGCAGTTTGGAGTGGAGCGCGTGGTTCGCGTGGTGGAAGAGGCTGCTTCGGATTCGGCAGGGGAGCTTTGTCGAAGTGTGCTTGATGCGGCTGCGGAGTTTCAGAGGCCTTCGCGGTTCAGGGCTTTCAGATTGCGTGGCAGACGCGAACGGCGTGAGGACATGACTGCGTTGGCGGTGACGCGGCCTATCGAGACTTAACGCGACGATGCCGCTCATATGAGCGGCATCGTCGCGTAGGGTGATGATTCTTACTGGCCGAAGTTGACGCTCTCGATGCCGAGGAACTGGGCTGCCTGGCCTAGTTCTTCTTCGATGCGGAGGAGCTGGTTGTACTTGGCGATG
This sequence comes from Edaphobacter acidisoli, assembly GCF_014642855.1. Classification (NCBI taxonomy): domain Bacteria; kingdom Pseudomonadati; phylum Acidobacteriota; class Terriglobia; order Terriglobales; family Acidobacteriaceae; genus Edaphobacter; species Edaphobacter acidisoli. The sequence goes on along the minus strand of NZ_BMJB01000001.1, from coordinate 531,593 downwards.
CGGTCGGTGCGGCTGGCGCTGCCGGTCTTGATCTGGCCGGCGCCGGTGCCTACCGCGAGGTCCGCGATGAAGGTGTCTTCGGTCTCGCCGGAGCGGTGGGAGATGATCGAGGTGTAGCCGTAGCGGCGGGCCAGCTCGATGGCGTCGAGCGTCTCGGAGATGGTGCCGATCTGGTTGACCTTAATCAGGATCGAGTTGGCGATTTTCTGCTCGATGCCCTGCTGGAGGCGCGTGGTGTTGGTGACGAAGAGGTCGTCGCCGACGAGCTGCACGATGTCGCCGATCTGCTCGGTCATCAGCTTCCAGCCGTCCCAGTCGTCTTCGGCGAGGCCGTCTTCGAGCGAGACGATGGGGTACTGGCGCACCCAGTTCTCCCAGAAGGCGGCCATCTCGGCGGAGGTCTTCTCGGATTTGTCGGACTTCTTGAAGATGTACTTGCCCTTGTCTTTGTCGTAGAACTCGCTGGAGGCAGGGTCGAGCGCGATGGCGATGTCTTCGCCGGGCTTGTAGCCGGCAAGCTGGATGGCTTCGAGGATCAGCTCGATGGCTTCGGCGTTGGACTTGAGGTTGGGAGCGAAGCCGCCTTCGTCGCCGACCGCTGTGTTGTAGCCCTTCTTCTTGAGCACGCCCTTGAGGGTGTGGAAGACTTCGGTGCCCCAGCGGAGCGCGTCAGAAAAACTTTCCGCGCCGACGGGCATGACCATGAACTCCTGGAAGTCGACGTTCGAGTCGGCGTGCGAGCCGCCGTTGAGGATGTTCATCATGGGCGTGGGCAGCAGGCAGGCGTTGACGCCTCCCAGATAACGATAGAGCGGCAGGTTGAGCGCGTTGGCCGAGGCGCGGGCGCAGGCCATGGAGACGGCGAGGATGGCGTTGGCTCCGAGCTTGCCCTTGTTGTCGGTGCCGTCGAGCTGGATCATGGTGGCGTCGATGAGGCGCTGGTTGGCGGCGTCCATGCCGGTGAGCTCAGGCGCGAGGATGGACTCGACGTTCTCGACGGCGTTGAGGACGCCCTTGCCGAGGTAGTGCTGCTTGTCGCCGTCGCGCAGCTCGACGGCCTCGTGTTCGCCGGTGGAGGCCCCGCTGGGAACGGCGGCGCGGCCCTTGGCTCCGCCGTCGAGGACGACGTCGGCTTCAACAGTGGGGTTTCCGCGGGAGTCCAGAATCTCGCGCGCGTGGATTGAGACGATCTCAGTCATGTTGCTCCTCTGTGTGGGTGTGGCTCGAAGGTTTTGTTCGACGACGCGGTGCGTAAGCCGGTCGTTCAGCTTGGGTCGGCGGTCAACAGCGACCGTGCGGCCGCCTGCAAGCGCAATGGATTGCACCAGATCTGCTTTGGATGGACTCACCAAAGGTGATTCTAACAAAGGATTTTGGCGGGTTGGGGGTGGGGCGGGTGCTTGTGTCTGGTTAAAAAACGTTTTGGGCGCTTTCAGTAGATCAGGAGATAGGCGTGATGTGGCCGAAAGGGTTCGGGGATATGGGCAACCGAAGCGGTCGCGGGGTCCTTCGACTCCGCTCCCTACGGTCGCTTCGCTCAGGATGACGGCGGAAGAATTTGCTGGCAAATACGCCACCCATGCGCGGTGGGACTGCGCATGAATGAGGCACCCGGTTTTGTGGCAGCACGCGCAAAATGCGGGGTTCTTCCCCTTCGCGTTGCTCGGGGTCAGAATGACAGCGGTATGGATGACTCATTCGGGAGTGCGGATTGTTGTTGGCAGGGTCGATTCCCCGCCCCTGAATTTGCTGCACGCGCGGGGCTGAAGAATCTACCCTTTTATGGAGGGCGGCGTCCTATTGATATAGGCGCTCCCGCTCTCGCAATGAGGATTCAGCCATGAAGATACAAGTCGCCGCAGCCGCGTTTGTTGTCGCTACGCTTCCCGCTCTGGGCTATGCCCAGATGACTGGGGTTTCGCATCCCGATGAAACCGACATCTCAGCAAGCCAGGACGCGGCACCAGCGCCGGTGTTGACGCCGCGCACGCAGGCTAAGCCTTCGGCGGCTACTCCTGCGGCGAACTCTGCACCGGTTGTGTATGGACCGTATGTTCCCTACACCGGACCGAAGGCTGCGGGGACGACTGCTGCTGCGACGACGTCGGATTATCAGAACGCCGATGAGGCTTTGCCGGACGGCAGCGCGGATGGAAAGATTGTGACCAGCGCGCCGGATGTTCCTGGGGAACTGTCTGAGGGAACGCTGCTGCAGACGCGGATGCTTGCAGGACTTTCGACCGCAACGACGCAGCCGGGACAGAGGTTCACCGCCGAGGTGATGGCTCCGGTGGAGAAGGATGGTCGCGTGATTGTTCCTATCGGCGCGATTCTTGAGGGCCAGGTGACGGATGTGCATACGGGCCACAGAATTACCGGCCCGGCTTCGATGCATCTGGAGACGCGCGATATTCTGCTGCCGGATGGAACGAAGTATGTGGTTCACGCGCAGTTGACCGACACGAGCCGAAGCGACTTCAACGTGGATGGCGAGGGCACTCTGAAGCGGCGCGATAACCGGAACCAGGAGCTTGGGATTCTGGGGTTGACGACGGGCGGCGGCGCTGCTGCGGGAGCGATGGTTGGCGGTGGCGTGGGCGCGCTGGTCGGTGCTGGGCTTGGCGCTGGAGTAAGCGCGATTATGTGGACGAAGGCGGACCGGCAGGCTGAGTTGCCGAAGGATGTACGGCTGACGTTCAGCTTGACGGCCCCGATGATGATTACTCCGCTGGCGAATACGAATAGCGCTTCGGCGAGTGCGACTGCAGTGGCTCCGGCGCAATAACTGGAGATTGTTTGTTGATGCGAAACGCCCTGGGTTTCCGGGGCGTTTTTCTTTTGGCCTGGGGCGGTGTGCTATCCCACCCGGCGCAAAGACGCGATGGATGGGGCTCCCGGCACGACGTGGCCGAAAGGGTTCGAGGATATGGGCAACCGAAGCGGCCGCGGGGTCCTTCGACTCCGCTCCCTACGGTCGCTTCGCTCAGGATGACGAGGTGGAGGAATTTGAAGATAAAGATACTCTAATCGCGGACCTGGGCGAGGAGACGCTTCCAGTTTTTCTGGTTGCGGCGGTAGCTTTTTTTGAGGTCTTCGAGGATGCGCTCGAAGTCGGTGTGGCCCTGCAGCTTGCGCCAGGCTGGGTTTTTCGAGAACCACGGGTAGTTCTCGTTGCCGAGATAGATGGCGCGGCGGAGCCAGTGGAGCGCTTCGGATTCGTCGCCGTCGAGCGCGAAGTAGGTGGCGAGGCGATAGGCCATCTCGCTGTCGGCTTCGGCGGCGGCAAGCGTGTCTTCGATGATGAAGGTCGCGGCTTTTTCTCGCTCGCCTAACTGCACATAGCAGAGCGCGAGCGTTGGGTAGACGATGCGGATGGTCTTCTCGTCGCGGACAACACCTTCGAGCGTTTCGATGGCGCGTGTGAGATCGCCGGTGCGCATCTGCTGGTAGCCGAGCGAGATGCGCAGCATGGGCTGGCGCGGTTCGAGCGTGAGGCCCTTTTCGAGCTCGTCTGCGGCGAGCTCAAGCTGGTTTTGATATTGATAGACGCGGGCGCGGTGGTTGTAGATGATGGCCGCGTTCGATGGGTTCATGCGCAGAGAGGCGCTGAACTGCTCCATCGCTTCGTCGTACATGCCGTCGGTGCGCAGGGTGAGGCCGGCGACGAGGCGGACGTTCCAGTCGTTGCCCGCGGTCTGGAGCAGGTTTTCGATGCCGTGGCGCGCCGACTCTTTTTCGCCACGCGAGAGCAGCATGTAGACGCGGTAGAGATTGGCTTCGACGGAGCCGGGGTCAAGGGCGAGAGCTTTGTCGAAGGCGCGGCGCGCTTCGACGAGATGCATCTGGCCGCCGAGTGCGTTGCGGGTGTATTGCAGGTGCGCGATGCCGAGGCCCGACCATGCGGGGGCGTACTTTGCGTCCTGCTTGACGACGGAGCTGAAGAGCTGGGAGGCGCGGTCGAGCTCGTCGCGGCTGCCGGTGCGCGTCATAAACGACGAGAGTAGGGCGCGGGCGCGGAGATACTCTTCGGAGACATCTTCCGAGAGCGAGTCGGCGCGGTGCTGGTTCTCCTGCTTGGGCGCTTGCAGGTTGCCGAAGCCCTGAATGGTGCTGAAGACTTCGTTGCAGATCTCGGATTGCACGCTGACGAGGTCGAAGGAGGCGACGTTGATGGAGCCTCCGGCGCGGACGCTCTGGCCGTTCACATCGAGTAGTTGCCAGTTGAGGTCGAAGCCTTTTTCGGAACGCAGGAAGTTTCCGGCGAGAACGAAGTTCACCATCAGCTTTTTGCCGATGCTGAGCGGGTCGAGCTGCTGCGTGGGCAGGTTCATGAGCGAGCTGGACGGGCGCACGACGAGCGAGGACATGCGGGCTAGGCGTGTGGCGATGGCGTCGGCCAGAGCGTAGCCGTAGAGCGGGGCGACGTCGGAGGGGCCGAAGTTGACGAAGGGCAGCACGACGATGGTCTGCTGCTTGTCCGCCGCAGTGATGGCGGATTCGCGGAAGCGTTCGGCGAGCATGGAGAGGATGCCGGTGGAGCGCTTCTCTTCTTCCGGCGTTTCGAGCTGCAGGCGTCCCTGCTGCGAGGTGAGCGAGACGGGCGGCTCGCCGGGGATGAGCACCGAGTCGAGCTGCATGGCCATCATGATGGTCTTGAGGGCCTCGCGCACGTCGGCGGCGGTGGCGAAGCGCGCGGAGGGCTGCTTTTCGAGGCAGTGCAGGATGACGCTTTCGAGCTCCACGGGCAGGTGCGGCGCGATCTCGCGGATGTGTGGCGGGTCGGCGAACTGCGTGGCGCGGATGGTCTGAAACTCGGGCGCGTCGGGGCGATGGAAGGGATGGCGGCCGGTGGCGAGCTCGTAGAGGATGAGGCCGAGGGCGAAGATGTCGGACTGCACGCTGGACTGACCGGTGACGAACTGCTCGGGCGCCATGTAAGCGATGGTGCCTCCGCGTGCGGTGTAGGTGGCGCCGGCGGCTGGCTGGCTGGGTTTTGACGCGGGGCCGGAGGGGTCGAAGTCGAGCTTTTCGGGGGCGAGGCGGCGGGCGAGACCGAAGTCGAGGATCTTGATGAGACCGCCGTCGGTGAGCATGACGTTGGCGGGCTTGAGGTCGCGGTGGAAGATGCCGAGCGAGTGCGCGGCGGAGAGACCGTCGGCGATCTGGATGCCGGCGGAGAGGACCAGTTGCAGCGAGGCGGGGCCTTCGGCGATGAGCCGATCGAGGCTCTTGCCGGGGATGTACTGCATGACGATGTAGGCTTCCTGCTCTTCGCCGCGGGCGCCCCCCTGGCCGTTTTCCGCGGGCGCGGTGCCGACGTCGTAGATGGCGCAGACGTTGGGGTGGTCGATGGCGGAAGCCATGCGCGCTTCGCGGAGCTGCGTGGCGCGCATCTGCTCGGTGGAGAGGTTGCCGCGCTTGAGGAGTTTGAGCACGACCGGGCGCTGGAGGAGGGTGTCGTTGGCGAGAAAGACGACTCCGCTGCCGCCGGAGCCGATGCGGCGGACAAATTCGTATTGCTTGATCTCGCGGCGCTTCATACTTCATTATCGCAAGCGTCGCTGTGAGAAAGATTAATCGCGATGAGGGGATGTTGCTCGCTTGTTCTTCGTGTTCCCGAAACGAACGGTACTGTCGAAGCAAGGAAATCAGATTCCTCCCGCCACGCTTCTGACATTTCTTTGAATTAGGTTGCACTACTAGAGGATCGGTGAGAATATTGCGCGCATGATGAGACTCCCCTCAAAGGACTCGTATTTTTGGCGTGGAGCACTTATAGGCCTGGTCATGCCTCTTGTAATTTTTTTATTCGATCAATTGCTGCCTACCACATGGTGGCTAATTCTCTGGCCAACTTCCTTAATCGGCCACATAGCTCGTCACTCCAGGCACAGCATATCGAGCAGAATACCCCTTCTAATTTTTATCTACGGCGGTAACGTAGTTCTCTACGGACTATTAGCGTGCTCTTTAAAATCTCTTTCACATCGCTGGCGTGCACACCTTTCGGCTAGTAGCGATTAGCGGGCGGCGGCCTGGCGGAGGGTTTCGGCGGCGGACTCGGGTGTGATGTCTCGTTGCGGGCCGCCGAGGAGTTCGAAGCCGACCATGAATTTGCGGACTGTGGCCGAGCGCAGCAGCGGTGGGTAGAAGTGCGCGTGGAAGTGCCACTCGGGGTGGTCTTCGTCGTTGAATGGCTGCGGGTGCAGGCCCATTGAATAGGGGAACGGCGTGTCGAAGACTTTGTCGTAGGTGCTGGTGACGCTTTTGAGGATAGCGGCGAAGTCTTCGCGCTCGGCGTCGGTCATCTCTTCGAGGCCGGCGACGTGGCGCGTGGGCAGCACCATCACTTCAAACGGCCAGACGGCCCAGAATGGGACGAGCGCTATGAAGCTGGCGTTGGAGGCGATGATGCGCTCGGCGAGGCGCGTCTCCATCTCGCGGTAGGCACAGAGCAGGCAGGTGTGGTGCTCGGCGAGATACTGGCGCTGGCCGGCGAGCTCGGCGACGACTTCGTTGGGGATGGAGCGGCTGGCCCAGATCTGTCCGTGCGGGTGCGGGTTGCTGGCGCCCATCATGGCGCCGCGGTTCTCGAAGACCTGCACGTAGGCGATGTCTTCGCGCGAGCCCAGCTCTTTGTACTGCTCGGCCCAGACGTCGACGACGGCGCGGATCTCGGGGACGGACATCTTTGCGAGCGTCAGGTCGTGGCGCGGCGAGAAACAGATAACGCGGCAGATGCCGCTCTCGCCTTCGGCTACGAGCAGGCCCTGGTTGCCCTGGTCGTCGGCGAACTGCGGGGCGTCGGGCTTGAGTGCTGCGAAGTCGTTTTCGAAGACGTAGGTGCTGGTGTACTTGTCGGTGCGTACGCCGCCTGCGCGGGTGTTGCCGGGGCAGAGGTAGCAGTTGGGATCGTAGGTGAGGGCCGCGGGCTGGACGGGCTTTTCGACCTGGCCCTGCCAGGGGCGCTGCGTGCGGTGCGGCGAGACGAGGACCCATTCGCGCTTGAGCGGATTGTAGCGGCGGTGCGGATTATTCTCGGCGAGAGGGTTCATGCGAGGCCTTTCTTCAGCAGCGCGAGTGCGCCGTCGGAGGCTTCGCAGACGAAGCAGTCGGCAGTGATCGCGGTCTCGGCGTGGTACGCGCGGCGTACGGCTTCGACGAAGCTTTCGGCGTCGGCGGATTTTACAAGGTTGACGGTGCAGCCTCCGAAGCCTCCGCCGGTGATGCGCGCGCCGAGGCAGCCGGGCTGACGTGCGGCGATTGCGACCAGCTTGTCCACCTCTTCGCAGCTCGCTTCGAAGTCGTCGCGCATGCTGGCGTGGGCTTCGAACATGAGTTTGCCGAAGCGCACGAGGTCGTCAGCGAGCAGCGCCTTGCGGGCTTCAAGCACGCGGGCGTTTTCGGTGATGATGTGGCGGCAGCGCTTGAAGCTGGCTTCGCTCATCTTGTCGCGGCAGGATTCGAGATCGATGAGTGTAGCGTCGCGGAGCAGGTCGATTCCCCGCTCGCGGCGGATGACGTCCTGGCCGGCGGCGACCTCGTCGCTGCGGTCGCCGTAGCCGCCTGAGGCGTGGGAGTGCTTGACCATGGAGTTGCAGATGACGATGCGCTCGTCTTCAGGGAGCGGCAGGAGTTCGAATTCGAGGGAGCGACAGTCGAGCATCATGGCGCGGTGGGCCACGCCGCCGGCGACGATGAACTGGTCCATGATGCCGCTCTTGGCGCCGACGTACTCGTTTTCGGTGCGGCGGCAGAGAATTGCAACCGTTTTCAACGGAAGCGATTTTTTTTGAAGCGCCAACAGCGCCATCGTCGCCGCAACTTCGATCGAAGCTGAGGAGCTCAGCCCGGCTCCGGGGGGCACATTGCCCGAGAGGCCCATGTTGAAGCCACCGACCGCAATTCCCTCCTGGCGGAGGCTCCAGACGACACCAGCCGGATAGTCGCTCCAATGGCCTGCGGGTGTGTTGCTGCTGAGCGAGGCGATGTCGATGGAACGCTCTTCGTTGAAGTTCGCCGAATAGAAGACCGCGCGCCCATCGCTGCGCGGGCTGATGGTGGCGATGGTGTGAAAGTCTATCGCCATCGGCATCACGAGGCCGCCGGTGTAGTCGGTGTGCTCCCCGATCAGGTTCACGCGCGCCGGCGCTGTAAACGCTTGCGCAGTTTGGCCGAACCTCGCCTCGTGTTTGCGGAGCGCTTCTTCAGTATCCGTTTTCATCGTGCTTTGCATTTGCTCTAACAATCTTCCCTGCCCACTTTATCCTAATCCAAATGACGAAGACACACTGAGATGTCTGGCTGTGATTTATGTCCTAAATTCCAGAGACGTGCATCCAGGCCGAAAGACCCATGCCTGCGTCTTTTTTACGCAGAAAGCCCCAGAAAAGTTCATGGCCAAGAGGCAGCGTCAACGCTGAAGCTAGCCCCATGGCCCGAAAAACCTGAAATTTTCCGCTGTCCGTGAAAGCGTTTGCGGTGAATGTGGCTTTACCGGTTTAGCGATGCCGTTCCATCGTGCGTATCTCGCTTCCGGCCAGGAGAAATGCGCCGACCCCGTAGGTGTAGCTGGAGCTTGCTTTGAATGGGGCAGGCTCGGCCCCGGTCTGCTGGATGCAGCCGAGGCGTCCGTCTGCGTAAACGTGGTCGAGCATGCCCGACCAGGCCCGTGCGATGACCGGGCGGTAGACTTTGCGGTCGAGCAGGCCGTGGTTGACGCCCCAGGCGAGGCTGTAGGTAATGAGAGCGGAGCCGGACATCTCGGGCAGGTCGTAGTTGGCCTGATCGAGCAGGCCGGAGCGCCAGAGGCCGTCTTTGCCTTGCAACTGGGCCATGCGCGCGGCCATCTCTTTGAGCTGCGTCTCATACATGGCGCGGGAGGGGTCGTCTTTGGGGAGATATTCGAGCGTGCGGGCGAGGCCGCCCATGACCCAGCCGTTGCCGCGCGCCCAGAACATCTTTTTGCCGTTGGCCTCGGTGCGGGTGAGGTAGGTGGCATCGCGGGCGTAGAGGTGCTCCTGCTTGTCCCAGAGCAGGTTGGAGGTCTTCAACCATTCCTCGTCGAGGTAGGTGATGTAGTTGTGATCGCCGGTGGCAGCGTACATCCGCGCCCAGACGGGCGGGGCCATGAAGAGCGAGTCGCACCACCACCAGACGAGCTTTTTGCCGGGGCGGCGCGAGATGTGCGGCGCGGCGATGAGCGCGTCCAGCTCGGCCTGGGTCGGCTTCATCATGCCTGGATCTTTTTTGAGCAGGTACATCTCGAGATACATCTGGCCCATGCTTTGGTCGTCGGCGTCGGGGAGGTGCGAGCGGAGCTGCCAGTCGAACTTTTTGCCGACCTGCTGCATGGCGTCGCGGTAGGGCGTGTAGTGGAGCGAGTCGGCAGCGGCCATGTAACCGGCGTAGAGCGCGCTCCAGGTCCAGATGCGGTCGAAGTAAGGCTCGGCGCGGGCCATCTGCCAGTCGCCCACTTTGCGCATAGCTTTGGCGACGGCTGCGGGCTTGAGCGAGTGCGAGAGATCTTTGGCGAGAGGGCCGGGGTTGTCGGGGTCGTCGCCGAAGTGGCGCGAATTGTCCTTGGCAATGCCTGCCAACTGCTGCGGCGTGGCGTTTGCCATCGTGACCTGCTGCGCTGTTGCCGCCATGCTTGTGCCCAAGGCGAGACAAAGACAGATGCTGATTCCCCGATACATGAAAGATCCTCCGCGTTTTGCTTTCTAAAAATAAACCCGGCCTGGACATGAGAGAAGTCCAGACCGGGGATGGTTCAGAGTTGTGCCGTTAGAAGTTCAGCCTTCCGGAGAACTGGAAGTCGCGGCTGCCGCCGTTGTTGGTGGCGGAGCTTACGGTTCCGAAGCTGGCACTGTTGGCGCTTACGTTAATGCCGCCAAATGTAACTTTATTGGTTACATTCTGGCAGTCCACGGCGAAGATAAACTTCACACGCTCCGGAGTAACATTGAAGCTGCGCCGCAGGCTGGCGTTGAGGTTGTAGACGCCAGGACCACGGAGGTTGTAGACACCCATACGCGGTGCGTCGCCGATCATGAACTGGCCGGGGTTGCAGAACGCTGTTACAGACGTGCCGCATGGAGTGGCGTTGCCGTTCGCATCGCCGCCGTCGCCAAGCGTCGAGTTGCCGATGTAGCCGTTGGCATACACGATCTTGCCGAGCGTTGTCGCGGTGGTTCCCTTGCCCCAGCTTCCGTTCTGGCGGATGCTCTTGCCGGCAAAGGCAGGGTTGATGTCAGGCATGCAGGTACCCGCAGTCGGCTGATACGTGCCGGTGCAGGAGCTTGCGGTGACGGCCAGCGGCGCGGACGCGACGTAGGTGAAGACGCCGGAGAACGTCCAACCGCCAGCCAGCGTGCGGACGAGCAGGCTATTGGATCCGATCTGGCCCTTGCCGAATGGCAGGCTGTAGACACCGTAGATGGAGAGGTTCTGCGGAACGTTGTTGGCGCTCAGAGAACGGTCGATACGATTCTGCTTGTACGCCTTGCCGGTGGCGATGACGCTGGCCGGAATGGCCCAGCCGCTGCGCTGCGTGCCTGCGTCGTCGATGTCCTTCGAGTAGGTGTAGTTGAGGTTAAAGGTGAGTCCATTCGAGACGCGTTTGGCCAGCGAGACCTGCAGCGAGTGGTAGCTGGAGTTCGCCGACTGGCTGCCCCAGGTGTCGGTGGTGCCGGAGTACTGCGGCATCCACTTCAAGCTCTGAGCGATGGTTGCCTGGCCCTGTCCTTTGCTGGTTGCCGCCGCGGCCTGGAAACCGGCGTACGGCCCGGCCACTGGCAACTGCGGAATACCGGCCTTCGCCGCAATGACGTTGGCAGCGGCTACGTTGGCAGGAGTTGCAGGGGCCGAGAGCAGCGTGCCCAGTGCCCAGTAGATCGGATTGATCTGGCCGGACTGAAGACCGCGCATGTTGCTTGCACCGGCGAGGAAGTGGCTCTCCGTTCCGGCGTAGTTCACGGTGATGGTGATGTCGTTGGTAAGCTGACGTTGCACGCCGAAGTTCCAGAAATTGAACTCCGGAGCGCGGCCCGAGAGATATGGATCGGCGTATCCCGGGGCGCCGCTGGCCTGGATGAATGCTCCGGTGCTGCTGACCGTATTGCCGACGTTCAGGGTCTGGCTGATCGCTCCCGGAGGCGTGATCGCCGGGACCGAGTAGTTGGGCCCGCCGAAGTTTGCGTTGCTCTGCCCGATGCCCGCAAAGTAGGAGCTCGTGTTGAGGTAGAAGGCAGGGCCAGCAGCAGGACCGGCAGCGCCGTCAGGGAACGAGGGTGAGCTGGTGAATCCGAGCTGCGATGGGCCGGTGCCCGCGCCGCCTGCGCCGCCCGTGCCGCCGCCGTGCGAGTAGACCGTGGCAAAGGCACCGCGGAAGACTGTCTTGTCGTTCATCGCATAGGCAAAGCCGACGCGTGGACCCCAGTTCTTCATGTAATTGTGCGCGGGCGACGAGCAGCCACAACTGACGCCCGCGCCGCCGACGTTACCCGCGAATTGGAGTGTGCCAGGGTTGCCGGTAACGGGGTTCGTCAGAGTTGCATTCAGGAAGGAGAAGCGGTTTTGCGCTTCCTGATAGGAGGGGAGGTAATCCCAGCGCAGGCCGAGGTTCAGCGTGAGCTTGGGCGTGATCTTCCAGTCGTCCTGGAAGTACGGAGCGAAGGGACGGTAGCGTCCGCCCAGAACAGAGAACGGCTGCAGCGTGATGCCCGTGCTGCCGACGGCTCCCAGCAGGAAGCTCGCGTAGGAATAGCCCGTGCTGCTCACATAAGCGCTGCCGTTTTCCTGCGCGGTTTCGTTGGTGCCCCAGTTCAGAGTAAGCGAAGAGGTCGGGCCGTCGTAGGACGAGGACTGGTCCTCGAGTCTCTGCACCTGGATGCCGAACGTCATGGCGTGTTTGCCTTTGATCCAGAGCAGATTGTCGACCAGCGTAAAGGTGTTGTTCACCGTCGTGGAGGTGACGCCTGAGCCACCTTCTCCCCACTCGCTCTGCGCGTTGCTTCCACCGAAGATACTGGTGGGAAATTCTGTAACGGCCTGGCCGTTCGATGGTACGCCGGAGAAATTAATGCCCATCAATGAGGCCGCATATTGCGTTCCCTCGGTGATGTTTTTGACCGGCGGTCCTCCGAAGTTGCTGAAACCGAACTTGAACTGGTTGACGAGGTTCTGCGTGAAGCTGTAGGAGTCGGACAGATCGGCCCAGTGGCCAGCGACGGTGGAGAAGGTGGTGCCAAGATAAGGCAGCGGCAGAACGTCCGATGTGCCAGTGTAGGGCACAGCATGACGATTGCCTCCAGTGATGGTGAATGCGATCGACTGTTTCGGCGAGACGGTGTAGTCGACGCGTCCAGAGTAGAGCCAGTTGTCATAGCCGCTCGGGATGCCGCCGAGATAGTTGTTCTGAATTCCCGAGGTGGTCGGCGTTGGCATATAGGACTGCATCTTCTGCGCAATAGGTGAAATCTCGCCGGCGGGAATGATGTTCGGAGTAGGCAGGCCATTCTTCATTCCGGTGAGCGGCTGACGTGTGCAGGCGCTTCCTACGCAGGAATTCGTCGTCGGATCGTAGATCAGGTAGCCGGGACCGCTCTGCGGGCCTGCTCCAGTACCGGCGGACTGCTTGGCGTTGAGCAACTCGGTAAAGTCGCCCTGCTGCATGAGCGTGGTGGGAATCGTCGCGGTGGAATAGTTCGGGGCCGAGCGGGTGTGGGTTCGGTCATAGGCAGCGAAGAAAAACATCTTGTTGTGTCCGTCGAAGACGTGCGGGATGACGACTGGGCCGCCGACAGCAGCGGTGAATTCGTTCTGATGATCCACGGGCTTGCCAACGGGAACCGTGACAATGGCGCCATTGACCAGCTTCTTCTGCGTGGCGTAAGCCGCCGTGAAGCCCCACGTGTCGAAGATCGTGTTACGAACAAAGTCGGCGATCGTGCCGTGATACTCGTTGCCGCCGGACTTCATCGAATAGTTCACCGAACCTGCGCCCTGGTATTCAACCGACTGGCCGCTGGTCAGTGCGCCAATTTCGCCGATGCCTTCGAGGGGAACGACGTTAAAGATGGGGCGATTGTCGCCGATCTGGCTGATCGTGGTCAGAGGAATGCCGTCGAGGTAGACCTCCTGAACGCGATTGGCGGTGCCGGAGAAGAGCGAGGAGCGGCTGCCCGCCTGCGCGCCCGGCAGCAGGTTCGAGAACGATGTAACGTCGCGCTGCTGATTGCCCGCCACCATCAGGGGCAGGTCCATAAACTCCTTGCTGGAGATGTTGGCGCCCAGCGTGGCGTTCGCCGTGTCGAGCGCGGGTGGGGCCTCTGTCACCGTGACAGTCGTGCTCTGGTTGCCAACTTTGAGCGCGGCGTTCAGGCCGAAGACCTGATTCTGGTCGATCTCGATCTTGTCCTGCTGGAAGGTCTGAAAGCCAGGAGCTGTGACCGTCACCGAGTAGCTGCCTACGATAAGCGGGCTGATCTGGTAGACCCCAGCCGAAGATGTCTTGCGTGAGGTCTCGACACCGGTCGCGTTATTGTGTGCCGTGACGGTCGCGCTCGGAATCACAGCGCCGGTCGTGTCGGTCACAGTGCCGGTAATTGCGCCTTCACCTGCGGTCTGGGCGAATGATGTTGCGGCGCAGAGGCCGAAGCAGATGGCCAGGGCCAGCCACAATTTCATTCTGTAAACCGTTTCTAATTCGTGCTTGAACGACGATCTTGTGTTCCGCATCTGTTGGCCTCTCCAGAAAAGTCTTTCGGGAATTTGTTCCAGACGCGGCTGCGGTGGTTTGACCATCCCGGCTATTCGTCTGGCTAGAGGGCAATCTACGTGACCGCAGAAATGAATGTCAATAGAAAAATAATTTCGCGCAATTCGGAACATTCTGCGCCGAGGGCAACCACGGCAAGGCGGCAGCTAAGAGCACGGCTCACGCTTGCGCCATGTCTGGCTAAAACGAATCAGTTTAGGATGCTTTCGCTTCTTCTCCCGGAATGACCGCCTGAAGTTATTCTTCCCGGAGGACTTCGAGCGGGCGCTGGCCGAGGATGCGGTGGCTCGCAAGCCAACCGGTCAAGACCATGAGGATTGCAGTTGAAGCGAGCGCGAGGAGTGACCAGTCCCAGCGAATGTGGTAGGACACCTTCATCCTGCCAAGCATGACATGTGCAACCAGATTGGCGAAGATGACACCAACCAAACCCGCTACCAGTCCCAACGCCGCGAACTCGATGGTGAAGATGGTTGCGATGCGGGCGCGGGTGGCGCCGAGGGTCTTGAGCACGACCACTTCGCGGATGCGACGGTAGCGCGTGCCTGCGATGCAGCTTGCCAGGATGATCGCCCCAGCGAAGATGCTGAACGCGGCGAGGAACTGGATGACATACGTGATCTGAATGACCACGGCGCGGATTGCTTCGAGCGCCTCTGCCACGTTGATGACGGTGACGGTGGGGTAGGCATTGAAGAGCGCTCGCTGCAGTTCGCCTACGCGTCCCGGCGTGGCATGGATGCCTCCATACCAGACCACGGGCAGGCCGGCGAGCGGATGCTGCGTCATGATGAACTCGGCGCGGGAATATGCGTGCTGGCCGTCGGCTTTGGTGAGTGCTGCGACGGTAGCGACTATCGTGGAGTCTTCGGCGGCGAAGGTGATGTGGGAGCCGACCTTGACGCCGAGCCGCTCGGCCTGGCGCTGGTCGATTGCCACGAGCGGGTGCTTCTCGTGGGGCGACCACCACTTCCCTTCTACGGCTTTGGTGCCCGGCGGGGGCGCGTCTGACCAAGTGAGCGAGATCGAGCGGAGCATTCGCTGCGGTAAGTTCCTGAGTTTGAGCTGCTCGACAGGAACTCCGTCTATCGCGATGATGCGTGAGGACACAACGGGCATCATTTCAGGCGGAGCGGTGACGCTTGGCTGCGATTTGAGCAGGTGGCGTACGCCGTCGATCTCGTTGCTGGTGATGTCGAGCAGGAAGACATTCGGCAGGTTGGGCGCAGCGGAGATGTGCAGCTCATGGACGACGGCCTGCTGGACAAGGTAGACCGTCATCATCTGCATGACGCCGAGGCCGAGCGCAGCTAGCATGGCCGCCGAAGGGTTTCCAGGGCGATAGAGGTTCGCAAGCCCGTGGCGCACGGCTGAAGGCAGGCTTAGGCGCGTCTTCGCAAGAAAGACTCGAAGTCCCCAGAGTACTAATGCGGAAGCGGCAAGCAATACCAGCAGCACGCTAACCAGTCCTAGAGAAAATATCTTGCCGATCATTGCGGAATCGGAGAGTGTCGCCGCAATGGCTATGAGCCCGCCGATAATCAGTATGGCTGCGCAGATCTGCGCGAGGCTCTTACGCGCTTTCTGCCAGAGCGCCGAGATAAACGGATCGTCGTTTTGCTCCACTGCGCGGCGCAGGATGAGGATGGGACGCACGCCGCGAATGTCGAGCAATTGAGGAAGCGTGAACAAAAGCGTCGTCAATACGCCGACGGCGAGGCCAGTGCTGATTGCTGCCGGATGCACGCGTATGGTGGCGTGGATGTTCACCAGATGCGCGAGCAGGTATGGAAACGCGCGCTCGACGGCTGCACCAAGAGCCACTCCGATGATGCCTCCTATCAGGCCCAGCAGCAGCGTCTGGAGCAGGTAGATCTTCATGATCTGACTCGAGCGGGCGCCGAGCGACTTCATAATGGCGATGGTGTCCAGCCTCTGTTCGAGGTGCGCGCGCATCGCCATGGCAACGCCGATTGCACCGAGCACGAGCGCGACCAGACTCATCAGCGAGAGCAGGCCGGTGGCACGGTCTAGGCCCTGGGTGAGCGCGGGATTGGTCTCGCGGTAGTCTGTTACCTGTGATTCAGGCAGGAGTTGTTCCAGGCGCGTCTTCAGGTCGGCGACGGCTTTGTCGGAGATTGGCTCGCCGTTCGGGGGCTTCGGCACTTTGAAGAGATAGCGCTGTCCGGCGTGGCTGCCGGGTGCGAGCAGCCCACTTGAATCCAGACCATCGCGCGAGATGAGCACGCGTGGGCCTGCGGCGAAGCTTCCAGAGAGGCGGTCCGGCTCGCTCACGACTACTGAGGCGATGCGGAATATCTTTGTGCCGATCTTGAGCTGGTCGCCGACGCTGAGATGGAGGCGCACGAGCAGGTCGTCGGCTACTACTACGGTGTCTGGCGTGAGTACATCTTTGAGCGACGCGGCAGGAGCGAGCTGCGCGGTGCCGTAGAACGGGTACTTCAGCGGGTCGACAGCTTTGAGCGAGACGAGCAGCGGATCGAGCGTCTTCGCGGAGGAGACCATGGAAAGCATCTCAGTGACGGGCGTCATCTGGACGCCTATGGCAGCAATCTTGTCGAGGCCCTTCTGCTGGTCATGCGTGGGTTGCTGAAACATGCGTGCGGAGACATCCGCCGCCATGATGCTGCGTGCCTGTTCAAGCAGAGCGCTGCGGAACGAGTAAGAGAAGCCGCGCACGCCGCTCAACGCGGCAACGCCGATCGCTACCGACAGCACGACGAAGAAGAATTTGCCGCGCGAGGAGTGCATCTCGCGGATAGCGATTTTGCTTGCCGACTTCCAGGAGAGGCTCGCCACAGTAGGCTCCTATCGGGCTACGGCAGCGGACTGCTGCTGCTCGTTGTCGGACTCTGCGAGGTCGTCGGAGATAATCTGACCGTCGCTCAGCACGATGCGGCGTCCGGCGTGGGCGGCGAGCGCCGGGTCATGCGTCACGAGCACAAGCGTTGTGCCTTCGATGCGGTTCAGGTCGAGCAGGAGGTTGAGTACGTGCGAACCGTTTGTTGTGTCCAGATTGCCCGTGGGCTCGTCGGCCAGCACAATGGGCGGGCGCAGCATAAAGGCGCGGGCCAGCGCAACGCGCTGTTGCTCGCCGCCAGAGAGCTGCACGGGGTAGTGGCTCATTCTGTCGCCGAGGCCAACGTTGGCGAGCAGCTCGCGCGCGCGGGTCAGGCCGCTCTCCTTTGTGTCGGCATTCAGTTCGTGTGGAAGCAGGACGTTTTCGAGCGCCGTCAGGGTGGGCACAAGTTGATACGACTGGAAGACAAAGCCGATGGTTTTTCCGCGCACCTGTGCCAACTGGTCTTCAGGCAGATAGCTAATCACTGTGCCATTGAGCCACACGTTGCCTGCGCTTGGCGTGTCGAGCCCGGCGAGCAGACCAAGCAATGTCGATTTGCCACTGCCACTGGCTCCCATGATGGCGATAAACTGCCCTTGTGGCACCGTGAAGCTGATGCCCTTAAGAATGTCTACGGTACGGCTGCCGTTACGGATGGATTTGCGCAGCCCCTCAACAGCAATCATTGGCGCCTTCGTTGTGACCGATTCACTCACTGTCCGCATCTCACTTTTCAGCATCTCACTTTTAGGCAGATGAAAGAAATGCAGCGAACCCGGTCTTTTCTTATAGTAGCGATCATCGCGCTGACGCTTAGTGGTTGCCGTACGCCTGCCTCCTCTGAAGCCCACTCCTTCACAGATGCAGATACGCATCAAAATGGAGCAAAGATCATCGATTCAGAAGAAAAAAATGCGTCAGATCAACAAGTTTTGACGCCAGCGCAGGATAACGGTCCCCTGCTGGTCTGTTTTGGCGACAGCCTGACCGCTGGTCACGGCACGGATATTGGGCAGAGCTATCCCGATTATCTGCAAGCCGACCTGGACGCGCGCGGCTATCACTATCGTGTTGTAAATGAAGGCATCAGCGGAAATACGACCAAGGATGGCGTCGGACGGCTTGCCCACATTCTCTCGCTGAAGCCTGCCGTTGTTGTGGTGGAGTTCGGTGGCAATGATGGACTGCGCGGGTTGCCCATTGCCGATACGCGCGCTAATCTCGACAAAATTGTTGGGACGCTCAAGAAGAATGGCATTAGGGTCGCATTGGCTGGCATCACACTTCCACCGAACTATGGCCCGGACTACATCAAGCAGTTCGATAAGACATACACACTGCTTGCCGCGAAGTATCATGTGCCACTGCTGCCGTTTTTGCTGAAGGGCGTCTTCGGTGTTCCAGGCATGATGCAGGAGGACCAAACCCATGCGACTGCGGCTGGGAACAAGATTGTGGCGAAGAATGTTCTACCGCTGGTGACGCCGCTGATGAAGCGCTAGCCCAATACAACAATCGGCTGCATGAGTGTCCCGGCGACGCGGCGTGTGATGGCGAGCATGTCCGTGGGTGTGGTGAACACCTTTACGAGCGGGGCTGAGGAGAACTCCGGCAGGTTGACCTGCATGCCGTTGCGCAGGCGGCCTGCAAGTTGCTCGTCCACGGTGACAGACGGCATCTCAGGCAGCAGCGTGCGCGGGTGCGGCAGCATCGCTTCGATCTCTTTGGGGGACGAGGCCTGCTTCAAGCGGTCTACCGTGACCGCCTGGGCCAGTGTGAATGCTCCCGCCTGTGTGCGGCGCAGCGTCGCGAGATGCGCGCCACAGCCTGCCATCTGGCCCAACTCGTGCGCGACCGAACGCACGTAGCCTCCAGCGGAGACGCACATGGTGAAGGTTGCCGTGTCACCTTCGAGTGCGGTCAGCTCGAAGCTATGGATGGTGATGCGCGCCGGCTTCACGGGAACTTCAGCGCCGGCGCGCGCGAGTTTGTGCGCGGGTACGCCGTTGATCTTTTTCGCTGAGAAGACGGGCGGCACCTGGTCTATCTCGCCGCGAAATGACACTGATAATGCGCGCAGGTCTGCGAGCGATCTGGTCAGCGATTGCGGCTCGCTGACTGGCGTGCCTTCGGCATCAAAGGTGTCAGTTGCGAAGCCGAAACGGATGTGTCCCTCGTAGTGTTTTTCGGCCTGGCCGAAGAACTGCGCGAGGCGCGTGTATTTGCCGAGCAGCAGCGGCAAAACGCCAGTGGCCATCGGGTCCAGCGTGCCGAGGTGTCCGATGGATTTTTCGCCGGTGGCGCGGCGAACGATGGCGACGACATCGTGCGAGGTGAGGCCGGAGGGTTTGTCGAGTACGAGCAGGCCATTCATGGGGAGGTCTTGTCAGTCTAACCCAGACGGCGTTGCGCTCAGCGTTTAGAGGACGCCGTTCTGCCGCACCAGCGAGAGGAACTCGTTGCGCGTCTGGAGCTGCGTTTTGAAGACGCCGAGCATTGCGGAGGTGACGGTGCTGGAGTGCTGTTTTTCGACGCCACGCATCATCATGCAGAGGTGTGCCGCCTCCATGATAACGGCCACGCCCTGCGGGTTGATGGCCTCGGTGATGGCTTCGCCGATTTGACGCGTGAGCCTCTCCTGCACCTGGAGGCGGCGCGAGAAGACGTCGACCAGGCGCGGGATTTTGCTGAGGCCGATCACCTTGCCGTTGGGCACGTATGCGATGTGCGCCTTGCCGAAGAACGGCAGCATGTGGTGCTCGCACATCGAGTAGAACTCGATGTCTTTGACGATCACCATCTCGTCGTAGTCAACATCGAAGAGAGCGCCGTGCAGCACCTCGTTCACATTCATCTTGTAGCCGCGGGTGAGAAAGGCCATGGCCTTCTCCATGCGCTCTGGCGTGCGCTGGAGGCCGTCGCGGTTGGGGTCTTCGCCGATGCGGACGAGCAGTTCGCGGTAGAGGTCTTGTGTGGAGACGGCCTCGAGTGCCGTAGACTCAATGGTCGATACGTTGCGTGACATAAAAACTCCTATCGCGTTCCCGGAGCAGGTGAAGCACCGCCGACGTAGTCGAAGGAGTTGTTGCTGGTCTCCTCGACGTGAATGCGCTCCAGATGGGCGGCGGTAAAGTTCTGGAAGATGCTGTAGATCTCTGCTGTAAGGTTCTCGGTCGTTGAAACCGTGTTTTGAAAACAGTCGAGCGTGTTCAGGTTTGCGTGGTCGAACTTCGCCAGCAGGTTTTTCTGTGCGAACAAATCGAGGTCGGCGAGATTGCAGACCATGCCCGTTGCAGGATCGACCTGGCCGCTCAGCGTCACCTGGACGGTGTAGTTGTGGCCGTGTCCGTGCGGGTTGTTGCACTTGCCGTAGATCTCGCGGTTGCGAGCAGCGTCGTAGGCATCCGTGTTGAGGCGGTGCGAGGCGCTGAAGTGATAGCGGCGTGAGAGATAGGCCTTCATGGCTCACCATAGTAGTCGGCGAAGAGGTCGGGCATCTCGTAGATGCGCACGCGGTGCAGCTTTGCGTTAGGAATCTTGCCGTCAAGCCTGCGCCAGATCGCGATGGCGATGTTCTCTGTCGTTGGGATGGAATCTTTGAACTCGGGGACTTCGAGATTCAGATGGCGATGGTCGTAGACGCTGACAACTTCGTGCTCGAGGATGTCCTTCAACTGCTTAAGATCGACGACGAAGCCGGTGACGGGATCGATCTCGCCCCCGATGGTGACCTCGAGCGTGTAGTTGTGGCCGTGGCCGTTGCGGTTGGCGCACTTGCCGAAGACACGCTCGTTCTCTTCGCGGGACCACGCGTCGTTCCAGTAATAATGTGCCGAGGAGAACTCGGCTTTGCGCGTAAGAAAGATCATGCCTGTCCTTTACTTAAGATGCGACACGGGGCATCCGGTTACAAATCACCGTACCGGGTTGTAACTACGCCCCTTCCAGACTACCGACTTTTTCACTCTGCGGTAGTAGACGCTGCGCAGCAACAGATAGACAAACATGGGTATGCCGAGGACTGAAATGGCTATATCCGCGGCGGGAAAATGCGAACGGGCGACGCGCGCGTAGAAGCGCCACAGCGTGCGTGCCCAGATCAGCAGAATGACCCAGCGCTGCCACGGCACCAGCCACCAGATGCCGAACGCCGCCAGGGGCAATCCGAAGAAGAGTATGACGTCGAGCACACGCCACAGCGCCAGCGCTACGGGCTTTGGAAAGAGCAGCGCGAGGTTTTTTGTCCAGCCTTCGACCATCTCGGTTGTGGTGCGGTACATGCGCGTGTGGAGGGCTTCGGGGGCGTAGCGGAAGCGGATGGCAGCGGGCTTGCGCTTGATGTTGTACGCCAGCTCCACGTCTTCCAGCACGGCATCGCTTACAGCTCGATGGCCGCCTACTGCGAAGTAGGCTGCGCGCTCGACCATCAGGAACTGGCCGTTGGCCGCGGCGATGCTTTGGTCCGGGTCGTTGATCTTCTTCATCGCGTACACCGACGCCAGCTCTGAAAACACCAGCGGCATCACGGCGTGCTGCCAGAAGCCGCTTACGATCTGCCGTGGCGAGTAGGAGAGCAGCGCCGCGTTATGCCGCTCGGCCTCGCGCAAGGCACGCGATAGGTCACCCGGCTCGTGGACTGTGTCTGCATCGGTGAAGAGTAGATGGCCGCCTTGCGCGACCTGTGCTGCGGTCCAGCAGGCGTTGGTTTTTCCAGTGAATCCGCCGCGCTCGCTTAGGTCGAGTGGTGGCGCGGTCAGGATGGTCACACCTGCCTGGCTAGCCGCGATGGCTTCAGCGATCTTTCGCGTGCCGTCGGTCGAGTCGTCGTCGACGACGATCAGCTCCCACTGCTTGCCTAGCTCAAAACCCGGCTCCGACTGCTGGACCAGGGATGCGAGGCACTCGCCCAGCGAGCGCTCCTCGTTGCGCGCAGGCACGATCACCGAAAGTTCCATGATGGCCGTCACTCCGGCCGATTGCACGCGTTCGCTCACAAGTTCGTATTATAGGAAGTGGAGAAGATCGTGCCTAAAATCCTTGCGGCCCTTACGCTGGCCCTGATTCTTGTCACCGGCTGCGACCGCGGCAGCCACCCACGCAACATCGGCAAGTCTGCGCCGCTGTTCTCTATTTCGGACGGCACCCATTCGGTGGATTTGAGCAAGCTGCGCGGCCATGTTGTTGTGCTGAATCTGTGGGCGACGTGGTGTCCGCCATG
Source organism: Edaphobacter acidisoli (assembly GCF_014642855.1). Taxonomy (NCBI): domain Bacteria; kingdom Pseudomonadati; phylum Acidobacteriota; class Terriglobia; order Terriglobales; family Acidobacteriaceae; genus Edaphobacter; species Edaphobacter acidisoli. Next base: position 509,732 of record NZ_BMJB01000001.1, on the reverse strand, counting down.
TGTGGAAGAGCTGCCCAGCCTGCTGGCGCTGCACGAGAAGATGCCGAATCTTGAGATCGTCGCCATCAGCATGGATCAGGACCCCGATGTTTACCACCAGTTCCTCGTTCAGCATCACGTCGATCTGGTCACGATCCGCGATGCAGACCAGCGCATCAATGCGCTCTATGGGACGGTGCAGATTCCCGAGACGTACATCATCGACCGCCAGGGCGTGCTGCGCAGGAAGTTCATCGGCGCGCAGGACTGGACCGATCCGAACATTATGGGCTATCTGGCGAAGATGTAGCGCTGCTTACCGCACCGGCGTGAAGTGTTCGCGGATGTCGATTGTCCTCATGCCTGCTGTGCGCGCGGCCTTCAGGCCTTCGTCCGAGTCTTCAAACGCGATGCACTCTTCGGGTGCGACCTTCATGCGGCGCGCTGCCTCGAGGTACACATCGGGCGCGGGCTTACCGTATTTGACGTCCTCTGCGCCGACTATCAGGTTGAAGAGCGGGAGCAACCCCGCGACGCTCAATGTTGCTGCGACGTTTTCACGGTGTCCATTGGAAGCAACCGCCATCGGAACGCGGCCATGCCACGCGCGCGCGACTTCCGCGATCACGGCAACTTCGCGCACCAGCGGCAGGCATCGCTTGAATGCGGCGTCGTAACGCGCGAGAATCTCTCCGCGCGGCAGGCTCTTGCGGTTTACGTGGTCCTCGAACGCATCCAGCAGCGCGTCTGGTCCCAATCCCACCCGCGGGTAGTACCAGTCGGCAGTCATCGTCAGGCCCAGCGGCTCCATCGCCTTCTGCAGGGCTCCAAGGTGTGCGGGAGCTGAATCCACCAGGGTTCCGTCACAGTCGAAGACCAGCGCGCGAAAGGTGCCTGCGGTGAGCGAGATCGCCATGCTTCGATTGTACGGGCCGTCGCCTTCATGAGGTCTTGGCTGATATCATCAACACATGACACAGCTTGACGTTTTGTACCGCTTCGGCGCGGCGCCAACCGAGGCATCTGCGCTGGCCCTGGCCAAAGTTCGCGAGGTTTATGGCGTTCGCCGCGTCACCGTCAATGAGGCCGAGAAGACCATTCGCGTTGAGTACGACGCAACGCGCCTGAACGAACCGGTTATCCATCAGCTTTTGCGCCGCGCTGGCATCGACCTGGTGGAGAACATTGCCATGTTCACGCTGCCTGTGCCTGAGCTGGCCGCTGAAGCACAACCTGTTGCCAAGGCCTGAATTCTCGGCTATGTTGAGTCATCGCGTGCGCCCGTAGCTCAGCTGGATAGAGCATTTGGCTTCGAACCAAAGGGTCGGGAGTTCGAATCTCTCCGGGCGCACCACCTCCCTCGCTGCTACCAACCCTCGTCGCTACCAATTCGCTTCCCTCGCCTGCTTGCGATATAGATACTGTCACGATGAGCTCGCCTACAGCCGCAGTGCTCGGTGAAATTGGTCTGCCTGCGCCCATTCATGAACTGGCGTCGCGCCGCTGGGATGTGATCATCGTTGGCGCGGGGCACAATGGCCTTGCCTGTGCCACGTATCTGGCGCGGGCCGGCAGGCGAGTGCTTGTGTTGGAGAGCCGCAGCCGCGTAGGCGGCGCCTGCACCATTGAGGAGCCCTTCCCCGGCGTTCACATGTCGCCTTGCGCGTATCTTGCGGGACTGCTCCATCCGCTTGTTGTCTCTGAGCTGAATCTGCCTGCGCGTGGCTTCGAATGGACGCCCGCAGTCAATGGTCTCTTCGTTCCTTTCCTTGATGGCTCCAGCGTGCAGCTATGGGACGACGACCAGCTTTGCGAAACGGAGATTCGCACCTTTGCTCCGCGCGATGTGGAAGGCTGGCGCGCGATGAACGACGTCATCCGCAGGCTACGCGATGTTCTGCGGCCAGAAGTCGGTGAAGATTTGTGGATTGGTGAGCCTCCTGCGCGCGGCGAGATCGAAGAGCGGCTCGGCTCCGATGAAGAGGCAAAGCATGTGCTCTTCGATTGGTCGATGGCGGAGTTCGTCGAACACTATCTCTCCGATGAGCGCCTGCAGACGGCCTATCTCGGCCAGGGGGTTATCGGCACGAACGCCAGCCCGTTTGATCGAGGCACGGCTTCGATTCGCTTCCATCATGCCTCAGGGAGGCTTGGTGGAATGCCTGGCATGTGGGGCTATGTGAAAGGCGGCATGGGCATGGTCTCGTTCTACTTCTGCGATGCTGCGCGTGAGGCCGGCGCCGTTGTCGCTGCCGGAGTTCCTGTCGCACGGATCGTCCCTGCCGAAGGGGTCGAACTCGAAGGCGGCGAGCGCATCTTCGCGCCGGTCGTCATCTCAAATGCAGACCCGCGCCAGACGCAAAGGCTGCTCGGTGATGCGGCTGATTCTGCCTGGAGCGAGCGCGTCGAGAGTATTCCTATCGAGGGATGCACCGTTAAGCTCAACGTGCTGCTGCGCGAGCTGCCTGACTTCACGGCTCGTCCCGGCGTGGATCGTCCGCACCACTACGGCCAGATTAATGCTCCGCTTACGAAAGCCGAGTGGAGGTCCGGGTTTGCTGCTGCGAGGCGCGGCGAATTGCCCGAACACCTCTGGTGCGAGCTCTACTTTCAAAGTGTCCACGATGCATCGGTCGCGCCTGCCGGACAGCACACGATGAGCGTCTTCGCGCAGTATGTTCCCTACAAATTTTCGCTCGGTTCGTGGGATGAGCGGCGCGATGAGGTTCGCCGGCTTGCGCTCCGCTCACTCGCGCGCTTCTGCTCCAATATCGATGGCGCGGTGATCGATGCACAGGTGCTTGGGCCGCCTGACATTGAGCGCAAGGTTGGGCTCACCGGAGGACATATCTTTCAGGGCGAATGCCTGCCTGAGTACATGTGGTCGAACCGGCTTGCAACGCGCACGCCTATGCCCGGCGTGTATTTGTGCGGGGCCTCGACGCATCCCGGCGGCAGCGTCATTGGCATCAACGGACGCAATGCAGCGATGGCCGTGCTGAAGGACATGACGCGGTGAAGCGCGTTTGCGTTGGGCAGGAAATTCCAGTATTCTTACATAGTTGCCTCTAACGCAATGTGCGCCCGTAGCTCAGCTGGATAGAGCAACTGGCTACGAACCAGTAGGTCGGGCGTTCGAATCGCTCCGGGCGCACCACTTCTCTCCCGCCAATATCCTAAATAAGTTTCGCTGAGATTACTGCTCCGGCGTGAGCGGCATTTCGATGATGTTCGAGACTGGCGTGAAGCACTTCGAGCAGACAACCGCTCCGCCTTCAGGGGTCCGTTTCATAAACGCGCCGTCCAGTGGCCCGTGGCACTCTGCACAGCATTGCTCAGGGAAAGTTCGCCGCGGCAACGCCATGCTGTCCTCAATCGCCTGCTCACGCTCAGCCATGGTGTGTTCGTGACCGTAGGCCTCGATCTTCATGTCGCCACCCAGGAAGAGGTATGCGGGGCCATACATCGCGCGCAGACGCTCTGCTTCCACGTCAGGTATGAGGTCCAGCCGCTCGTCGAGCATGTTGTCGGCCAGGTCAGCCAACTTTACCTTCACGGCCAACTTGTCCGTGCTTAAGCGACGGATGTAATCCATGTAGGCTTCGTTCTCATTGCGCGTGAGCCGCAGTACCGTTTTGACGGTTGCATCGCCAAAGTGCAGCCGGATCTTCCGCACCAGATCGACTTGGCTCTCCAGCGTCAACGCGGACGACACCGCGTCATGGAGCAGGGCAACCACACGCTCTTCATCGGTCTTCATTGCCATCGCCACGCGCATTACGTGGAAGAGATAGGGCGCACCTGTCTTGTCGCGCTGGTTGCCGTGAATCTCAAAGGCGAGTTTGAAGGCTTCAACGAGTTGCATGGCAGCACCTGAGGGCCGGTGTTCGATTGTTTCTACATATCCCTACGGATGGATTCGTATTATTTTATCTACTTCAAGCCGCCAGACACATGCAGTCCCATTCTGGCCTTTGCTCAATCACAGCGTCTCTACGGACACTCGTTCCTCCACATTACACATGAGGCTGCCATAAGTTCTAGCATTCTGATTTCCAAACCCCGAGCTAAAAGGCCAGGATGAAGAGCGCTGGCGCTACTCTCGCATCGCACTCAAAATAAAGCTATTACCATCCCAAATGAGGCCGGCTTTTGCCGCCGGGCATCCAGTCATTTTCCCTGTCAGTGAAAACTTGTGTATACAGCGGGTTTCCAACTGCATACAAATCTACGAACCAGATGGCCCGCGGCGCATTCAAGCGAGCTACTGGCCGGTCTGGAATCGCAGAGCAGCCAGCGACCCCTGATAGGCATAGCGAGCGTTGACGTAAGCAATCTGCGCCTGCGTCTGTACCAACTGTGCCTGAGTCAGTTCGACGATCGAAGAGAGGCCGATCTTGTAGCGGGTCTGCGCAAGGTCAAACGCAGAGTTCGCTTCATTCACCAGCTGCTGCGTCACAGCAATGCGGTGGAAGTTGGACTGCGCTTCCAGCACCGTCGTCCTTACATCGCGTGCAATGGTCTGGCGCAGCGACTGTACCTGCTGGTCGGCAGCGCTGGCGCGCAGGTCTGCTTCTTTTGCTCTCGCCGAGTAGAGAAAGCCGTTGAAGACAGGAATGTTCACGTTGACACCGACCGCTCCATACCACGGTGTCGTGATCTGATCGGCACGCACAGGAGCATCGCCCGAGACACCGAGCGCTGAAACCGTCGGCATCCACAGGTCGTGCTCGGCCTTGCTGTACTTCTGCGCCGCAGCATACTGCTCGTTGAGCGAGAGCAGGTCGGGCCTCTGCTTGAACGCGAGCGTAACCAGCGGCTCTGCGTCATCGGGAGCAGGCCTGGGAGCGTTCGGCGTCTCGTCCACCAGCGAATACGTGACGGCACGTTCGTTGCCCAGCAGCGCATTCAATACAACCATCGCATCTTCGTTATCATTCTGCGCGTCTACCAGCAGCAGCTTCGCCTGCGCCAGATCGACGTTGGCAAAGCTCTGATCGAGCGTTGACTTCAGCTTTGCCCCCGTCAATGCCGAGACCTGGTCTGCTGTTGTCTGCCGCGCATCTACGGTCTCCTGCGCCACCCTCAGCACAGCCTGTGTGCTCAGTGCGTGAAAGAACGCCTCGTCCACAGCAAAGGTAATGTCCTGAGACGTTGCCATTTGCGCACTCTGCGCGGCCTGGGTTTGCAGTTGCGAGCTGGCTACGAGGTTGCGTGTCCTGCCGAAGTCTGTAATGAGTTGCTGAAGCGTAGCTCCTGCAGCAGCGCGCTGATAGACGGTCGGGTTGTTCAACCCACCCGCCGTAATGCGGCTGCCATTGTGTGAATCCACGGCAGTCAGATCGACGCCCACCGTGGGCAACTCGGCAGACTGCACCTCGCGCTTTACCTGACCCTGCGCCAGTGCGAGCAGGCGCGAGACGGCCATGCGTGGGTTGTTCCTGATTGCGATCTGTTCCGCCTGCGAGATCGTCAGCGTCTGTGGTGGCGCACTGGGCGCAGGTGGATTGCCCATCTGCGCACCGAGTGGAATCGCCATCATCAGTGAAAGTGCAACAGCGAATTGAAATCCTCTCATGACTCTCTCTCCCCCGCCATCACTTCCACGCTGCGTTCTTCTTTCCGGTGGACCCACAGATACGCCGCCGGAACGATGTAGACGGTTAGAATCACCGACACGATCAGGCCGCCGATGATGGCGCGCGCCAGCGGAGCGTACTGCTCACTGCCCGCCTCCAGTGCGAGGGCCATCGGAATCATGCCCAGCACCGTCGCCAGCGACGTCATCAGAATCGGCCGCAGGCGCATTCTGCACGCCGTGGCGACCGCTTCATCGATTGGCATACCTTCTCCACGAAGGATGCGCGCAACGTCGACGATCAGGATCGAGTTCGATACCACGATGCCGGTCATCATCACCACGCCCATCAGCGACATGACGTTCAGCGTCGTGTGCGTTATCAGCAGCGTAACGATCACGCCTGTAATTCCTGGCGGAACGGCAAGCAGAATAATGAGCGGATCGACGAACGATGCAAACTGCGCCATCAGGATCAGGTAGACCAGCACGACGGCAAGAATCAGTCCAACGCCGAAGCTCTTAAAGGACTGCCTCATGCCTTCGACCGACCCGCGCACCGTGACGTTCAGATTCTCCGGGACCTTGGTGTGCGCGATGATATCGTCCACGCGATTGGCGACGCCGCCGAGGTCCTGCCCCGACGGCGACACATACACATCGATCACGCGCCGAAGCTGGTAGTGGTCCACCTCCGTCGGCGTATCGATCTGCTTGATGCTCGCGACCGCGCCCAGATTGGTCGTCTGGGTGCCGTCGTGCGACATCAGCGGGATGTCCTCGAAGTCGGTCATCGACTTGATGTCCGTCTCGGGAAACTGCACCGTGAGCAGATAGTTGTTGCCGTTCTTCGGATCGACGTAGTAGCTCGGCGCAATCATGCCGTTCGACGTGAGCGCCGTGATGACGTTATCGACGATCTCGCTCGACGTGAGGCCGAGCCGGCCGGCCATCTCGCGGTTCACGTTTAATTGCAGACCCGGATAGTCGATGTCCTGCGGGATCAGCACATCGCTGACGCCTTTGAGCCGCCGAATCTTCGTGGCCAGCTCGTTCGCGGTTGCGTAGGCCTCCTTCATGTCGTTGCCGCCGACCTGAATGTCGATTGGCGCGGGCAGGCCGAGGTTGACAACGGCGTCTACAAGACCGCCCGTCTGGAAGTACGTTGAAAGCTCCGGCAGGTCATTGCGCAGCTTCGCGCGCACCAGGTTCATGTACTCGAAGCTGCTGCGCTTATGCTCCGTCTTGAGGCTCACCTGAACAAACGCCGTGCTCTGCCCCGAGTTGCTGGTGTAGATCGCCGAAAAGTCCGGAGTGATGCCGATGTTCGAGACGATCATCCCCAGATCGCTCGGTGGAACAACGGAACGGATGTCGTCTTCCACGCGCGCGATGTATTTGTCGGTCAGCTCAATGCGCGTGCCCGTCGGCGCCTTCACGTTGATGACGAATTGGCCAGGATCAGTCCGCGGGAAGAACGAAAGCCCGAGGAACGGAAACAGCCCAAGGCTGAGCAGGAACACGCCCATGATGCCGATCACTGTCGCCGCGGGTCGCAGCAGACTCTTGCGCACGGAGCGGTCGTACTGCATCAGTGTGCGGTCATAACGCCGATTGAACCAGCGCACAAACCGCTGCCACGGGTTGCCACCACTGTGGTGTCCCGCTTCGTGGTGCGCGTTGCGAATGTACTTCGCGCAGAACAGCGGCACGACCGTCATCGCCACCGCATACGACGCGAACATCGACAGCACCACTGCCAGCGCCAGCGCCGTGAACAGGAAGCGGCTGACGCCATAGAGGAACACTACCGGGAAGAAGACGATCGACGTGGTGAACGTCGCCGCCAACACCGGCAGCGCCATCTCGCGGCCGCCTTTTTCCGCAGCTTCTTCCGGAGGCTCGCCCATCTCCAAATGTCGGAAGATGTTTTCCAGCACGACCACCGAGTTGTCGATCAGTCGAGAGAAGGCCAGCGCCAGTCCGCCCAGCACCATCGAGTTGATCGTGCCGCCCATCATGTTCAGGGCGAGAAACGCAGCCAATGCCGAGAGCGGAATCGACAACATGACGGCAACCGTCGCGCGCATATTGCCGAGGAAGATCAGGATCATCAGCCCGGTCAGCACCAGACCAATGCCGCCTTCGTTGCCCAGGTTGCGGATCGCGGTCTTCACAAACACCGACTGGTCGAAGACGACGTCGGACTTGAGCGTCTTCGGAATATCTACGAGGTGCTTGAGCTTGTCGCGGATGCCGTTCACCACGGCAATCGTGTTGCTTCCGCCGCCCTGTTTCAGAATAGGCAGATACACCGACTTCTGCCCATCGACGCGCACGATATTGGTTTGAATTGCCGAGTCGTCCTTCGCATAGCCAATGTCGGAGATGAGCAGCTGGCCGTTGCCCACCGTTCTCAACGGCATATCGTCGATGTCCTGGGCGTTCGGGAACTGCGAGTTGGTGTAGATGTTGAAGTCCTTCGGGCCGATCTTCACGTCACCGGCAGGAAGAATCTGGTTCGCCTTGTTCACCGCGCGCACAACGTCCATCGCGCTCAACTGATGCGCTTCCAGCTTTACCGGATCGACGTACACCTGAATCTGGCGATACTTGCCGCCGAAGGGCTGCGGCACCGATGCGCCCGGCACGCCTGCAAGCTGATTGCGCACGTTGAACTGCCCCAGGTCGTGCAGTTGCGTCTCGTTCAGCCCTTGCCCTTTCAGCGTAATCAGGCACACTGGCAGGCTCGACGCGTCGAACTTCAGCACCACCGGCGGCAGCGTGCCCGGCGGCAGACGGCGCAACTGCGCCATCGCAAGGTTCGAGATGGTCGTCACTGCCGCGTCGGCATTTGTGCCCGGCTGGAAGTACACCTTGATGAGGCTCACGCCCGTCAGCGAGCGCGATTCGATGTGATCGATACCGCTGCCCAGCGTGAAGAACCGCTCGAACGGATTGGTGATGTTGGACTCGATCTCCTCCGGCGGCATGCCGTTATAGAACGTCGCCACAACCACTACAGGGATGTTGATGTCCGGGAAAAGGTCTACGGGCATGCGCGCCACCGTCGTCGAGCCGACAACGGCAATAATCAGGCACAGCATGATGATGAAGAATGGATAACGAAGAGCAAAACTGGACATCTATTTGCCCTCCACGCGGGAGCCCGCGCCGATCATCGAGCTGACCTTCGGCTCGATTGTCTCGCCCGTCTGATAGCCCGACAGATTGGTCGCGATTACGCGATCGCCTGCATTAAGGCCACTCAGAATCTCCGTGCGGTTCGCGGTCGCAACGCCCACTTCCACCGGATGCTTCTCCACGCGGTTGTCGCGGTCGACCAGCATCACGTATGGAGATCCGCCTGACATGTCCACAGCCTGCACAGGTAGCACCATCGAGTCGCCTGTGCGATTGATGTTCAGCTTCACATCGGCATACATGCCCGGCTGGAGCCTGCCGTCTTTGTTCGGGACATCGATCTCCACCTGCAGCGTGCGCGTCGCAAGATCCAAAGCATCGGTCGTTCTTGTCACCTTGCCCGGGAACGTCAAGCCCAGCGACTGCACGTGCACCGTAGCGGTATCGCCGATCTTCACGCTCGAAGCCAGCGACGCCGGCACGGGCAGGCGCAGACGCAGCACGTCCACTTCGGCCAGCTTCACGACAGGCATCGAATTCTCGTTCGATGTGCCTGCCTGAATCAGCGCGCCGGTATCGGCATAACGCCATGTCACCACTCCGGTGAACGGCGCGGTGATGTGCGAGTAGTCCTCCAGCGCCGAGTAGCGCTGCTGGTCTGCCTGCGAGACGCCGAGCTGCTGCTCCACCGCTGCAAGCGTCGACTTTGCGGCATCAAGCTCCGCCTCCGCTGCACGGTCCTTCGCATTCGCGTCGTCCAGCTCCTGCTGCGCAATCAGGCCCGGACGCGCTGCCGAGGCCTGCTGCAAACGCCTCGCCGCGGCGTGGAGCGCATCGTGGTTCGCCTGTGCGCTCAGAATGTCGCTCTTCGCGCGTGCAATCTGGTCTCGCGTCTGGGCAACGCCGGCGTTCGCGCCAGCCACCTGCGCAGAAAGCTCCGGCACATCGAGCGTCGCCAGCACCTGACCGGCCTTCACCCGATCGCCAATGTCGACACTAATATGCCGGATGTATCCGGCCACTTTCGCGTGGAGCTCCACTTCCTGGTATGGAATGAACTCGCCCGCGACCTCCAGCGTGTTGTTCAAAGGGGCGCGCGTTACCGTAACAACCGGAGCAATGGGCAAAGTTGCGGCCGCATCCTTCGCGCTTGCATCCGAGTGGTTGCATCCCAAACCGGCAACAAGAAACAACGGCAGCGCCAAAAGACCCTTCGAGACCTTTGTCTGCAAAGAAGAAACTTTCATCATGAATACCCGCTTACGTGGAAGAAAATCCGTGCCTGCCGAAGCACGCACTACCCCCGCGTCCAGATCAGAAGACGCGGCAAAAAGCGAACGGTATTAAATTGAAATCATTAAACAGCCGGAGGAGGCCTGACGGAAAGCTCCGGAGAGAATCCGAGAACCATGGTGGGGGCGTTCCGCTCCACAGGCAGCACCCACACCGTCGCGAAAGCCATCGCCAACAGCAGAGCGCCAACGCTCACCTGCGGCAGAACAGTCACCGCCGGAGCAATTTGAACATCCGCAGAGACCACATTGATGTCATGGTCCTGCCACGCCTTCGTCGAAGCAACAGACTTCGCTCCAGGCTGGTGGATATGATAGAGCGCCAGCTTTGCCCCGACCGCATACACTACCAGCAGCCAGCACAGCATCGCTCCCACCGCATAGCGTAACGCGCTACGGCGGTTCAATTGAGGAAGAACGTCCACTGCATCAGTGTAGCGCATCGGGCCCGGGCGGGGCTGCCTCCTGGCGTCGTCCTGTGCTGCCGGAGAGTGTCTGGCCTTTCGTCATGTGAACCGTCAAAATTTCTCCCGAGAGCTGCACAGGCCTGTTCCATTGGACGTTTCCCGACCCCGCAAAGGGATCACGCAGCCGCAGAATTCCGTCGACGCTCGCCGTGATGCTGACACTCGTCGTGTGTCCGTCGCGTCGCTCGGCTGAAACAACATAACCACCTTCGGCGCGAAGCCCTTCAAACGATGCGCTCTGCCACTGCGAAGGCGCTGCAGGAAAGATGCGCACTTCCCCGCCCCAGCTCTGCAGCAACATCTCCTGCACCGCCTGCATTGCCAGAAAATTTCCTTCCAGCGTGAACGGGTGATAGTGCGATTCAGAGAGCCCAAGGCGGCTCTGGTCTCCATTCACATGGAAGCCATTTTCAAAGATGAAGCCCCGCAGATAATCATCGAGATACCTGAGCGCTCCGTCACCGTTGCCTGTTCGCGCCATCATGCACGCGAGCCATCCGTACGTGTAGCCCAACCATGCGCTGTGGCCTTTGGAGGCAAAATCGTCGATGGAGTTCATGGCCAGCGCGTGCCCCTGCTCCGAATCCACATCCACAAGGCCGAGCGGATAAATCGACATCAGGTTCGAAAGATGGCGGTGCGAGAAAGGCAGCGGAATCCCCGGCGCAATTGTTAACGCTCCGTTCATCACATCAAGCTGTCCCAGCCGGTCCAGCACTCCACGCCAGTGCGCAGCAGAAGCAGTGTCGCCCTGCGCATCGGCCATCTCCGCAAGCGCGCCATAGAGCCAACGCTCCAGCGCCAGATCGAAATTAGACGTGTGCGGAAGCCATGCCTTCAGTGAGTTGTCAAACATCTCCGGCGAGCTCGACAGCGGCAGTGCGAGCTTTCCATCAGGCCCGGGCTTCATCAGCGCAAGCAAAGCTGTGCCAATCTCTGACGCAAAGGGATACGCTCGCGTTCGCAGGAACACCGGGTCCATCGTGTATCGCCAATGCAGATAAAAACTCTGCGCCACCCACGCCCCCATTGTTGGCGATAAGGAATATTGAGCCCAGCCACCGAGCGGCTTTCCGTTGATGGCTTCAACACCCGGCACAATCGCACCCGGCACGCCATAGAACGATCGCGCAAAGTTTCGATAGACCGGCAGGAGCCGCCAATTGAAGTTCAGAAAACTCTCGCCCTCGGGATACAGGCCGGCCTCAGGAGCGGCGATGTACATCATCTGCGTGTTCAGGTCGTTGTGATAGTCGCCCTTCCACGGAGGAAGCCCGCCATCGTCCGCCGTCCACACTCCCTGCAGAGGCATCGGAGGCGCATCCGCACGCGACGCCGAGCCATAAAAATACTTGTCGAGGACATACTGCTGCTGCACGTCCTCTTGTGGAACCCGGACCTGCGAAGTGGACCAGAAATTCTTCCACCAGGCCATGTGCTCCGCGAGCACCGCGTCATATCCGCGACTGAGCGCCTTCGCCACGCGGCGTTTGCCTAGCGCTACCGGATCGCGTCCCTCTCGATTCGACACAATAGCGACTGCAATCTCCGTCGTGCCATGCTCAGTTCTGCTCGCAACCACAACTGCATAATCGAGGCCCAGAGCAGCATGTTGCACGAGCCACCGCGTATGGATGCCGCGCTCCGAAGACTGGCCATGCGCAGCCGGAGCATAGCCGAGCTTTTCCACCACTCCCGAGGGATCCATCAGCGAGATCTCAGGAGCCGGACCGGAGATCCGCAACAACGCCACCGGCTGCGTCGCTGCAAAGATGGCCGAAACCTTCCCCTCACTCAACACCACGCCACCCTCGGCGCGATGCGCGTCCAGCGTGAACCGCGATGCCTTCTCCCCTTGCGGAAACGTAAGCACAAGCCGTCCTGCATTCAGCTTGGTCGGATAGGCCAGCTCGTCGTAAGGATTGTCGAACATCGCATGGATCTGTTTTTCATCACCAGCGCGCACCAGCCGCTCCAGCGTGGCATAGGTCCAGTCGGGCCGCTGGTAGACGGCAGGCACGCGCAGGTCCCACAGATCGCCGCGATCCAGCGAGAGATTCACGGTTCCGCCATCTCCCCACAGCAGGCCACCGGTTATTCCATTGCCGAGCGGAATGCCCTTCTCCCACGTTGAGACAGGAGCCGGAAGATTGAGGGTCAGGCCTGAAGGCTGCTCCTGCGCAGGAAGAAATGCAGGCGCAGTCAGCAACTGGAATGCTGTACAAACGCAGATTACGAATCGCCACGACGCAGGCTTGCTCATCAAGTTCCTCAAATACGCGGATTTACGACGAAAGAACCGTCGCCCAGGAATTTCGAGTATTATATCCTTGCGTTTTATTTCGATATAAATAACAACCGAAATATATAGCAATAAAACCCGCACTGGCTGACTGGAGTGTGCTGCATGAACTTATATCCTCGGCGCTGGAGCAGCATGCTCGCGCTCTGCCTTCTCGTCACTATCGTCTCATTTGCAGCGGGTCAAACTCCCTCGCTTGATGTTCCAGGGTTCACCGCCTACTCCGAGCCGAACCCTGAAGCGCTGCATATCTCCGAAAACAGCCCGCTTACCGGCTGGAGCGACCCTGCCACCACAGTCGCGTGGTATGGCCAGATTCGCAGCACTGGCAAGCTGAGCATCTCCATTCGTTTACAGGTGCCTGAAGGCAGCAAGTCCAAAATCCACCTGACGGTTGGCGGTCATAACGTGGCCACCAAATCCGTCAAAGGAACCTCCAGCCCAGCCATCGTATCCTTCGGCTCCATCCACATCGATAAAACCGGCCCATACAAATTCGCTCTCACGGGCATCAAAAAATCCGGCACTGTATTTGCCGATATCCAGGCGCTTGACCTCGCAGGCCCTGCCGCGGAAGACGCTCTCTTCAACCTCACCCCGCAGCGCGGAGCGCCGTCAGTGCACCTGCACTATCCGGCTCCCGCAGGAGCGCAGGTGGAGTGGTTCTACAACGAGGTGACGGTCAAGACCGACCCCATCTGGTCCTACTACGAGGCGTGCGGCTTCGCCCGCGGATACTTTGGCATTCAGGTCAACAGTCCAACCGAGCGCCGCATCATCTTCTCCGTCTGGGACGCCGGCAACGAGCACACCGACCGCGGCAAGGTTGCAACGGACAATCGTGTCCAGCTTCTCGCAAAAGGCCCGGATGTCGTTGCCGGCAGCTTTGGCAACGAAGGCACCGGCGGCCACAGCCATCTCGTCTATCCATGGAAGACGGGCGAGACCTATCGCTTTCTCCTCCACGCCAAACCGGACGGCGCCACCACAATCTACACGGCCTACTTCTACTTCCCTGAGAAACACGGCTGGGGCATGATCGCCCGCTTCCGCGCTCCGAAAGACGGAAACTACCTTAGCCACCTTTACTCGTTCAACGAAGACTTCGAAGGGGCCAACGGCCAGCTACAGCGTCTGGCAGAGTTCGGCAATCAGTGGATCAGGACAACCGACGGACACTGGATCGAGCTGACCAAAGCGCGATTCACCCACACCGCCGTCGGAGCTTATAAAGACCGCATCGACCGGGGCGCGGGAGTTACAGGCGACCGCTTCTACCTGACCAACGGAGGATTCAAACCCGAAACCTTCCAGTACAACGACGAGCTGACTCGCCCCTCCAGCGGGAAGATGCCCGATATCACGCTGCCGCAGGACTGATTCACACGCAGTGAGACCGGGGTGCGGAAGTTTGCCACGCAGGCAGACGCATCCCGGCCACTCTTCCCTAATCGCCGACCAATCCAGTCCTCAAAATTGACGACCAATTTAGTCCGCATTAGACTGGATATTGGAATAAAGATTCATCAAGGGCCATGGAGACGGTCCGGAACTCTGCTTCCGGCCTGCTCCAGGGGAAGAGAAAGACCTTATGTTGCAGGCATTTATCATCACTCTTCGCGAGGGCGTGGAAGCCGCGCTGATCGTGGGCATCATCTTTGCCTACCTCACGAAGATCGGCCGGAACGAGCTGAAGAAGACGGTCTTCTGGGCGCTCGGCGCAGCAGTCGCGGCCTCCGTCGCCGGGGCTATCATCATGTCCCGCGCCAACTTCAACACCGACATCTTCGAAGGCTGGGTGATGCTGGCCGCCGCCGTCTTCGTCGTCAGCATGATCTGGTTCATGCACCGCGCCGCCCGCACCATGAAGGGCGACATCGAGGCCAAGGTCGCCAAGCTCACCGGCGAAAACGTCTCGCAGATTGGCCTGTTCTTCTTCGTCTTCCTCCTGGTGCTGCGCGAAGGCGCCGAGACGGTTCTGATCCTCGCCGCCGTCACGCTCAACTCGACCGAGCTGCTGAGTTTTACCGGCACGCTGCTCGGCATCGCAGTCGCTGTCGTCTTCGGCGTGCTGTTCGTGCGCGGCAGCGTGAAGATCAATCTGAAGCGCTTCTTCCGCGTCACGACCGTCATTCTCTACTTCGTCGCGTTTCAACTCGTCGTCAGCGGCCTGCACGAGCTGAGCGAGAACGGCGTCCTGCCCTCCAGCACCACCGAGATGCGCCTGATCGGCCCCATCGTCCGCAACGATCTCTTCTTCTTCGTCACCATGCTCGCGCTCGCTGGCCTGATGGTGCTGCTCGAATACAAGCGCCGCACACCCATCGAGCTTCCCGCCAACGCCTCGCCCGCCGACCGTCGCCGCGCCGAGTGGACGCAACGCCGCGAGAAGCTCTGGATGAACGCCGTTGTCGCCACCAGCTTCCTCTTCATCTTCCTCTCCACGGCGGAGTTCATCTACGCCAAAAGCTCCACCGCGCTCAGTCCGACCACCGCAGTCACGCTCGTCGGCACTCAGGTCACCGTTCCAACCTCGGCCATCAACGACGACCAGCTCCATCGCTACGGCGTCCACGTCGAAGACGACAAAGGCAAGAGCGTCGAAGTCCGATTCCTGCTCTATAAGAAGCCCGACGGCAACATCGTCTCCGTAGCCGACGCCTGCCAGATCTGCGGCCCCGTCGGCTTCTACATCGGCGAGCAGGGCATCACCTGCAAGATGTGCGCCTCGCCGCTCAATCCGGCCTCGATGGGCCAGCGCGGCGGCTGCAATCCTATCCCACTGAACTCCGTCATCAGCGGAGGCCAGGTCATCATCCAGGCAACGGACCTCCGCGCCCTCGCCCCAACCTTTGAGAGATAAATGTTCTTCCGCCTGCTCATGGAGAGTTTTCGCCGCCAGCGCCGCCGCAAGCTGCTGGCCGGGATCGCCATCCTTCTGGGCACGACGGCGGTCACGGCGATGCTCGCGCTCGCAACGTCGATCGGCGACCGCATCCACAAAGAGCTTGCCGTCTACGGCGCAAACATCGTCGTCTACCCGAAGACTGATCTGCTTGATGTGAAGATCGGCGGCGCAGACATCAAGCCCGCAACCGGCGGCTCGTACCTGCACGAGAGCGACCTGAAAAAGCTGCACACAATCTTCTGGGCCAACAACATTACTGGTGTCAGTCCAAGCCTTCCGCTCCAGATCAACATCACGACACCGACAGGCGAGACCGTCAACGCAAACGCAATGGGACTCTGGTTCCATCATGCACTGACAAAAGATCCAGGCTCGCTCGTCACGGGCGCGCCAAAACTCCATCCTTGGTGGAAACTCGCCGGTACATGGCCTCGCGAAGCTAATAGCAATGCCAACGGAACGGATGTTGTCCTCGGCAGCGCGCTCGCCTCCAGCCTGCACGCAAAGATCGGCGACACACTCCGCGCTGGCAACCGCACGCTGCGCATCACAGGCATCGTCTCCACCGGAGACAACACCGACAAGCAGATGCTCCTGCCTCTCGACGTTGCGCAGAATATCGCGGGCCTGCCAGACGCAGTCTCGCGCGTCGAAGTCAGCGCGCGCACCAAACCCGAAGACGCCTTCGCACGCAAGAATCCCGACACGCTCTCGCCGCAGGAGCACGAGATCTGGTACTGCCGCCCGTATGCGAACTCCATTGCGTATCAAATCATGGAAGCGATTCCCGGCGCGCAGGCCGAGCAGGTGCGCCGCGTCGAGCAGAGCGAAGGCACCGTGCTCGAACGCATCAGCGGACTCATGTGGCTCA
This sequence comes from Edaphobacter acidisoli, assembly GCF_014642855.1. Classification (NCBI taxonomy): domain Bacteria; kingdom Pseudomonadati; phylum Acidobacteriota; class Terriglobia; order Terriglobales; family Acidobacteriaceae; genus Edaphobacter; species Edaphobacter acidisoli. The sequence goes on along the minus strand of NZ_BMJB01000001.1, from coordinate 493,191 downwards.
TCAGCGCCGCTGCGCTCTTCGCCGCAGGATTCGCCGTCAGCGCGGCGATGGCGACCGCAGTGCTCGAACGCCGCGGCGAGATCGGTCTGATGCGCTCGCTCGGCGCCAGCAAAGGCGCAATCGCGCTGCTCTTCTACGCGGAAACCGGGATACTCGCTGTGCTTGCAGGAGCGCTCGGCTACCTCCTCGGCTCTGCGCTCGCCGCATGGCTCGGCGCGCACATCTTCTCAGGTGACGGCCACACAGCCGTGCTCAATCCAGTGCTTCTCCCAGTTGTCGTCGCGCTCGCACTGGTTGTGGCAATCGCCGGAAGCACTCCGTCGATCCGCTCCGCTCTGCGCGTCAATCCATCCACGATTCTGCGGGAGGACGTCTGATGGCGCAGTTGAGCTTCACAGGAATGTTGCGCCGATCGCTCGTGCATCGCCGCGCACGCAGTCTTTCCGCACTGGTTGCCATGACAGTCTCAGCGGCAATCGCCACCGCACTGCTCACGTTGTATGCCGACCTGAACGCAAAACTCCACAAAGAGTTCCGCAGCTTCGGCGCAAACGTCGTCATCACAGCGCCAGCGTCGAAGCCATTGCCTATCGACGCACTCGCGCTCGTGCAACAGGCCGCAAGCAAAGACGCTCTTGCTGCTGAGTTCGGCTATGCCGTCGCAACCACCGACAAAGGAACGTCGGTCGTCGTCGCAGGCACGGACTTCGCTGCTGTACGAAAGCTCGACTCGTGGTGGCAGGTTGATGCATGGCCCTCCGCAAATGACACGAACGCCGCACTCATCGGCCAGCGCGCCGCCAACTTCATCTCCGATCTGCACGCCGTCAAACTTACCTTCAACGGGCACACCATCACGCTCAACGACGCAGGCACCCTGCGCACCGGCGGCGACGAAGACAGTCGCATCTACATGCCTGTCTCCACGTTCACGCAGTGGACAGGCGTGACTCCAAGCGTTATCGAAGTCCAAATCCCCGGTGGAGCCAAGACAGTTGAAGCAGCAATCGCTCGCCTCCGTGCTGCACTGCCAGACGTGCAGGTGCAGCCGGTCCGCGAGCTGGTCGAAGGCGAGTCGCGCATCGTCGACCGCACGCACGCGCTCATGTACGGCGCAGTACTCCTGATCGCCCTCACGGTTGCAGTCTCCGTACTGGCGACACTCTCGGCCAGCGTGCTCGAACGCCGCCGTGACTTCGCGCTGATGAAAGCACTCGGCGGCTCGCAGACGCACCTGATGGCGCTGTTCCTTCTGGAAGCGCTCGCCCTGGCAATAGCTGGAGTCGTGCTCGGATACATCATCGGCTCGGCAGCCGCATGGGTCATCAGCGAGACCAACTTCCACACCGCCACTCTGCCGCACGCCTCCGTACTGCCGTGGGTCGTGCTGTTGAATATCGTCATTGCGGCCATCGCCGCGTTGTTTCCTGTGCGCGTCTTGCGAAGCCTGCAACCCGCTGCGCTGCTGAAAGGCGAATGAGAGAATAGAACTGTGAGCGACGTTCATTTAGTCCATTCGATCGACGCCGGCCCCAACGTGGAGCTACCCGACCAGACGCGCCCCGGCTGCGCAGTTATCGCGCTCCAGCAGGTCACGCGCGAGTACTCCGGCCGCGCCGGCGTGGTGCGCGCGCTCGACTCGGCCAGCTTCTCCATCGTCGCTGGCGAGTGGGTCGCCATCACCGGACCTTCCGGCTCCGGCAAGAGCACGCTGGTCAACCTCATCGGCTGCCTCGACCGCCCCACCTCAGGCGAGTTGAAGATCGACAACGTGGACGTAGCGCAGATGTCCGCCACCGAGCTCGACCGCTTCCGCGCCGACAAGATCGGCTTCATCTTCCAGCAGTTTCATCTGATTCCCTACCTCTCGGCCGTCGAAAACGTCATGCTCGCGCAGTACTTCCACTCGATGACCGACGAAACCGAGGCTCGCCGCGCGCTCGAAAAGGTCGGCCTCGCCCACCGCGCCGACCACTTGCCCAGCGAACTCTCCGGCGGCGAGCAGCAACGCGTCTGCATCGCCCGCGCGCTGATTAACGACCCGCCCATCCTGCTTGCAGACGAGCCCACCGGCAACCTTGACGCAGCAAATCAGGAGATCGTCGCTGAGCTACTAGAAAACCTGCACCAGAACGGCCACACCATCGTCATGGTGACGCATGATCCCGAGATGGCAGCCCTCGCCCAGCGCAAGATCGCACTCAGCCACGGCAAGGTCTTCTGCCATCCTGTCGGCAGCCAGGTCGTCACGCTGCGCGGCAAGCCGTAGTTTCAAAACCGAGTTATCGCTTCCCTAAGCAGCACATAAAGCACATAAGCGGCAAACCCGGCAACGACTAGGCCGACTAGTTGAGCACCCATCTGATTCCAATCTCGCAGCATTTCGCCGCCTTTACGTACTGCTGAGCGCCTAATAAATCGATCCGGATTTATTACGTAAGCTATTCCGAGACAGAAGAAACATACGAGCGCAATGACAGCTAATATGAGCTTCCAGCCACTATTGCTCACGATCGCTAGCATTCGCGTTCCTATCGCTCGCCCCACTTCAGCTTCGAGCGCAGCACACTGAACAGTCCATTCGGACGCGGACGAAGCAGCCGCACGCTGGCCTTCGAGCGCTGGCAGTGAATGTGATCGCCGAGTTGCAACTCGACCGACTGCTGACCATCCACGGTGAGATAAATCTGATTCGGTACGCCGACGACGTGAATGCTGACCGTCGATTCTCCGGGCACAACAATCGGCCGGATCGTCAGCAGGTGCGGGCAGATCGGGTTCACCACCATCGCATCGACCGAAGGCATAATGATCGGCCCGTTGGCCGCCAGGTTGTACGCGGTCGAGCCAGTCGGCGTCGCAACGATCACGCCATCGGCCCGGAACGTCGCAACAAACTGGCGGTCAATCTCGATGGTGAAGTCACCCATGCGCGCAATCGTGCCTTTGGTCACGACAACGTCGTTCAGCGCATCCCACCGCTGAATCGTCTGGCCGTCACGCACCAGCTCAGCATGAACCATACTGCGCACTTCAATCTCCGCGCGGTTCGCGCACCAGGACTCAAGCGTCGCATAGATGTCAGCAAGCGCGACCTCTGTAAGAAATCCGAGTGAGCCGAGGTTCACGCTGAGGATAGGCGTCGTCGTATGGGCAAACGCGCGCGCGGCAGCCAGTAGCGTGCCATCGCCGCCGAGAACAATCACGATATTCGGGCGCAGCTTCGCCAGTTCCTCGCGCTCAATCGCATTGGACGCATCCAGATAAGCGGCGCTGTCCGGGTCCAGCAGATATTCATAGCCGTGGTCTTTAAGCCACGCGATAAGGTCGCCGAGGATGCCGGCGAGTTCCGGCTTCTGCGGTTTCGAGATGATGGCGGCCTGGAGCATTTGTGTAGTGTAAAGCAGCTGCAGCACTCAGGTGCGAATAGCCTGTTTATAGACCGAATTCGCGGTCGATCTCTGCGTTATGCTCGCCCACACGCGGCGCGCCCGTCGCACTCGTGAGCACTTCGCCATCGATGCGCACAGGGCAGCGCGTAGTACGCAGCGTCGCTTCGGGTCTGTTGCCCACCGTCTGCACCATGTCGAGCGCCTTGAAGGCATCATGCGCAAAGAGCCTGTCCCAAGTGAGTACATCCGCACACCAGACATCGGCGGGCTCCAGAACATCGAGCCAATGCTGCGTAGTCTGGTGTTTCAAGTGGTGGACAAGAACAGCCTTGATCTCATCTCGCTGATCGAAGAGCGACTTCGGATCAATGTAGGCACAGAGCGCCGGACAGCCAAGCAACTCACCGAGTCGCACAACTGAGCCCATCGCCAGCGCAAGGTATCCATCGGAAGTAGCGTAGATACCGTACGGTGCACCGAGATACGCATGCGCATTATTCACGGCGCTGCGTTCAGGTGCGCGTCCACCGTCATTCAGGTACGTCGTGAGCACTTCGAACTGAAGGTCGAGCGTAGACTCCAGCAGCGATACCTCGACCTTGCCGCCAAGCTGCGTCACTCCACGCCGCACCAGCGCCGCAAGAATTCCCTGCACCAGATGCGCTCCCGCCATCATGTCGGCTACTGCCAGGCCAAATGGAACTGGCGGCTGTGCGGCATCGCCGTTCAGATACGGCAACCCTGAGAGCGACTGCACCAGCAGGTCTTGTCCTGGCTTGTTGCGCCACGGGCCTGTTGTTCCGTAGCCCGTGACCTCCGCATAAACGATGCGCGGATTCAACGCACGCACGGCATCATAGCCGAGGCCGACTTTCTCAATCACGCCAGGGCGAAAGTTCTGAATCATCACATCGGCACGAGCCAGCAGCTTGCGCACACGTGCAAGGTCATCAGGATTCTTAAGGTCCGCAGCATAACTCTGCTTGTTGCGATTGATGGAGTGGAAGAGCGTCGAGTCTCCGTCAAGACAGAGGTTCGAAATATAGAGCTGACGGCAAAGATCTCCCTGCCCTGGCCGCTCTATCTTGATGACGCGAGCGCCAAGATCAGCCATACGCAACGCCGCGCTAGGTCCGGAGAGAAACTGCGAGAAATCGACAATCAAAACGCCTTCAAGTGGCTTCATGCTCTATCTTTCTTTGCGCGCCGAAGCGCATGGTTCATCTCTTCAAGGACCTTCGCCTCGTAGCCACCCTTAACCAAATACTCGTGAATGATCTTCGAGGCCTCGTCCTGAAACGCAATGAAGCCCGCAAAGCGCGGACGCACCCACGCAGCATCGAGCGTTTCAAGCGTATCTGCAAAGAAGTTGTTCGTAGCAGCGTTAAGCGCAGAGTCCTGCCACGCGGCGCGATGGCCAGGCTGGCCTCCCGCGTTTGCGTAGATCGTCGATTGAATCGCTGGGCTGGCAACAAACTGCGCATAAGCCAGCGCGGCTTCAGGATGTTTGGTGGATTTCGAAATCGCCAGTCCTGCACCGCCAAGCGTAGAGCGCAGCGGCGGCGACTTTGGATCGAGCCGAACAAGCCCGCTCGTCGTGAGCACGCTCGCCGCATAGCCTTGGCGTGAGTAGTTCGAGTAACCATAAGCAAACGGACAGTACGCAACCTTATCGCTATCGCAAAGAAGCTGCCACGTAGCGATGGGATTGCGTTCAAGCGCCCCACGCGCGCTGAGCTGCACCAGCTCACGCAGCATCTTGAGCGCCTGCTTCCCTGCTGCTTCGCCGACAACTTCATCAGTCCTCGTGAAAGGCTCATCGCCCAACGCATTGGCCAGCATGAAGACGTTCATCAGCGAGTCGATAGGGATCGCCGGAACTGTGACCAGCCCGCGATGGGCAAGCGCCAGTAGCTCAGACCATGTGCGCGGAGGTTCTGTCTTCGCACGCGCAAACAGGTCGGCACGAAAGCCAGCGATGGGAGTAGCCGCATCAATTGCAAGCGCGTACTGGTGCCCTTCGTAGTCGTAGCTCGCGTGCGACTTCCCAACGGAATTGTGCGCCTGGCCCTCAAGAAACTCCGCAGGTAGGTGCTGGTCAAGCGGCAACAGTAACTCATGCTCCGCCGCCTCGCCAATCGAAGGATGGTCAATCACAAGCAGATCAAAGCGCGCAGCGAGATCCGCCAGCGGAGCATCGGCAAACGCCTGCAGCGACCGCTTCTGCCAGTGAATCTGAACGCCGGGATTCAGTTCAGAAAAGCGCTGCGCCGTCGCGACCATGGGGATATAGCCGCGCGTGTGGTTCCAGGTAATGCCGTTGAGTTCTATCATTTGGGCGGAAGCGTCGCCCAAGCAAACTTTGGGCTTCGAGGCGCTGGTTTATCGTGCTAAGTTTGCGGGGTGGATGTCAACGCGGATTGTTCCGCTATTTGGAACTGCGAGGCTCAATGACGGACGAGATGTTTTTCGAAGACTATGCGGTGGGCACGGCCCGCGAGACGACCGGTCGGACCATTACCGAGGCGGATGTGGTGCTGCACGCTGGCCAGACGGGCGATTTTTATCCTCACCACATGGATGCGGAATGGTGCAAAACACAACCTTTTGGGGCTAGAATGGCGCACGGAACGCTGGTGTTCAGCGTTGGAGTCGGGATGACGGCTGGGGCGATCAATCCGCACGCGATGAGCTACGGCTATGACCGGCTGCGGTTTGTGCGGCCCGTTTTTTTGAACGACACCATTCGTGCCCGTGTTCGCGTCAAAGATGTGCGGGACGACGCAAAGCGTCCGAAGCACGGAATCGTTGTGGAAGCGCTGGAGGTGGTGAACCAGCGCAATGAGACCGTGCTGGTAGCCGAACACCTGCTGCTGGTCGAACGCAGGGAGGCGAGAACAGGATGAAAAAGTTCATGCGAGTCGTACTGACCATCCTGATGTACGCGGGCGTGCTTGTCTTCATCTACCCGTATCTCACGGGCAGAATCATGACGGGCATCGCCTTTATGATCATCGGTGCGGGGATGACCGTGGTCTGTGGCCTCTTGCGCTGCTATCTCACTGAGGGCGATTGCGGGCCGTTACATCGTATTGGCCGGGACTGGTAAGGACGAGGTAGCCGTCCGCCAGCGCAGTCTCATGCCCATTGACGAGCACGCTCCCTGTCGCACCTTCCACTCGAACGCGCGCCTTCTCTACGCCGGTAGGCAGATCAACATGAATCCCCTTTTCTTTTTCAATGCTGACTTTGATCGGCCCATGCGGCGTCGCAACCGATCCTCGCGCCCACTCAAGCCCAAGCAGCTCAGGCTGAATATCCACCGTGCGATAACCCGGCGACGTTGGGACGATGCCCAGCACATTTTCCGCGAGCCAGGCCGCAGGCGCAGACGACCATCCGTGCGATAGCGAGACGAAGTAGCCCGAAGTCCCATCAGCCTGCAACGACAGATGAAACTCCGCCTTCGGCCAGCGCAGGTCGTAGTTCTCCCAGAACGACGTCGCTCCCTCGGCCAGCATTCCACCCCAGTATTTCCGCATCCAGTCGAGCGCCTCTTGCGGATGCCCGGTGGCTGACATCGCATCCAGCACCCACGCGTTTGAGTAGGGTGTAATTGGCTGATCCGAGGGCGAATCCTGCTTCACATGCGATAGGCTTTCGTTCCAGATTGCGGAACTGTCCGGGGCAGCCTTCGCTAGCACAGCAAGCGAGTTGAGCTGCCACGATTTCCCATAAGCCCCCACCGGATCGCGGAACTGCGCCTCAGCAGCAGCCGTGGCCTTGCGCGCAATCGCAGAGTATTTTTCCGCATTGGCTGTATCGCCAATCTCGGTCAGTAGCTCGGCTGCATCACCGTAGGCGCGGATATATTCAAGCTCCGTGCCAACGCGCGTCTCCTGCGTTCCGCCATAGTAGCCAGGAGCCCAATCGACAAATCCCCAGCCCCGCTTCGTGTTCTCCAGCATCCCGTCCGCATCGACTCCCGCATCCATCACGCCCAGTACGTGCAGCAGGTTCGCGTGCTGTGACTCAAGAAACTTCTTGTCGCCGCTATGAAGATTCAGACTGTAAAGCGAAGTGACCCAAAGCGCAGAGTATCCCGGAATCCCGTTGACAGGCGCTTTCGACGTCGGCACCACAAGCCGATTCAGCGTGTCTTCGATAGCTGCGGGCGCGCCAAAGACCGTCGAAATCGTGCGGCCTGTCACATCGAGATCCCCAACCCAGCGGCCACGGTCGCGCTTCGGTGCATCCCACACACCATCCTGCATGCAGAGGTGCGCAGTATAAGCCGCCGTCTCCCAGATGCGATTGAGAACAGGGTCGGAAGACTCAAATGTGCCTTCATATCTCACCGGATAGTAGATACCCTCCACCCGCATTGCCTTGAACGCGGTCACCGGCGCGCCGCGCAAAAATGAGATCCGCACGTAGCGAAACGCAGACTTCGGTCCGCGCGCCACGCCGTTCGGAGGCACTGCGACAAGATTCGTGCCGAGGTAGTTCCCTCCGCGCTGCCCGGTCGTCAGGCCAGTGCTCATCGCCTCAATCTCCGACTCACCATACGCAATCGACAAGGTCGCAGTGCAATTGCAACCCGACTCGACTAGCAAACGCCCGCTCACCTCGCGCCCGAAATCGAGCAGCAGCGTAGGAGCCTCCGCATCGGGTGGTGTATTCGCAAGTGTGACGGTGAACGGTGCAGGAGCACTCGCGGTCGTCAACGAATCCACGTTCGTCAGTTGCGACTCCGCAGTGTAGACATGCGTGACCGCTGCAGGCAGCAGACTATACGTGCGCAGATCAGCCGACATCCCCCTGTAACCCGGCCAGCCGTACATGCCCGCGTCGGCGCTCCATTGGAAAAAGTCGACGTTGCTCTCGACAGGCCCAAGCGATTCCACCGCTGGCCACGCGTTGTCATCAAAACCAGGACTCTCCCATCCTTCACTCCGCACCGCGCTCGACCGCCACTCCTTATTCGTAATCACGAGCGCAGGCGCTTCGACACCGAATGCAGCAGGAACAATCTTCGCCACCAGAACTTCGCCATAGGCCAGTTGCGCCAGCGGCAGCGACGGCATCCCCGTCACCACCCCCCTGCCCCGCACCGCCTCAATCGCAATCGTGTTCTTCCCAGGCTTGAGCGCACGCGCCGCACCCGCGTGAAAAACGCGAAAGTTAATCGGCGCGTCCGTGTCCTTGTTGAAGCTCATCACAAGCTGCCCATTGATCCACACACGCGCCTGCCGTGGGCCACCGATGTAGAGCGTCGCAGCCGCAGGAACAGCCGCCAGGTCGAAGCTCGTCCGGAAATAATGAGGCTCCGCACGCAGATCGGCACGGCTCCACGAAAACTTGCTGCGATCAGGCCGCTGCGTAGTCACGTCGCCCGCAGTCCATACATACTCCTCAGGCAGCGGCGTGTGCGGCTGTGTTGCAGCGGCAAGGCTGCGCGTAGGGTCAAGCTGGCCATTGGGAATAGCGCTCTGCGCAGGCAAGCTAATTGCGGAAACGAGTGCGAATGAGCAGATCAGGAGGCGACGAATCATAGGTGACATGGCTTATAACGGCATTGCCAACTCTAAACGAGATTGGTTATAAGGGGAAACCATTTCAATCAGAAAAATCGAGGTGTCCGCGTGAAGCTACTCGCATTGGGGTTCAGAAGCATTGTCTTGCTCAGCACACTTGTCGGAGTCGCGGCCTTCGCGCAAGATCCCCCGCTCGAACAAGCTCCTCCCTCCGCAAGCAGCCTCCCCCAGCTCGACCCCACACGCGCCGTCGCTGCGCCCCTGATGGAGTCGAGCATCCACAAGCCGCTGCCCGAGGAGTACATCTGGACGCGCGACAACTCCACCGACACGAGCGCCAAAGTCGAATACAAATTCCCCGGCCTGATGGAACAGACCGAGCCGCACTACTTCCGCCACAGCTTTACCGTAACCAGCGTGCCCGCCGAAGCAACGCTTTACATCGCCGGCCCGCGCAGCGTGAAGGTATGGCTCAACGGCAAGCTCGCCGAATCCGTTGAGAGCGACACCTCTTCCCCGCTTGGCATGCACGTCTTTATCACGTCCGTCACAAAATTCCTTGAAGCGGGCGATAACACGATCGCCATCGAAGCTGTGCGCGGGCGCGGCGTCACCGGCTTTGCCAACAGCGCGCTCGTGCGCCAGCAGACCTTCGGCCAGGTGATGGTCGCGAAGATCATCCCGCAAGCGCCCGGCGTCGACGGCCCCGCACTCATGATGAGCGATAAGACCTGGAAGAGCTCTCTCACCGCACCGAACGAATGGAATAGCGCCACCTTCAACGATGCGTCGTGGAGCAAGGTCGTCAGCATCGGAGGCATCGAAAGCTCCGTCGATCTCTTCCAGTGGAACGCCGACGCCGGCCTCTACAACTGGCCCGGCTACGACGGCATCTCGCCCTATCTCGCGCACATGCAAATTCCGGCCAGCGGAATCCTCGCCAAGTACACAGGCCCCGGACGCTTTGTCCACATCAAAGTACTGACGCCCGCCGAGAACCACTCTGCCACCGACAGATTCGAAGTAAAGATGCCCGCATCCACCTGGACCTACGCCGAAGCCCCCAGCGTCTTCCTCGATTTCGGTCGCGAGCTCACCGGTCGCGTTGAGCTCGTCTCCGACAGCGACTCACCCGCGACAGTCACGATCCAGATGGGCGAGTCCGAGTCCGCAGCGTTGAAGTCGCCCTACCTCGGCATCAATCAGTTGACGATCCCGCCACACGGCACCGGCCACGGGCCGAAGTCGGCATTCCGCTACGTGAAGATAACATTCGTCGGCGGCGCCCCGGAGCTGCTCTTCAAGTCCATCCATGTCGATGACATCTACTACCCAGTGAAGTACGAAGGCTCTTTCGAATCGTCTGACCCTCTGCTCAACCGCATCTGGGAGACCGGCGCATACACCGCGCACCTCTGCATGCAGGACGGGATCTGGGACGCCCCCAAGCGCGATCGTGGTCGCTGGATGGGAGACACCGACGTCAGCGGACGCACCATCGAAGACGTCTTCAGCGATCGCTTCCTGATGGAAGACACACTCGACCGCCTCATGGGCCCCGCGCCCGTCGATCAGCACGTCAACGGCATCCCCGGCTACAGCTCCTTCTGGTTCACCGAGGTTGCCGACTACTACCGCCACAGCGGTTCGAAGAAATTCCTCGAACGCGAACACGCACGCATGTTGCAGTTGCTCAGCTACGTCGATAAGGAGTTCGACTCGCGCGGCATCTACGCGAACAAAACCAACGTTTGGCTCTACGTCGACTGGTCGCCTGAATTGAACGGAGACACACCCGAAACGCGCCGCGCCACGACACTCGAGTTCTACCACGCCTATCGCGAAGCATCCTGGCTGTTGCGTCAGCTCGGAGATACGGCCAACGCCGAAAAATATGAGGCACGCGCAGCGACTATCAAAGCTGCATCACAGAAATACCTGCTCGACCCATCAACCGACACCTTCGGCCCACGCTGGCAGACAAACGCCGCTGCCGTCATCAGTGGCGCCGCGAACCCGAGTCAGTACAGCGCCATCTGGAACCACGTGCTCTCGCAAGTCGGGCATGTCAAATACAACGCTTTCATCATCTCGCCCTACTACAACTACTACGTCATCCGCGCGATGGCCGAGATGGGCCACCGCAAAGCCGCACTCGACTGGATTCGCCAGTACTGGGGCGGCATGCTCGACGAAGGCGCAACCAGCTTCTGGGAGGCGTACGACCCAAGCTGGTACAAGGAGGACTTCCATTCGTCACTTCAATCGGACAACCGCTCTGGCTACTTCGTCTCGCTCGCGCACGGATGGTCGAGCGGCCCGACACCATGGCTGATGGAGCAAGTCCTCGGCATCAACCCCACCGGCCCCGGTTTCAGCACGGTCGACATTCGCCCCGACCTCGTCGATCTCGAATGGGCTCGCGGTGATGAGCCCACACCGCACGGCCTACTGAAGGTCGACGCCAGGCACCAAGGTCTCGCCACTGCAATCGCAGTAGACATCCCCGAGGGAGTCGTCGCGCGCGTCTCCGTTCCCGTCACCTCAGCCGCCCAGCACATCATTGTCAACGGCAAGCAGCAAAGCGCGACTTCATCCGAAAACGGCAAGCGTATGATCGTCACGCTGCGCAGTGCAGGACACTACACGCTCGGGACTGAGTAGAGATCGCACAAAACTGGAGAAGCCATGCTTCGTTTGATCGCCCGCTGGAGTTGCGCAGTCTGCATCTTTGCTGGAACCTTGCATCTCTCTGCGCAAGGTAACGAGCCAATCAAGCTCTCCGTTGATTGGCCGGCACATGCGCAGATCATGCGGACCACTCCCACGTTGCAGGTCGTCGTCAATCCCATGCTCCGTCGTGGCACTCCAGTCCACGACGGAGCATTCACCGCCCTCAAAAGCCTCGGCGCCGACTACGTCCGCTACGTCCCCTGGCTTCCCTATCCCAAACTTGCTGTCGCCGAACTCGAGCCTCCAACGAAGGACAAGACTTCATGGGACTTCTCGCTCATCGATCCCATGACACTCGATTTCCTCAACGCAACCGAAGGCCACTCGCGCATCCTGAACTTCAGCACCATCCCCGCATGGCTCTACGTCACACCAAAGCGGATCACATATCCTGGCGATCCCAATCAAGTCGACTGGAACTACACGCAAGGCACAGTCCTCCGCGACCCCTCCTGCAAAGAGCTCGCCGACTACTACGCCCGCCTCGTCTCCTGGTACACACAAGGAGGCTTCACCGACGAGCTCGGCGTCCGCCATACCTCCGGCTACCACTACAAAATCCCTTACTGGGAAGTCTTCAACGAGATCGATATCGAACACCACCCCACGCCTGAGCAGTACACCAGAAGCTACGACGCCATCGTCGGCCGCCTGCACGCGATCAACCCGCAGATGAAGTTCGTCGCGTTAGCGCTCGCATTCCCCGAGCGCAATCCAGAGATGTTCGAGTACTTCCTCAACCATGCCAACCACAAGCCGGGCATCCCGCTCGACATGATCAGCTACCACTTCTATGCAACCCCAACGCCCACCCAGACGGTCAACGACTGGCAATACACCTTCTTCGATCAGGCCCAGCGCCTGCTCGCCGCCACGCGCTACATCGAATCGATCCGCAAACGCCTTTCGCCCGAGACGCGCACGACTATGGACGAGATCGGCTCCATCCTGCCCACTGACTGGCATCCCGACAAACCAAACGAGTCGGGCCCGGCAATTCCACCAATCTACTGGCACACCTCTGGCGCGCTCTACGCCTATGTCTTCATCGAATCCGCAAAGATGGGCATCGACGTCGTCGGCGAATCGCAGCTCGTCGGCTACCCATCACAGTTCCCCAGCGTGACGATGATCGATTGGACAACCGGCAAGCCCAACGCCCGCTTCGAGATACTGCGCCTTATCCTCGACAACGTACACAGCGGAGATCAAATGGCAACCATGCGCTTCTCCGGCGAACAAATCGACGCGCTTGCCCTTCGCGACGCATCCTCCAGCCGCCTCCTGCTGGTCAACAAGCGCAATCGTGAAATCACAATCTCTCTGCCGCAAAAATTTTCCGAGGGCCGTATCTCCACGGTAGACATGGCCACGGACAATGCACCCAATTCAGCAAAACAGTGGCACGGGAGCACCCTGACGCTTGAACCCTTTGCAGTTGTCGTTGTTGAAGCTGCGCGCTAGCCTGATTCTCGGCAAGTGGCAACCCTGATCGATCCCTATCCGTTAGTCCGGTTAGCTGAAAGAGCTATCGCGACGGAGCACAACGATCCGCTGCTTCCGTCGCAAGAGCATCCGCGCCCGCATTCGCAATGACGCTCTTCGCCTCTTCAGGCAGGCTCTTCAGCTCCAAAGAGTTCGGCCCGAAGACCTTTGTCGACCCGGGATTATGCGGCTTCGTGTGCGTGTCATCGCTCCAGTTGTGCGTCATCACCAGGTTTCCGCTCCACGAAGCCCACGCCGAAAGCCAGCGATTTTGATCGTCGTTCTTTTCACCCTTGCTCAGGCTCAGCTTGCTCGTGTTCCAGACAACATTGTCATGCACCGTATAGCCGCGGCTGCGCTCATCGAGATAGATCCCGTTAGCATGACTCGTCCCGCTGAAATCGATATAGTTCGCGCAGACAACCGACCCCGGCGACTGCGACTGCGTGTAAATCGCACCACCATCATGCAGCGCGAGCATGAAATTACTCAGCCTGTTATGAGTAATTCTGATGTTCCGCTGCGTGTCTCCATTACCCTCGTAGTTCCATCCCCATCCAACTGAAATTCCCGTATAGGGCAGGTTCTCTACCGTATTGTGATCGATCGTCAGCCCATCATTGAACCCACCCATGATGCCTACATTGTCGCGATACTCCTGCGCGACGCTATCGATCACATTCCGCTTCACGACATTGCCGGAAGACTTGCCGCGCGGGTCAACTGGAGACGCCGTCGTGTCTCCCACAAACACCGCACCGCCTGAAAGATCGGAAAACGTGCAGCCATTCACCATGCTGTTCCGCGTTCCACCGGCAAGCGCAATGCCCGCCGTCCCCAGCGCTTGAAACACATCGCGGTCAAAAGCAATCTGCGAACCTGCAAGCACCGTCACCGCCGTGGGCATCCTCATCATCCCTTCGCCGTTGTCGGGCAATTTGTCACGCTTCCCCGTCACCAGATAACCAGCCTGTAAACTGACATACCCATCCGGGGTATCAGGGCCACTCCACGTTGTATGCATAAAGACGATTCCATCGAAGCGAACATCATGCACCGGCAGGTCCAATGTTCCCGACATATCCAGCAAAGACTTCGCCACGGGCAACTCAACATCCGCAGACTTCATATCCTCGTCCGCACGCGGCACATAGTAGAGCCGCGACGTTTGTCCATCGAGATAAAACTGTCCCGGCGTGCCCAGCAGTTCATACGCATTCTCGAACCACTCCACGCCCTGGAACGATTTGCCCTTGGGACTCGCATAACTCCAACCGTTCTTCGAGTCGACCACTGTGTTATGCCAGCACGGCTCAGCCATCGTCACCGTCGTGCCCGCAATCGAAGCCACCGGGCAATGAAAGTCCCGCCATCGCGCAGAGATCACAGCAACAAGCTCCTGCGGCCTGCGAAACGACGCAAGCCGAGCGTCCACGCCAGTCAACCCCTCCGGCGTATATCTGCACTGGCTCGGGCTCTTGCAACCATACCCGCGCGCGCGAACAGCACGCTTGCCATCGACAAACATCTGCAGCGACTGCGTGCCTGCGGGCACAGCCGCGCTCCACAAATTCATCTTGCGATTCACCAGCTTCCAGCGGCGTACACGAAGCGCACCATCCAGCACTGCCCCGTGCTCCGTAGCTGCGCGCCAGACAATCACATGCCCATTGCGCCCTGAGTCACGCGCATCCAGAACAAGCGGTGCGCTCATGCGATAAGTCCCATCCAGAAGTGTGATCGCAATATCGCCCTTCATCGCAGGAGCCAGCGAGCGCACGCGCTCCTGCGCAGTCTGCAACGTACAAGGACGACGATGCGTACATGCCTCGCCCTTTCCATTCGGCGTAACAAACAACTGCGCCTGCATGCTCGCATCATCGCTGCTTCCTGCGGCATCAATTCGTGCAAACGCAGCAGCGCACGAGCACAACAACACCACCGTCAAAAACCAAGCAGTCAGACGAGCGCCACACTCCACTAAAACTCCGCATCGCTTCAAGGTGAACACTCCTGTCGCCAAAATCTACCTCCGTTTGCTCAACCTGAAATCAGGCGGCCATGCCTCTCAAAAAAATCTTCTACCGAAGCTGCCATTTCTTGGCAGCCCCGGTAGAAGAGGAAGAGAAATCGAACGCGGCGCGGCCAGCAATTAGAACTGGAATCTGGCCGTCAGCTGCATCTGTCTTGGCGCGTTGTGAGAGAGGGTTGAATCAACAATTCCTATCGTGGTATCGGGATTGTTGAGCCCAGGTTCGTTGAGCACATTGAAGAAATCTGCATTCAACTGAAGCGCTGTCCTCTCCGTAATCTTGAACGACTTGAAGACCGAAGCATCCATCGTCCAGTTGAACGGACCAAGCTGATACCGGTGAAGCAACGGATTGATACCCGGGGCATAGCTGATCGTTACCGACTTTCCATTATTCAAAGGACCGTAGACAATCGGTGCACCCGGCGGTGGCGTGCCACCGAAGAAGACGTCGTTCGTCTCGCGGTATACGTGATAAGGATCGCAACCCTGCGGAGTGTTTGGTCCCGTGCACGCGACGCTTCCACCCGCCGGCGTGGGGAAGAACGGCGTGTTGTAGGGCGTATAGCCTGCCGGAACTCCTTCCACACCATTTGACTGATTGACCAGGTCTGCCCGGATGTAGCCGTTGTACCAGAGGTAGCCGGGCTTGCATGTGCCACTGCGGCAATCGCTGATCTTGTGCTTCTTATAGAGATGCATCGTCGTCGGCTGGTAAAGACTCGTTGTTGGCTGCCAGAACTGGCTGGCCAGCGAGCCTGTGCTGCTGAGTTGCCATCCGCCAACCAGTTCATCGACAAACCGGTTTGAGCTTCCGAGGAACTTCTTTCCTCTGCCGAAGGGCAGCTCCATCAGCCAGTTCCAGCGGATCTGATGCTGCGGCGCAGCAACCGTGTCACGGAAGTAGTTCTGGTAGCGGTTCGACGCGTTCACATCCGACGGCACAGCACCGGGAGCAAACACAGACTGGTTTTCGTAGTAGCTGTCTCTCCATCCATTGCCTCCCTCGCGGAATGCATTGGAGAGCACATAAAACACCTGGAATCCATAGCCGTTCTTATGCAGCCTTTGCAGTTCCAGCTGAATGGAGTTGTCGTTGGAATACCCTGTCTTACGCTGCTGCTCGATAAAGCCGTAGGGCAGGTTGGGATACTGGTTCATGGCAACCGGCGCTTGCGGGCCAGTGGGCGTTGGAGAATTCGTACGCACATACCAGACGTAAGTGCCGGGTGCGGTATCGAAGTCCCAGTACTGTTCGAGGTTGGTACCATGCACACCGATATAGCTGGCCCGGAAGACGATGCTCTGCGGAAGTCCCTGCTCGATCGTAAAGTTCCACTGATTGACGAAGGTGGAAGGATAATGCGGATCGAGCGAAGAGACGCCGGTCGAACCCAGCGGAAACGCCTTGGGGCTGCTGGTATTGATGATGTTCGAGCTGTTCTGCCCTGCAACTACGGTCGGCACCGTACGGAGAAGATAGTTGACCGAACCATCCTGCGTCGTATCCGTATAGCTGAGCGGATAGGTCGCGGTGAACGGCGGGTTGGCGCGCGTCTCTGCGTAGAAGTTGCGGACAGGCGGAGCATAAACATACGTGCCGTATCCTCCACGCAGTACCGTCGGACGGTTGCCGGAGATCATCTGATACGCAGCTCCAAAACGCGGGGCAATGTCATGATAGTTGCCATACACGAGGCTTGGAGGCAGGCCTGCCTGTTGAGCCGTCTCAAACGAGACGCCTGTAGCCTCCAGAGCATTGATGATTCCAGGATTCGTGCGCCCGAGCTTGTAGAGAGCATCGAGCGACTGTCCTGTAACAATGGCGCCGGTCTTGAAGTCATAGCCACCGAAGAGGCCATCATGCTCATGAAATGCGGGATGGATCTCCCAGCGAATGCCCAGGTTGAGGGTCAGCTTTGGAGTGACTTTGAAGTCATCCTGAAAGTAGCCCGCGATCTCCTGGCCGCGGAAGTGGTACCACTGCGGATTCTGCACCACGGAGTAGCTTGACGCGTAGCCAAGAAAGAAGTCCGCAGCAGAGTGGCCGGACGTCGAATACTTGGAGAGCGAACTCCCGGAGGCAGGATTGTACATGCCGGTTGCCAGCGCGCTCGAAAAGCTCACGTTGGTCGCGGGCGGGTTTGCATCGGGCAAAATCCAGATCCTGTCATGCCGATAGCGTCCGCCAAACTGAAGCGTATGGCGTCCGCGAATGAGGGTGAGGTTCTCATCCAGGTTGGTAATCTCCTGCGAGTTCTTGCGAACGCCGCCGGGACCAAAGCCGTAAGGCAAAAAGCCGGGGTAGGCTACAACTGGAAATCCGGGCATCCCCAGAGGATTCGGCAGGCCGAACTGATCGGAATAGTCGACATTGGAGTGCAACCCGCCTTCAACCAGGTCCGACTCGTAGTCTTGAGAAAGAACCGTCTCACTGAAGAACGTCGGCGAAAAAATGTGATTGAACGAAAACGCGCCGCTGTCTGTGTAGGTGGGTGTGTATTGCAGGTTCGCGGACCCATCCGTGGCCGGTGGCCCGTAGTTATTCGAGAGCCACGCATAGGGCTGCGAGTATCCGTGAGTAAACCGGAAATACCCGTTATTCGTCTCGTTGAAGTGCTGATCGAGCCGAACCGTCAGGGTCCGCTCACTGTCGTTATTGGGAGCGGGGCCATACCAGTTGGCGGCAACCGAAGGATTGACGTTCGGCAATGTAGCATGCGGCATGATCGCGAAGATCTTCTGGGCCAAAGGAGAAAGCCGGCTCGTTGGAATCTTATTGTTGGGGAAAGCCTGGCGGCAGTATAGATTGGTGTCGATGACGCCCGTGGGCTCAGCGCAGGCGGTGCTGGACGCCGTGGTCAAAGGATCATAGAGCGTCAGTGCCTGGCTGGAGCTGTTTGTCAGCGCACTAAAGTCGCCTCCGCGCATCGCATCCGTCGGCACCGAATACGTCTTGGTCGTCTGGTTCCTCAGCTCAAGCCCCTCGTATGCCACAAAGAAGAAGGACTTATCTCGACCGTTATAGAGATGGGGAATCCAGATCGGTCCACCCAGGCTGGCTCCGAACTCATTGCGAATCAGCTTAGGTGCCTTCACGCCGACAGGGTCCTGCCGCTGTCTCGCAATGCCAAAGCTGTTATTGCGGTTCGTCTCAAACACCGATCCGTGAAACGCATTCGTACCTGCCTTCGTGGTCAGAATCGCGCTCGCCGGCCGATTGAATTTGGCAGACGAATTGGATGTTTCTACTTTGACCTCCTGGATGGAATCCGGGTCCGGCATCTTGTAGTTGGCGCCGCCAAAATCTTCGTTCGCCAATACCGCGCCGTCCTGAATGTATTCAAAGGCGGCCGTGTTCATGCCATTTACATATCCGCCATTCACGCCGGGCGTCGTGATGCCCACCAGATTGGTAACGCTGCGTCCGTTCTCAGGAAGGTCCGCAATGCGTTGACGGTCCAGCGTATTGCCCACGGTCTGATTGGTCGTATTGACCAACGGTGTCACATCTCCTGCCACCGTCACCTGCTCGTTGACGCCTGCAATGGTCAACGTCACGTCCACCACCGAGGTCTGGCCGGCGCGCAGCAGAAGAGTTCCTTCCCACGGATTGAATCCCTTGAAGTCCACCGCGACCTTGTAATTGCCAAACGACAATGCCGGCGTCGTATAAATGCCCGCGCTGTTCGTGACGAGGCTCGTCACCGTGCCCTTCCCTGTATCGGTAATCGTCACTTTGGCGCCCGGAACGATAGCGCCGCTACTGTCATGCACCGTTCCCTGAATACGGCTCGACCCCGACTGTGCCCATGCCGAGACGCCGCAGGCCATAAAAGCCGCGCTTAATACTAAAAGCAGAAAACTTCGAATTCTTTTCATCGATTGCCTCCTATGGTGAATCGCATTCCGACCCCTGGTTTTGAAAACGTAGAATTCCCGGGGCCTGGAACTCCTATCCAGACCGAAACAACAACACATGAACAAAGCTACGTTCACATATTGTTCATAGCTAGTATTTATGGAATGTGTTATCACCCGCCAACAAAAGATGTCAACAATAAAAATCAAACGAAATAAAATGCAACGGATTACACGCAATGCATCTCATGTTATCGCCTGAGGCATCAATACATAGATGCCATAAAGAAAAAGAAGCCTGGGGTCATTTAAACCACCTATATCGCGCTTACCTGTTCCATTTTGTTGCTGCTTCAGCAGCAAAGCCGCAAAACGTCGTCGGCCAGAGCATCCACCCGCTCCACCGTCGAGTCCCACGAGAACATGAACCTCGCGCCGCCGCCAATGAAGGTATAAAACCTCCATCCCGCGGCGCGCAGCAGCTCCAGCTTCTCTGCCGGGGCCTTCAAAAACACTGCATTCGCCTCCACAGGAAACAGCAGCTCAATTCCCTGCACGCCCTCCAGACGCGTCGCCAGGTGCCGCGCACACCTATTCGCATGACGCGCATTGCGCAGCCACGCTCCGCTCTCCAGCATCCCCACCCACGGCGCCGCAAGAAAGCGCATCTTCGACGCAAGCTGTCCTGCCTGCTTGCATCGATAATCAAAATCCGCAGCCAGCTCTTTATTGAAGAAGATCACCGCCTCACCCACCGCCATTCCGTTCTTCGTCCCGCCAAAACACAAAACATTCACGCCGGCCTTCCACGTCAGCTCCGCAGGCGAGCGCTCAAGCGACGCGCACGCATTGGCAAACCGCGCGCCGTCCATGTGCAGCAGCAACCCAAGCTCACGCGATGTCTCAGCCAGCGCCTCTAACTCGGCCACGGTATAGACCCGCCCCGTCTCCGTGCTCTGCGAAATCGTCGCCACCCTCATCCGCGGAAAGTGAATATCGCTTCGCCGCAGCGCCAGTTCCCTCAGGGCCTCCGGAGCAATCTTGCCATCCGCGCTCGGCAGCGTCAGCAGCTTTGATCCATTCGAGAAAAACTCCGGCGCGCCGCACTCATCCGTCTCCACATGAGAGCTGGCCGCGCAGATCACACCGTGGTACGACTGGCACAGCGCACTCAGCGCCAGCGAGTTCGCGGCCGTCCCATTGAATGCGAAGAACACCTCACAATCCGTCTCAAAGAGATCGCGAAAGAGCTCCGAAGCCCGCGCCGTCCAGGCGTCGTCTCCGTAAGGCAGCGCATGGCCCGTGTTCGCCTCGCGCATCGCCTCCCACGCCTCCGGGCAAATCCCGGAGTAATTGTCACTCGCGCACTGCTGCTCCATATCATTCGCAACCATATCGTCCGCCCCTCAGCTTATTGTCATTATTTGTTTCTTTATATTACGAATCAATGATACGATTCCACTCACACGGAATTCTGCGAAGAGAGGCAGCATTGGTTCTGCCGTTCCATCGAAGCCACTTCAGCCCTTCGACAATCCCCGCGGAAAAGAAACAATACGAAAGGAATACTACGTGAGATCCCAGCCAACCGGCATCGCCATCCAATGGAGCCGCCCGCTCGCCCTCGCGCTGTTCATCGCCTTCACCGGCATCGCTTCGCACGCACAGGAACAGGAGCCCGGCAAAACCGTCGCTACGGTACACGGAGACCACTACTCACTCGCCAACCGCGCCCTCAGCGCCGAATGGGCCATATCGAGCGGCCACATCGAAGGCCTCACATTCACCGACAAGCTCCACGCCCGCACCGTCAAGCTTCCCGCTCCCTTCGCCATTCTGCTCAAAGATGGCTCCGTCTACACCGCAACCGACTTCCACACCGACGGCAAGCCCGAGCGCAAAGACCTCACCGCCGACACCTCCGCCTCGCGCTACTCCGACCGCGTCCCCGGCGTCGAGTTCGACGTCCCGCTCACCAACGCCGACGGCTCCCTCCACGCCACCTGGACCGCCGTCCTGCGCGACGGCTCGAACTACTTCCGCCAGGTCCTCACCCTCACGGCAGGCTCCAGCGACGTAGCCATCACCCGCGTACAACTCGTCGACGTCACCCTCCCCGGCGCCGAAGTCGACGGCTCCGTCAAAGGCTCACCCATCGTCGCCGGCGACCTCTTCCTCGGCTTCGAGCATCCGATCTCGGAGAGCAAGGTCACCTTCAACCGCGCCACCGCCTATATTGACCGCGATCTCCCGCTTAAAGCCACGCAGTCCGCGACGTACTCGTCCGTCATCGGCGTCACGCGCACCGGCCAGCTCCGCCGCGACTTCCTCCGCTACATCGAGCGCGAGCGCGCGCACCCGTACCGCACCTTCCTGCACTACAACTCCTGGTACGATCTCGGCTACTTCAATCCCTACGACGAAGCCGACGCACTCGACCGCATCAACTTCTTCGGCCGCGAGCTGCACGACAAGCGCGGCGTCACCCTCGACAGCTTCCTCTTCGACGACGGCTGGGACAATCACAACTCGCTCTGGGACTTCAACAAAGGTTTCCCCGACGGCTTCACCAACGTCCGCAAGGCCGCCGAAAAATACGGCGCCGACCCCGGCGTCTGGATGTCGCCCTGGGGCGGCTACTCCAAGCCCAAGCAGGAGCGCATCGCCTACGGCAAATCGCAGGGCTATGAGATCGTCGACAACGGCTACGCCCTCTCCGGGCCGAAGTACTACGACCGCTTCCAGCAAGTCTGCCTCGACATGATTAAGAAGTACGGCATCAACCAGTTCAAGTTCGACGGCACGGGCAACGCCGACTCCGTCTTCAAGGGCAGCGCCTTCGACAGCGACTTCGCCGCCGCCATCCATCTCATCGGCGTCCTGCGTCAGGCCAAGCCCGACATCTACATCAACCTCACCACCGGCACTTATCCGTCGCCCTTCTGGCTCATGACCGCCGACTCCATCTGGCGCGGCGGCTACGACGACAACGTCGCCGGCGTCGGCCCCTACCGCGAGCGCTGGATCACCTATCGCGACGCCGACACCTACGACGAAATCGTCAAAGGCGGCCCACTCTATCCGCTCAACTCGCTCATGCTCCACGGCATCATCTACGCGCAGCGCCACAAGCACCTCAACGCCGACCCCTCCAACGACTTCCGCAACGAGGTCCGCGACTACTTCGG
This sequence comes from Edaphobacter acidisoli, assembly GCF_014642855.1. Classification (NCBI taxonomy): domain Bacteria; kingdom Pseudomonadati; phylum Acidobacteriota; class Terriglobia; order Terriglobales; family Acidobacteriaceae; genus Edaphobacter; species Edaphobacter acidisoli. Next base: position 470,963 of record NZ_BMJB01000001.1, on the reverse strand, counting down.
CACCGGCACGCAGCTGCAGGAGATGTACATCACCCCATCACTCCTCACCCAGCAAAACTGGGACGACCTCGCCGAAGCCGCCAAGTGGTCGCGCTCCAACGCCGACGTCCTCAAGGACACGCACTGGGTAGGCGGCGACCCCGCATGGCTCGAAGTCTACGGCTGGGCCTCATGGTCGCCGAAGAAAGCCATCCTCACCCTGCGCAACCCAAGCGACAAGCCGCAAACCATCTCAATCGACCCCGAAAAAGTCTTCGAGCTGCCTGAAGGCGCAGCCCGCACCTTCTCCGCCCACAGCCCATGGAAGAGCGACGCATCCGAGCCCGCAATCACGCTCCACGCAGGCACACCGCACACCTTCCACCTCGCGCCGTTCGAAGTCCTGACCCTCGACGCAACGCCACGTTAAACCAGCCTTATCATCGGATGCCCCACTCATGCCGCAGCCTTATCGGCATGAGTGGGGCATTCGAGCGAAGCTCGAACCGTTTTCCTGCTGAATCCACCCCACCCCGCTATCATCAAATCATCATGCTGCTCGAACCGGCCCGGCGCAAAGGCCGCCAATACCTCAATCCTGTGCCCACCAACGTCGGTGGACCTTCCGTGATCTTCAAAGTGGGGCCGCGTTTTCTCTTCGGAACAAACGGCCGCCAGCCCAGCAAGCCGCTCGGCCCATTCCACACCGACGCAGCCATCTACGCCACCCAGCCGCGCTCCGGCCTGCGCATCACCTGGATGGGCCACTCCACCTCGCTCATCGAGATCGACGGCGCCCGCATCCTCATCGACCCCGTATGGGACGAGCGCGCCGCTCCCACCAACTGGGCCGGCCCCAAACGCTTCTTCGCGCCGCCGCTCGCACTGAGCGATCTCCCGCCACTCGATGCCGTCATCGTCTCGCACGACCACTACGATCATCTCGGCGAACGCACTATCCGCGCGCTCTCGCAGCATCCTGCAACCGAAAACGCACAATGGATCACCTCACTCGGAGTAGGCGCACTGCTCCAGCAGTTCGGCGTCCCCGCCGCTCGCTGCCTCGAACTCAACTGGATGGATCGAACACAAATCGGGGCCGTCGAAATAACGGCCCTCCCCTCGCGCCACTTCTCCGGCCGCAGCCTCTTCAACCGCTTCGAAACGCTCTGGTCATCCTTCGCACTCATCGGCCCCAATCACCGCATCTACTACGGAGCCGACTCCGGCGAGTGGCCGGGCTTCCACGAGATCGGCCAACGCTTCGGCCCCTTCGACCTCACCATGCTCGAAATCGGCGCGTCCGATCCCTTGTGGGCAGACATCCACATGGGTCCCGAAGGCGCCGCGCGCAGCTTTCGCGCTCTCGGCGGCCACGGCCTCCTCATGCCCATCCACTGGGGACTCTTCAATCTCGCGCTGCACCCATGGACGCAGCCCATCGAAACAATCTCATCCGCCGCAGACCTGAAGCTCTGGTCGCCAACCCCAGGCACTCCCTCCGACGTCATCGCGAACGAAGAGCTGCGCTCCGCGTGGTGGCGCCCCATCACCTCATAGGCACTCAGCTCGTCAGCCGGTCCGCCGAGATCGGCGACATCTGCCACACCGACAACCCCGCCAACCCCGCACCCTTCCATCGCAGCCGCAGATCGCGTCCTTTGCCCGCATAGTAAAACCGCTTCGTCCACGCCACCTGGCGATTCACCATCGTCTCTATCACCGACCCATCAATATAAAGATGAAACTCCAGGTTCTCCCGCGCCTCCAGATGCAAAGGAACCGGACGCCCATCCACCAACACCTGGTCCTGATGGGCCGGATCAAACCCCAGAGTCAGCCACGGCGACGCATCATCCCCCATCAAAGTCAGTTCAAACGCAGCAGCTCTCTCCGCCGTACAAAGAATCTCGCCACAGCAAGCCTCCACACGAAGCGCATCAACCTGCCGCCTGTTCGCCTCTGCATCTCCCGAAATCTTTAAAGCCTGCTCACGGCCGCGAAGCTGATGCACCGCCGGAGCGACGCTCAAACGCAGCCGCCCATCCTCACTCAGCGAGAGCACACGCGGCAGCGACATCATCCCCGCCCATCCCGCAGCCTTGTACTCCTCAAGCGGCCGCGCCTCCTGAATCCATCCCCACAGAATCCGATTCCCTGCCTTGTCCAGCTGCGTCTTCGGCGCATAGTACGAACCATAATCCAGAATGCCCGACTGCTCCGGAGCAAACGTCATCTTCTCCGCATCCAGCCTGCCGCTCTGCCAGTACGACCTCCCTCCCGTCGAAAACATCAGCACATGCCTGTCGCCCAGCGGAAAAAACTCCGGACACTCCCACACGTCCCACGGATCAAACGGGCCGAACTGCGCCAACCCGCTCCGGTCGCGCCGCGCAAGCACATGCATGTACTCCCACGCGCGCAGGTCCTTCGACCGATACAGCAAAACCGCGCCGCCCTCATTCGCCACACCCGAGCCCAGCACCGTATACCACCACTCACCCTGCCGCCACGGCGAAGGATCGCGAAACCCATTCACCTGCATCCCGCTCGGAGGCGCAGCAATCACCGGCGCAGACACCTTCGTCCAGCTCGTCAACGCAGCATCGTTCGCAATCGCCAGGCACTGCGACTCCTGAAGCGGAGGATTCGCATCCTTGATCGTCGCCAACTCACGCGAAGCAGCACGCACGCCGGTATACATCAGCATCACGCGCCCATCCTGAACGACAGCCGTACCGGTAAAGCAGCCCTCCGCATCCGGCCCGCCCGGCGTCGGAGACAAAGCCACTGGAAGCTGACGCCAGTGAACCATGTCCGCACTCACTGCATGTCCCCAGTGCATGTCGCCCCAGTAAGCGCCCTCGGGGTTGTACTGATAGAACATGTGGTAGCTGCCGTTCCAATAAATCGGCCCATTCGGATCGTTCATCCAATTGGCACGCGGCAGCAGATGATACTGCGGACGAAGCGGGTCGGCAGCGATCGTCGCAGAAGACACCACAGCAGCGTCAGCAGAAAAAGCCAGCGCCGGCGTAGCGCCGGCCGCAGTCAGCAAAGCAAGAAATTCACGACGACTCGTCACTCAGCGCGCTCCACCATCGAAAAAAGATTCGAGCCATTCTCCCACGTCAGAATCAGCTTGAGCCTTGCGGCATACAAAAACCTGTCAAGCCCCCAAACCGCTTAACTGATTCCACCCAAACAACTTCCGCGTGGCGGTTTAGTTTCTCAAAACTGCTAGACTTTAAATAGGAGCAAACAAAAGCCCCGGGGCAAAGTACCCCAGGGCTTACTCATTTTAAATGAAGACTTTAGTACTTAAGTACGGCTAGGGGGTACTTCGGCTAGAACGTCACCACCCGCGTCAGGTTCAGCGGCTCATCCGGATTCAGCCCCTTGGCCAACCCAACGTAGCTCCCCAGCAACTGCCCCCAGACCACGTACGCAACCAGCAGCGACAGCGCAGGCTGACGCGAGTCCAGCTCGATCAGCAGATCCGCTGCAGCATGCGCCTCGGGAGTAGCCCGGTTCACCACCGCAATCGTCGAAGCGCCCAGCTCCTTCATCTCGCTCAGCACCTTCGTCTCCTGCGCCGCACTCGAATCCGCAATCAGTCCGATGACCAGCGCCCGGTCATCGATGATCGACTTCGGCCCATGCCGGAACTCGAGCGTATGGAAGAACTGCGCATAGCTCGACGAAGACTCCATCACCTTCAGCGCAACCTCTGAAGCAATGGGATACAGCGCGCCCTGTCCCAACACCGCCACATCCGCAAACGGCCGCTTTGCAAACAACTCAAGCTGCGGCCCGTACTTTTTCAGCAGAGGTTCCACGGCCGCCGGAATCCGGTCCAGCGCAGCCAGAAAATCCGTCTTGCCTGCCAGCTTCGCCGCCATAAACTGCATCGCCATCAGCATGGATGTGAAGGAGCTGGTCATTACCGTACTCTCTTCCTTCACCGGAAGCTGCAACACGCGACCTGTGCTCTCGGCCAGCTCATTGCCATCGCAGGTCAGCGCCAGGAATTCAACACCCTTCTTGGTCAACACCTCAGCCGCAGCAAGGATCTCCGACGTGTACCCAGACCGCGAGATCAGCACAGGAAAGACCCCGCTCGTCACGGGCAACGACAATTCGAGATGCAGCAGCAGCTCGGAAGCGGGCAGCGCACGCGCTTCCCTTCCCGTCAGCAGCGTAAAGCTCGCCGCCGCAGCCTGGGCAAGATAGTAGCTCGTTCCGCAGCCGATGAAGATCCACTCCGTGTGCTCCGGTTCACGCCCCTTTGCCAGCGCACCGATGTCACACGTGTGAAGCAGTTGAAGACACTCCGTCCAAACTGCCGGCTGCGCGTAGATCTCCTGCAAAGTCTTTCCGCTCGCGTTCAAGATAAGGCTCCTTGGAGGGATAGGACGTAAGCCAGCCAACCCTCAGTCAGACAAATAATAGCACACTAAAAGAAATATAAAGAAAGTATTTGTTGTTCCCATAAATTCATCTCTTCAAAACAAAAAAGACGAGACGGAACGCCTCGTCTTTTTCATCCAGACACAGTCACCGATGAATCAAACCGACGAATCAATGCGTCGCAGCAGCAGCGTTCACCAACTTTTGCAATGGATCAAGCACCACGAAGTCCGTCAATCCAACGTGCTTCTTGTCATTCTCCAGCGTCTGCGTGCTGCTTGCAGCCCATCCGGAAGGCGCAGCGCGCTGACTGGAGAGATACAACAACGCATCGAGACCGATGTGACCGAGTTCCGGCAACTGCTCGATGCGCGGTCGAGTATCGCTCAGCAGCGGCGAACGCGAGGCCATCTCATCCAGACCAGGCTGTGCTGCAACCCAGCTTTGGAAGAGCGCAGTTAGCTGGCTGCGGTTCTTCTCATAGTGCGGAGCATCGGCAAGCAACTCGTCCACCATCAGCTCCAGTTCGTGCCGCAGCGGAGGATCGGGACGCAGCGAGTCGATCAGATGGTCCATCGGAGTCAATTGCGTCGTATGCTGCTCACGATACCGCACGCCGAAGCCAACCGGTTCCAGCGTTGCCGCCAGCGTTCCCAGCGCGCCAACATTCTCGCTACCGGCAAGCTGCCGCAAACCTGCCTCCGGCCCGGAGATATGCGTCAACCCAGCCGCTTCAAGCCGCAACGACATCACCGCGAGTCTGCGGTACATGTCGTTCACATCGGTCACGCTCGCCGGCGACCAGAACCGCTCCGCAATCGCTGCCGCACGCGGCCAGATACGCGAGTCGATCGTGCGCGGAACGATATGCTCGCCCCACATGCAGGCCTCGCCGCCCAGAACGAGATTCACCTGCTCCGGCGTAAGCTGCTCCTTTGCCGAGATCGGATCGGCCAGGTACATCTGCGCTGCGGGCTGGTCCAACTGGTCCAGGTAGTAAGGAGCGGACAAAATTCCCTGGTTTCCCTGCCGCGCCGCATCGGCAAGATAGTGCGTGCCGCGCCATGACTGCACAACGACATCCTTCGGCAGATTGGGCTGAAGCACCTCGTCCCAACCCACCATGTGCTTGTGGTGCTTTTCAAGAATCTTCTCGACTCGCTGACTGAAGTAGGTCTGCAGCGCCTGCGTCGTCGCAATATGGTGTTCCTTCATGAACTCCTGGATTCGAGGATTGGCCTTCCATTGCTTGCCATTGCTCTCGTCGCCGCCGACGTGCATGTAAGCATCTGGAAACAGTGCAGCCATCTCGCCAACAAACTCATCAATGAACTTGTACGTCGACTCGCGCGTCGGATCGAACGCGGCATCGTGCACACCAAACGTTCTCTGGATCTCATAAGGTCCCGGAGCGCTTCCCAGCTCCGGATAACCGACAAGCCAACTCGTCGTATGTCCTGGCATGTCGAACTCAGGCACCACGCGAATGCCACGGTCAGCCGCATATTGGATGACCTCTTTTACCTGCGCCTGCGTGTAGTACTCACCGTTCGATCCCATCTCCTGCAGTTTGGGAAACACGCGGCTCTCAATGCGAAAGCCCTGGTCCTCCGTCAGATGCCAGTGGAAGACATTCATCTTCACCGCAGCCATTCCATCAAGCGTGCGCTCGATCACGGAAACAGGCTCGAAGTGACGTCCGCTGTCGATCATCAATCCGCGCCAACGAAAGCGTGGCTTGTCGTGGATATCGACGCCAGGAACGACGAAGCCTGTTGCACCGTTTGCCTGCACCAGCTGCAGAAAGGTCTGCATTCCGCGCATTGCGCCTACAACCGTGTTCGCTTCGAGCGTCGCATGGTCGTTCGTCACGGTCAGTGTGTACGACTCATCCTCGTCGAGCGACGGCACAGCATCGCCTTCCGCCTTCACTCGAATCACAAGGCTCGCCGAGCTGCCATCTTTGAGAATTGGCAGATGGCGCGGCACTCCGGCGATCTGCGAGAGCCGCTCCAGCATTCGGTCTGTCGCGGCGTCGAGCCGCGTATCGCGATAGCCAACGCTCGCAACAGAGAATGCGCTGTCGACATTCATGCAACCAGGAGCAGTTGCAAGCTGCGCTGGTTGGGGCATCAGAGTATTCACAAAGGGCACATTAGAGCAGGACTGAGCCAGCACCGCATTTGTCATCAGAAAGGCCGCCGAAAGAGCGATAGCCCACGTTACGAACCGTCCAGCCGCACGTGCAGACTGTGCGACGCCATTTCTGCTGCCCAATAAAAAACTCACTCGCATTTCCTCCGTTACCGTCTTGCTCGCCTTTCGGCGATGATTCAACCTGCGGATGGTTAGCATAGTAAACGTAAGTCGAGGAAAATTGAAAACGATACCCCTGTATTGGCAATTTTCCAACGATTGAATACTTATAATTTTCACCTAACCGGTTTATCAGGATCAGAATTTATAAGCCGAAAACATAAGTGTAGACAAAAAACATAACTTCTCTCTCGCCCAACCTGCACCAAATGTGAAATTATCGTCGTGATCTCAGTTCGGAGAAGTTTGGAGAATTAATGCCTGGCTACATTCCTGCCTCTAGTGCTGCCCCCCGTTCTACGGGCATCAACACCGGATACACCCGTTTCCTGCTTCTGGTCGCTGGACTCGGTGGACTGCTCTATGGCGTGGATGTAGGCATCATTGGCGGCGCGCTTCCCTATCTTGAAGCGACTTCGGGACTGAGCGCAGGTCAACTTTCGATCATCGTAGCGGCGGTGTTGCTGGGTAGCGTCTTCTCTACGCTCTTCGCTGGAATGCTCGCCGACTGGATGGGCCGCCGCCCGCTGATGATCGTCAGCGGCGTAGCCTTCGTGCTGAGTATTCCTATCATCGCTCTCTCACATGGCTATGAGCCGCTGTTCTGGGGAAGATTGCTGCAAGGGGCAAGCGGCGGATTCATCGGCATCGTCGTTCCGCTCTATCTTGCCGAGTGTCTTCCTGCCTCGGACCGCGGTAAGGGCACTGCGGCATTTCAGTGGATGCTTACGCTTGGCATCGTTGCTGCCGCGTTGATCGGCATCTACTACAGCTATCGAGTGGAGGCAGTAGCGCGTGCATCGAGCGCAGCCGCTCTCTTCGCCTTCAAAGATCAGGCATGGCGACGCATCTTCTGGGTCTCGCTACCCCCGGGACTTCTCTTTGTGCTGGGCAGCTTCTTCGTCACCGAATCGCCACGCTGGCTCTTTCAGAGAAATCGCACCGATGCAGCAAAAGCCGCGCTGCTACGTTCACGCACAGAAGACCAGGCAGCCCTTGAACTCGAGGAGATGCATGCCGTCGCCGCGGAGAAGACGCGAACCACCACTGGCGGCAAGACATCGGACCGTCTGCTGCAACGGAAGTATGTCGTCCCATTCATCCTCGCGTGCGTGATCCTTTTCTGTAATACAGCCACAGGCATCAACTCCATCATCGGCTACAACACGAGCATTCTGTTGCAGAGTGGACTCTCCGACCTGGCCGCGCACTGGGGCTACGTCATCTTCACCATCGTCAATTTCCTCTCGGTCATGGTGGGTATGATGCTGGTCGATCGTGTGGGCCGTAAAATCCTGCTCACCATCGGAACATCGGGCATCATCGTCGTTCTCGTGGCTGTGGGCCTGCTCTTCCGCACAACTGAGAAGCTGAACGTGGACCGCGCCAGTGAGATACAAACACTCGTCACTCCAGACCAGACGCTGAACTATCGATTCACGCAGACCGAGGCACAGCGGCTGACCGGACAGCAGAGCACCAAGCCTGCATCGCTGGTCATTGTTTATTCCTGTGGCGACTTCACCTCTGCGACGAACTTCGTCCGGTCGGACAGTGAGGCGGCGCCGCTCACTATCTCGCGCTCCGACTGTCTCCCAACCAGCCGCTTCGACGCCTTCCTCAAAAACCCCTTGGGCAACTACGACGCCGCCCGCACCGCGCCGCTCAAAATCGACCATGCACAGATCGGCTTCCTGCCTTCGGTGCAATACGGCTGGACTATCGCTATCGGTCTTTATCTCTTCGTCGCATTCTTCGCCTTTGGCCCCAGTGTTTGCGTATGGATTGCACTCTCTGAACTGATGCCCACCCGTATCCGCTCCAATGGTATGAGCATCGCGCTGGTCATCAACCAGCTTGTCTCGACCATCCTCGCAGCCATCTTCCTGCCATTTGTGAGCAAGTACGGATACTCCAGCATGTTTTTCGTCTTTGCCGCATTCACCGTCATCTATTTCTGTACTGCCGTGTTTTTCCTTCCCGAAACTAAAGGGAAGACCCTCGAAGAGATCGAGCAACTCTTCGAACACGGTAAAAAAGCAGCACATTTGCATCCATCCCTCTGATAATGTGGTCGTACCATGAGAAAGCGCAGACAAGCACGTAGCATTCAGGCCGAATCCGCCACTGACAACAACAGCAAGATGCTGATTGGCGAGCGTCGCCAGCACATCCTGTCACTCGTCCAACGCGACGGACGAGTACTCGTCACAGAGCTGTCCGAGTCGCTCGGCATCTCGCCGATTACCATCCGCAAGGATCTTGACTATCTGGAAGCGCGCGGCCAGGTGCAGCGCACGCATGGCGGCGCACTTTCGCCGCAGGGCAGTACACTGCTCGATCCCACGCTCAAGGAAAAGGAGCACCACCAGATCCGCGAGAAGCAGCGTATCGCCGCAGCTGCGGCAAAGCTGGTGCAGAACGGCCAGTGCATCCTGCTCGACTCCGGAACCACTGTGACGGCAGTGGCCCGTGCGCTGCGGCAGTTTTCTCACCTCACCATCGTCACCAATGCGGTGAACATCGCGGCTGAGCTGAGCGATACGGACTTTGAGATTGTGCTGACTGGCGGAACACTGCGTAAGAACTCCTTCTCGCTCGTCGGCCCCATGGCAGAAGACATGCTCTCGCAGATTCGTGCCGACATCCTCTTTCTGGCTGTCGATGGCTTCGACCCAAAGATCGGCATCACGACACCGAACGTTCTTGAGTCGCGCGTCAACCGTGCCATGGTCAACGCATCGCGCAAAGTTGTGGCCGTCTGCGACTCAACTAAATTCAGCCGATCGAGCATGGCACTCATTGTCCCGCCAGCTTCAATCCATGCTGTCATTACGGACGATCAGATTCCAGACACGGCCGCAGAGGCTCTGCGTAATGCTGGCGTCGAAGTCATCATCGCGTAGCTGCCTCGTGCGCTAGTTGTTCCTCACGCAGCGGAACCCTAGGTTGGACGTTGAGCTGTCTGGCGTGTTCGACGTCCTTGCCGCCACGCGGTAGCGGTTGCAGTACGAAGCATGGCACAGGAACGAGCCGCCCTTCATTACCCTGGTCTGCCCCGTAGCTGGCCCCTTGGGGTCACACAAAACACGATCCGCTCTGAACGCAGTCCGGAACCAGTCCGCGCACCATTCCCATACGTTACCCGTGATGCAGTAAAGGCCGTAGCCGTTCGGCGGAAAAGTGTCCACCGGACATGTGCCGGCGTAGCCGTCCTCTGCGGTGTCCTCCGAGGGAAATGTGCCCTGCCATACGTTGCAGCGATGCTCGCCGCCAGGGGTGAGCTCATCGCCCCAGGGATACAGCTTCTGTTCGAGCCCGCCGCGCGCCGCATACTCCCATTGCGCCTCGGTCGGCAACGACTTGCCCGCCCATCGCGCATAAGCAGCCGCATCGTTCCATGAAACATGCACCACCGGATGCCCGGCGCGATTGGCAAGATCAGAGTGAAGCCCTTCTGGTTGTCTCCAATTCGCACCGCTCACCTTGCACCACCATGGCGCAGACGCGACTGTGTCCTCGACCAGTTTTGCGCGCAGTTCAACAGGAATGTGCGCCCAGAAAACGAATGACCAGCCGAACCGCTCCGCGTCGGTGCGATAGCCCGTAGTCTCAGCAAACGCAGCAAACTCCTCGTTCGTCACCGCGCACGTATCAATCTGAAACGGCGACAGAGTTACTTTGCGAACTGGCCCCTCGCCATCCGCCGGAAAGCCTTTGTCGTAGTCAGTCCCCATCAGAAACGAACCGCCGGGCAGAGAGATCATCGCGCTCTTCAACGATGCGATGCCGCTCCCTGCATCCGGGTGAGAAGGCAAAGAAGCCTCAACATCTCCCTCGCGCTGCGCCGAAGGCGTGCAGCAGCAGCCATCCGGCTTCACACTGTTCCGCTTCAAATCCCCACACGACTTAGCAGTCGAATCTTCCATTTCATTTCCTTTTAGCTGCTATGAAAAGAATAGTCCGTGCCGCGGCAAAATTCTTCCTGACGGTGAACACACGGGGCCGATATCAGCGGATAAAATGGGTCTGACCATGCACGCTACTCTGTATATTGCGCTCGTCACCGCAGCAGTTCTCGGCTTCCGCCACGGTTTCGACTACGATCACATCGCAGCCATTGCCGACATCGTCAGCGTGCAGAGTTCCCGCCGAATCGGCTTTCGACTCGGGATGATCTATGCACTTGGTCATGCACTCACTGTAGCTGCGCTGGGATCCATTGTTGTCGTGCTTGGTGTGCATCTGCCTACGGGCATCGACCGCTGGGCTGAGCGCTTCGTCGGCCTGACACTCCTGGTGCTCGGCATCTATGTTCTCGGCACGCTCATCTTCCGACCCGCTGGAACGCTTCCGAAGAGCCGCTACATGTTGCTGCATCACGCCTGGCATCACACAAAACTTGCTTTCAGCCATGCTGAGCATGGAAAAACTTACACTGCACCCAACTCCTTCGATAGCAGGTCCGTCTTTGTCATTGGCATCGTCCACGGTCTCGGCGCCGAAACGCCTAGCCAGCTGATGATCTTCCTGCTCGCAGCCAACCTCGGCGGAGCGGCACTCGGCATGTTAGGACTCGGCATGTTCCTTGCCGGACTCCTCACCATGAATGCGCTAATGACCGCATCTGCCGCCGGCGCCTTCGGCATCTCACGCCAGCGACCCCACTTGTTGCGCGCGGTATCTGCGCTAACTGGAGCGTATAGCCTGGCAATGGGTATCGTCTTCCTTGCCGGACGCAGTGCCATACTGCCTGCAATCAACTAGGCGTGCGGCTTCCTTTAATCAAGTACGCGGCTTCCTTTTCGGCTTTGCGGAGCCATAGCGCACCGCCGGCAGCACGCTGTTCCACGGCACCGGCGAGGTGAGGATCATCGAAGTATTCGTCGCCACATAAGGCATCATCGAGTCGATCAGCTCTTCCATGTGCCGCACGTCGCGCACTGCGATCTGCACCATAAACGACTCCGCGCCTGTCACGCGATGGCATTCGAGCACCTCCGGCAGTTCGCGCACCAGCGAGGCGAACTTCTGCAGCTTGTCGCCCGCAACCGTCACCTTTACGAAGGCACGCACGGGCAGGCCCACCTTTGCAGGATCGACAACCGCGCGATAGCCCGTGATGACGTGGCCGTCTTCGAGCCTGCGCACGCGCTCGATCACCGCAGGCGTAGAAAGTCCCACACGGCGGCCAAGCTCCGCAAACGCAATCCGCGCATTCTTCTGCAACTCAGCGAGAATCTCGCAATCAATGTCGTCGATCGACCAGCCTGCCTGCATCTGAACAAAACCTCCACAGCGGTGAAATTCATCTCGCACATTAGATCATGAAGCATTTTATTGTATCTTCCATTCATCATGAGGCAGGATGCCCGATCAACCGTATCTTCCTCATTCAACTTCGCGCCCCGTACGCCTATCATCATCCACAGTCGCGAGCACCGAGATTCGAGACAGAGGAGACTCACGTGTCCACACAGGAAAATCGACGTTCCCTGGGCGATGTAGCAGCCCGCCAGTTAGCCAACACTACCAAGACCGCTCCGCAGATGGCGGCCATCACTCCGCGCTGGCTGGTACAGCTTCTCTCCTGGATTCCGCTCGAGTCCGGCACCTACCGCGTCAACCAGGTGCGCCACGATGAAGAGATCGAGGTAGCCTGCGGCTCCCGCGACGAGCGCAAGCTCCCCGAAACCTTCGTCGACTACGTCGACAAGCCGCGCGAATACACGCTCAGCGCCATCTCCACCACAGTCGATATCCACACACGTGTCTCGGACCTCTACAGTCATCCCCACGACCAGATCCGCGAGCAGCTTCGCCTGACCGTCGAAAAAGTAAAAGAGCGGCAGGAGAGCGAGCTCATCAACAACGCCGACTACGGCCTGCTCCACAACGCCGCGAAAGCCTCCCGCATCAAGACCCGCAAAGGCGCGCCCACACCCGACGACATGGACGAACTGCTCTCCGTCATCTGGAAAGAGCCCGCCTTCTTCCTCGCACACCCGCGCGCCATCGCCGCATTCGGCCGCGAATGCACACGCCGCGGCGTGCCTCCGCCAACAGCAACCATCTTCGGCTCACCATTCCTCACCTGGCGCGGCGTTCCGCTCGTCCCCACCGACAAGCTCACCATCAACGCCGAAGGCAAGAGCAACATCCTGCTGATGCGCACCGGTGAAAAGAAGCAAGGCGTCGTCGGACTCTTTCAGCCTGGCCTTCCCGGCGAGCAGACGCCCGGCCTCTCGGTCCGCTTCATGGGTGTCGATCGCAACTCCATCGCCTCGTACCTGATCTCGCTTTACTGCTCCGCAGCCGTACTCACCGAAGATGCGCTTGGCGTCCTCGAAAACGTTGAGGTCGGACACTACCATGAGTACAAGTGATCGCGAAAAATTCGCAGGCGAATCCACACGCCGCATGGAAGACACCTTCGCCGCCCAGAACGTGCCGACGTCATTCATGAACGTCGCCGCACTGACCGAGATGGCGAACGAGTTCTTCCGTGCGATGCCGGGGCAAGCTCCTGCTCAACCATCGACGGAGCCTATGCCCGCATTGCGCCCGGAGACACTGTCCGCTACCGGGGCAGAGGTTCCCTCCGCGCCATCTCAGCCGGTACCTGCCTACGAAACACGGCTGCCACAGTACGGCGCGTCGATGTCCGCAGTGCCCGCCATCCCATCGTCACAAGCCATCCCCAACGAAGTCGGCACAGGCATCGCATCCACCGAACGCCGCACGAACATCGGCACGCTCTCACTCTCACCCGAGCAGCTCGCCGCGCCCAGCACAGCCACGCCACAATATTGCGCGCAGAGCATGACGTCCGCATCGCCATTCTCCATCCCAATGCCACCGTTCGAGGCCGCATTCCCATCATTCGAGATGACGCTGCCGGACCTCGTGCAGATGCCGCTGCCCACCGAAGACGAAGTGAACGCAGCACTGGCGTCCGTCTCCTCCTTCTACTTCCTTGAAGACGCCGGCGCACTCTCAAAACCTGTGGCCTCGGCGGGCAAGCCCCGCGTACCGGAGCAGCCATCCACGCTGCCTGACCTGAAGCTCCCGCGCAACCAGTTCGACATCGCCAGCGTCCGCCGCGACTTCCCCATCCTCAACGAGCGCGTCAACGGACACCCGCTCATCTGGCTCGACAACGCCGCCACCACGCAAAAGCCGCAGGCCGTCATCGACCGCCTCAAGTATTTCTACGAGCACGAAAACTCCAACATTCATCGCGCCGCGCACGAGCTCGCCGCCCGCGCCACCGACGCCTACGAAGACGCCCGCACCAAGGTCGCGCACTTCCTCAACGCCGGCTCCAGCAAAGAGATCGTCTTCGTCCGCGGCGCAACCGAGGCCATCAACCTCATCGCGCAGGCATGGGGCCGCCGCCACATCCAGCAGGGCGACGAGATCATCATCAGTTGGATCGAGCACCATGCCAACATCGTTCCCTGGCAGATGCTCGCCGCCGAGAAAGGCGCAAAGCTCCGCGTCATTCCCGTCGATGACGACGGACAAATTCTCCTCGACGAGTACGAGAAGCTGCTCAACCCACGCACACGCATCGTCTCCTTCACGCAGGTCTCAAACGCGCTCGGCACCGTCACACCCGCACACCAGATGGTCCAGATGGCTCATCGCTACGGCGCGCGCGTGCTGGTCGATGGAGCGCAGGCCGTCTCGCACATGCCCATCGACGTCCAATCGCTCGACTGCGACTTCTACGTCTTCTCCGGCCACAAGGTCTTCGCTCCCACCGGTATCGGCGTCGTCTACGGCAAGCCGGACGCGCTCGAAGAGATGCCGCCGTGGCAGGGCGGAGGCAACATGATCGCCGACGTCACCTTCGAGAAGACCGTCTACCAGGCGCCACCCTCGCGCTTCGAGGCAGGCACCGGCAACATCGCCGACGCCGTCGGACTCGGCGCCGCCATCGACTACCTCGACCACATCGGCATGGCCAACATCGCCCGCTACGAACACGAGCTGCTCGTCTACGCCACGCGCGGCCTGCTCACCATCCCCGGCCTGCGCCTCATCGGCACGGCAAAGGAAAAAGCAGGCGTGCTCTCGTTCGTCCTCGAAGGCTTCAAAACCGAAGAGGTCGGAGCAGCGCTCAACCGCGAAGGCATCGCCGTCCGCTCAGGCCACCACTGCGCCCAGCCTTCGCTGCGCCGCATGGGCGTCGAAACCTCCGTCCGGCCTTCGCTCGCGCTCTACAACAGCTTCGAAGACATCGACGCACTCATCGCCGCCTTGCACCGGCTGAAAAACCTCGGAGCCTGAATCGACGCTGGATTTCCACAGAAAAGATTGACACAGTTGTTAAAATTGAATCAGGAGAAGAAGCAGAAGCCCGGTGCGAACCGGGCTTTTCATTTGCGTTTGCGGAGGGTACTTCGTTGCATGTATCTCCTGTCGTTCGAAGACTTTGGTACTTGGGTACGGGGAGGGGGTACTTCACAGAACTTTGCCAAATCTTGATAGCGGTGAGCCCGTAAAATGGTCGAAACCGCTAAGCTGCCACTGGCAAGGAAGTGTAATGACAAAAAATATTTGTGTAGCTCTGGCCCTCTGCGGCGCCCTGCTCTCACCTGCAGCCCGAGGAGCAAGCGCCGACGATGCCGCCACCGCAACACCGATTAAGCACATCGTCGTCATCTTCGACGAGAACATCTCCTTCGACCACTACTTCGGCACCTACCCGAACGCGCTGAACTCTCCCGGCGAACCTGCCTTCCACGCGCAGCCCAGAACTCCCAGCGTGAATGGCCTGTCGAACACCCTGCTCGAACACAATCCCAACTTCCTGAACAAGACAGTGAACGGGAACCACGCAGTCAATCCCTTTCGCCTCTCGCGCTCGCAGGCAGCAACTGCCGACGAGAACCATGACTACCGCGCCGAGCAGCTCGCCTTCCACGCCGGTCTGCTGGACTCCTTCCCCCGCTACACCGGAATCTCCGGCTCGCCGAAGGTGAAGATGCGCCTCAACACGGAATCCGCCACCGGCTCACCCGAGTATGCGAACCAAGCCAAGGGACTGGTCATGGGCTACTTCGACGGCAACACCGTCACGGCGCTGTGGAACTACGCGCAACACTACGCTATGAACGACAACTCCTACGGCAGCACGTTCGGGCCGTCAACGTTGGGCGCAATCGAGCTGGTCTCCGGCCAGACCAACGGAGTCACGGACCAGATCAACACTGGCAACACCGTCATCGAAGGCGGTGACGGCACCTTCACCATGATCGGGGACCCTGACCCCATTGGCGATGTCTGCTCCGTAACGACAGGCGCGATGGCGCAGCTCACTGGCAACAACATCGGCCTCATGCTCTCGAAGAAAGATATCACCTGGGGATGGTTCGAGGGCGGCTTCGATCTGACTCACACTAATTCGAACGGAACCACCAACTGCCTGCGTAGCACTCACTCCGACGTCGTTCACCTCACCTTGCGCGACTACGTTCCACATCACGAGCCCTTTCAGTACTACAAAGCAACAGCAAATTTCAAACACGTGCGGCCCACCTCGGCAGCGACGATCGGCCACAACGGCGATGCGGGCCTTCATCAATACGATCTCGAAGACTTCTTCGATGCCGTCAAAGCGGGCAACTATCCATCCGTCAGCTTCCTGAAGGCTGCGTCCTATCAGGACGCACACGCCGGCAACTCTGACCCGCTCGACGAGCAGGCCTTCGTTGTCCGCGTGATTAACTTCCTGGAGCAACAGCCAGACTGGAAGAGCACAGCCGTCATCATCGCCTACGACGACTCCGACGGCTGGTATGACCATCAGATGGGTCCCATCGTCAACCAGTCCTCGACCAGAGCCGACGCGCTCAGCGGTCCGGGCCAATGCGGAGACGGCTCGGCCGCGCTGCCCGGTCCGAAGACCGCACACGCGCAAGGCCGCTGCGGCTACGGTCCGCGCCTGCCGCTGCTCGTCGTCTCGCCCTATGCAAAGCAAAACTTCGTAGACCACACGCTCACCGACCAGACCTCGGTGCTGCGCTTCATCGAAGACAACTGGCTGAACGGCGAGCGCGTTGGTGGAGGCTCGTTCGACTCCATCGCAGGCTCAATCAGCAACATGTTTGACTTCACCCATCCCCGCAGCATCCGGCTCATCCTGAATGGCGAAACAGGCGAAGTTGAATCAGATGGGAAGGCCGATTGATCAGCCGCAGACATTTCCTCGAGCAGGCCGGAGCTCTCGCAACAGGCCTGCTTCTAGGCGAAGACGCATTCGCGCTTCCCGCTACAAATCTCAGCACACCAGCACTCGTCGATCCCAATACGCTCGCTCCCTACGTTGATCCTCTCCCGCTTCCCGAACGCGCCGTAAGTCAGGCAATGCGACCCGATCCAGACGCACCCTCGCGCTCAGTTCCCTATTACCGCATCGCGATGGAGGAGATTCACGTCAAGGTCCACCGCGATCTTCCACCTACGCGACTCTGGGGATTCAACGGCGTCTCTCCGGGTCCGCTCATCGAAACGCGCAGCAACCAAGGCCTTCTGGTTGAGTGGAACAACCATCTTCCCCTGAAGCACTTCCTCCCCATCGACTACACGCTGCACGGCTCCGGCAGAGACGTTCCCGAAGTCCGCAGCGTGATCCACCTGCACGGTGGGCGAACACCACCTACCAGCGATGGCTATCCCGAAGAGTGGTACATCACGGGTAAGTCCGCAACCTGCCACTATCCATGCCGACAGGATGCGACGATGCTCTTCTACCACGATCACTCCATGGGCACCAACCGGCTCAACGTCTATGCGGGACTGCAAGGGCTCTTCCTTATTCGCGACGCCGCCGAAGATGCGCTGCATCTACCCAGCGGCAAATATGAGCTGCCTCTCATCATTTACGATCGCTATCTTCGCCAGGACGGCCAACTGCACTATCCGGTCTCGCCAGTTCCTGGCAAGCCATGGGTACCCGAGGTCTTCGGCAATCTTGTCATGGTCAATGGCAAGGTGATGCCGTACCACGAAGTCGAGCCTCGCAAATATCGGCTGCGCATTCTCAATGGCTCGAACGGTCGATTCTACCGGCTCACCTTCGGCGAGAACATGCAGTTCCACGTGATTGGCTCAGACCAGGGATTGCTTCGAGCGCCTGTGCCGCTTGCACGGATAGAACTTAGCCCCGGTGAGCGCGCCGATCTCATCCTCGACTTCAGCCAGTGCGCAGGCCAGAACATCGAGCTCACCAGCGATTCACTCCGCATCATGCAATTTCGCGTATCGAAGGCCTCAGCGAGCGACGCCAATGAGATACCGAAACTCCTACGTAGGATCGACCGCATCCCTGCGTCCGCTACCGTCCGCACGCGCAGGCTCACGCTCGACGAGCATCTTAACCTAGCGGACCAGTCGATGGACATGATGCTCAACAACACTCCCTGGCACGCGCCAATCACAGAGAAGCCCATCCTCAATACCACCGAGATATGGGAGATCATCAACCTCACCGAGGACACACACCCAATCCATCTGCATCTCGTCCGCTTCCAGCTTCTCGACCGCCGTCGCATCGACTCCGCCGCCTATCTCGACGATAAGAGCCTCGTCTTCATGGGCGACACCGTCCTGCCCGCGACGCACGAATCCGGCTGGAAGGACACCATCCAAGTCCCACCCGGTACCATGACGCGCATTGTCGTTCCGTTTCACGGTTACGCAGGCCGCTATGTCTGGCATTGCCACGTGCTCGAACACGAGGACAACGAGATGATGCGCCCCTATGAAATAGTCCCCTCTTAGGGGCTCACAATGTTTAGAGCGTACGGGCGCTTGCGAAAAACTCGATTGCGCAGAAGCTCAAGAGTCGAAATATTGTGATTGCGATACCACAGAAAGAATACTCTAGGCATCTGCAATATTGCTTGTCAAGAATGAGTTTCAAGTATATTTTAGGGTTTGCTTGGTGTGTATTTTCTGTTATCCCTATCACTCAGAACACCAGTGAGGTGAATGTGCGCAAATCGCCCACGAACAAGAGAGCCACGCTCGAGGACGTCGCGCGGCTGGCCGGCGTCGGCGCGATGACCGTCTCCCGCACCATCAATGATCATCCTTATGTTTCCGAAGAGACCGCACGAAGAGTCCGCTCCGCTATTCGCCAACTGGACTATAGACCCAACCACGCGGCACGTATGCTTACCGGTCAGCTCTCAAGATCGATCGGCCTGATTGTTCCAGACCTGGCAGATACGTTTTTCTCCGTAGTAAGTCATGCAGTCCAGGAGACCGCACGGGAGAGCGGATATCTGGTCTGGCTAGCAGCTTCGAATTACGATCCGTCAATCGAAGCTGCACAGGTAGAGCAGATGATTCATCATCCAGTAGATGGAATTCTTCTGGTTCCTGTCGATAGCAAAGACAAATATCTGAAGACGGTGACTGCAGGAACTACACCGATCGTGACTATAGACCGTCCGATTGAGATTGCCGCGACGGATTCAGTAGGTGTCGAAAACCGCGCAGGTGCACGAGTGGCCGTCGAACACTTGATTGGACATGGGCACAAAAAGATTGCCTGCGTAGCTACCAACACGCATCTGGTCACAATTAAAGAGCGGATTCTCGGATATGAAGAATGCCTGCGCCATGCGAAGCTTCCCATATCGAAAACACTGCGACTTGCCGGCCGCGACGATGTCATGCCTGCCATGACCGAGTTATTTTCCTCGCGCAACCGCCCCGACGCTATCTTTGCAGCAAATAACGCAGCTGCGATCTGGGTGATCGAGGCTCTCCGTGAGATGAAGCTTGAGATGGGTAAGCATATTGCTCTGGCTGCGTTCGATGATGTGGATTTCTTCGCCTTGATTACCCCCCCGGTAACGGCTGTGCGTCAGCCTGCTCCTGAACTTGGGCGGATGTCGGCGCGCCTGCTGCTGCAACGAATTAAAGGTGAGTTTGTCTCTTCGAGTGTTCGTACAGTTCTACCTGTCTCCCTGGTTGTCCGCGAATCATGTGGCTGCAAGAAGAAAGAATAATCCGAGATTGAGACTAAGCTTACCGACACTCAACGCTGGGCATAATCCAGTAACCAGATAGATATCAGTGCTTTCTCTGGTGCCCGGAGGGGGACTTGAACCCCCACGACCGGTTAAGGTCTGCGGATTTTAAGTCCGCTGTGTCTGCCGATTTCACCATCCGGGCACTGGGTGGCTGGAAACCTCCGCCTGCTTCATCGTAAACGATTCGCTCTGGCTTTTCTTTCATGGAACTATCCTGTTTGTGCTCGCGTATCTATCGCTGGTTGCTAGTATTTTTGTGGACTGTCTGACCTATGCCCCTACTCGACATCTTCAAGCAGACGCTGTCGGCATTATGGTCCACGAAGCTGCGTAGCTTTCTTACGATGTTCGGCATCGTCTGGGGCATCACTTCAGTGATCCTGCTGGTTGGACTGGGTATTGGCTTCAATATCGATCAGCAGAATCATATGCGCACGATCGGGACCGATATTGCCATCCTGTTCGGAGGGAAGACAGGGATGCAGGCTGGCGGATATGCGGCGGGGCGCGACATCCGGCTGAATATTGGCGATGCGATTGCTATTCAACAGCGAGCTACGCTGGTCAAGACCGTGAGTCCCGAGATCCGGCGCAGCGCCAGTGAAGTAAGTCCGTGGAACGCTGCGGACAGGCCGGTGCGGGGCGTTTGGCCCGATTACCAGAAGTTCCGTTCGCTCACCGTCGATCAGGGACGGCTGATGAATCAGGTGGACGAGGACACCGGAGCGCGCGTCATTCTGCTTGGGTCCGATGCAAATCGTCAGCTTTTTCCCGGCAAACCTGTGATTGGGCAGACGCTGATGGTTGAGGGTTATCCGTACACGGTCATTGGTGTGTTGGCGAAGAAGCAGCAGAATGGCAGCTACGGCAGCGGTCCGGACAATACGCAACTGTTCGCGCCTTATTCGGCGATGGCGCGCGACTTCCCTCCTCCGGAACGGCCTGGCGTGGAACCTGGCTTTGTGAACAATATCGTCATTCAGCCGATCTCGCCTGATCTGCATGAGAAGGCGCTCGATCAAGTCGAGGCGATCATCGCTGAGCGGCATCACTACGACCCAGGCGACAAGGAGGCGCTTTGGGTTTGGGACACACTGGAAGGCGCAAAATTTACTGCCAGAATCTTCCATGTAATGACTCTCTTCTTTGGCGCCGTGGCGCTGCTGACGCTAGCGCTCGGCGGCATCGGTGTGATGAATATCATGCTGGTTGCCGTGACGGAACGGACACGAGAGATCGGCGTG
Organism: Edaphobacter acidisoli; assembly: GCF_014642855.1. Classification (NCBI taxonomy): domain Bacteria; kingdom Pseudomonadati; phylum Acidobacteriota; class Terriglobia; order Terriglobales; family Acidobacteriaceae; genus Edaphobacter; species Edaphobacter acidisoli. Next base: position 449,962 of record NZ_BMJB01000001.1, on the reverse strand, counting down.
CGCAAGGCGTTAGGCGCGACGGCCGTCGATATTAAGCGGCAGTTCCTGGTCGAGTCGGCGATCATTACTCTGGTCAGCGGAGTAGTTGGTCTGGTGCTCGGTGTGGGCGCTTGCCTGCTGCTGCGGCTGGTTCCGCTGCCGGATTTTGTGCCTCATCCGGTAATTTCTCCGGTGGCGATTATCTCGTCGCTAATTACGCTCACGGTGATTACTCTGTTCGCAGGCACTTATCCTGCACTGCGTGCTGCCAACCTGAGTCCCATTGAGTGTCTGAGGACGGAATAGCCATGAACCTGATCGAGGTCGTCCGGCAAAGCATTCAGTCGCTACTTCGCAATAAGCTGCGGTCGAGTTTGACGATGCTAGGCATCGCCTGGGGACTGGTGACGGTGGTTCTGCTGCTTAGTTATGGCAAGAGCCTCGGGACTGAGGTGATGAACGGGTTCATGGGACTGGGCGACAACGTCATCATGGTCTGGGGCGGACAGACCAGCATGCAGGCTGGCGGCGAGCGTTCGGGAAGACCTGTGAAGCTGCTTGATGGCGACGTCGATGCAATTCGGGATGATGTTCCCTTTCTGAAGGCTGTGAGCGCTGAAACAGATGACGGCTTCAGCTTCAAGTATGGGTCGAAGGTCGTTAATATCTCGACTAAGGCGGTAGATCTGCCCTATGGCGGGATGCGGCGACTCTACATCGACCAGGGACGGTACTTTCAACCCTCCGACTTTACCGACCACAAACAGGTGGTAATCTTTGGCGCTCATGCGGCACAGAAGATATTCAACGGCTTTCCGCCGGTGGGCCAGTCCGTTGAGATCGAAGGGCATCTGTTCGATGTCATCGGCGTCTTGAAGGACAAGATTCAGGACTCCTCGAATAATGGGCCTGACAACGAGAATGCCTTCATTCCGTTCGATATGATTCGGGTGCTCGAAAACGAGCGGGATCCGAACAGCATTGTGTTTCAGCCGCTTTCGGGCGATATGCACATCAAGGCTCTGGCTGCGGTTCGAGCGGTGCTGGCTGGGCGGCACCACTTCAATCCGAAGGATGACAAAGCGGTTCCGGCGTGGGACACGGTTGAGGACTCGAAGCAGATCATGCAGTTTTCTGTGGCGCTGGAGGTCATCCTCGGGATTATCGGGGCGATGACGCTTGGCGTAGGTGGCGTGGGTGTGATGAACATCATGCTGGTTTCGGTGACGGAGCGGACGCGGGAGATCGGGTTGCTGAAGTCGATCGGGGCGCGGCCTCGGGATATCCTGTTCCAGTTTCTGCTGGAGAGCCTGACGCTGACCTTCCTCGCCGGCGCCATTGGGATGGTGATGGCGGTTGCGATCTCGTACATGGTGCCGCCGATGCCTCTGTACTCGGACATCTACAAGACGGCCAACCACCAGGGTGACATCTTTCTGCGGGCTTCGCCGGGGATTATGCTGGCGTCGTTCGTGATTCTGGCGACGGTGGGGATCGTCTCGGGTTTCCTGCCGGCGCTGCGGGCGGCGCGGATGGACCCGGTGGAGGCACTGCGGCATGAGTAGGTACCCCCTCCCCGTACTTAAGTACTAAAGTATTGATTTTAAATGGGTAATGGAGGGGGTACTTTGCCCTGGGGCTTTTCTGCCTCTTTATTTAAGTGTAGCAACTTTGAAAAACTAAACCGCCAAGTGGATGTAGTTGATTTGGCTTTGGTTAGAGGGTTTGAGGGCTTGACAGGTTTTATGGTGGAGAAAAGCCTCGCCCGCTGTGCGGAAAGATGATAACTGCAAGTATAACTTGCTGTTATCCTAATAAAATACAGATTATAAAGTATTTAATTGAATGATAGGCCAGCAGAGGCAAGGATGGCTGGGATTGGTTCAGAGGTGGTGGCGGCCTGGGTGACGAGGTGGTCGATGATGGAGGCGACGCGGGGCCAGTCGGAGCGTTGGGGGATCTCGTGGGCGTTGGCATGAAGTTGCTCGATGCGGTGATAGAAGGGGATGGCGCGGTTGACCTCGGGGTCGCGCCAGGTGGATTTGCGGCAGCCGATGGCTCCGAGGGTGGTGGTGAGTTTGTCCATCGCCGGGGTGAGGTTGTGGCGGAGGAACTGCCATGCGATCTGCTGGTGCGGTGAGCCGGTGGCGATGGAGAGTATCCAGTAGACATTGAGCGAGACGGTGCTTCCCTGCTCTGCGGATGGGATGGGGGCGATGTCGACGAGGCCGCGCACGGCTGAGTCGGATGAGGTGTGAGCCATGGTGGCGAAGCCGAACCAGTTGATCATCATGGCGACGTTGCCTGCGCTGAAGGCGAGACCAGCTTTTACTGAGTCGAGGTTCCGGCATGCGGGATGGACGGCGTGGTGGTCTGCGATGATCTCTCGATAAAAGGTGAGAGCGGCTTCGGCTGCCGGTGTGTGGAATTGGATGTTTCCGTTGGCGTCGATGAGTTCGCCGCCGCGTGTCCAGAGCTGCAGGAGGAAGTCGTAGACGGTGTTGTGGCCGTCGGGATATGCGGCGAAGACGGTGCCGTAGAGGTCCTTTTCCGGCGCGTGAAGGAAGCGGGCGATGCGGTGGAATTCGGCCCACGTCTTTGGCGGTGCGAGTGGTTCGCCGAACTGTTTGAGATAGCGGGATTGTGTGGCTGTGTCTTCGAAGATGTCTTTGCGGTAGATGAGGCACTCGGGGCCATCGTGGAAGGGGACGCCAAGAATGGCAGGGCCGATGCGTTGCAGGCGAAGGAGAGAGTCGGCCCAGCCTTCGGGGTAGTCTGCGGGCGGGTTTGCTTTGAGGAGCGGGGCGAGATCGACGGCACATTGCTGCTCATGCATCGAGGCGATCCAGTCGGTGGCGATGAAGGCTACGTCCCATGCACCTGTGGCCATGCCTTTTGAAGTGAAGAGGGCGTCTTCTAGTGGGTGGAGATCGAGTGGGACGAGGTCGAGGGTGAGTCCGGTGTGGGCTTCGGATTCGAAGTGTTGCCATTGCTGGCGGATGGTTTCTTCGAAGGGAGGATATTTGCGGACGGCGATGCGGAAGGTCTGGCTACGGGACATGGTTGTTTCTTAGTGGATGGGCTGGGTGGATGTACAGATGGAAAATGGTTCGCGCGAATGGTCCAGGTCTCAGAGTCGAGACCTGGGGCACTCGGCTACGCTGCGGAATGGAAATGCAAAAAGTGCGTACCTTCAGTTGCGGAAGAGGGTGTGGAGGAGGTATTCGTGGTTGCCTTCCATGCCGAGGATGGGCGAGTCGATGACTTCGATCCCGGTGCCGCCTTGTTCGGTGACGCAGGTGGTGACGCGCTCGATGGCCTGTTTGCGGGCCTCGGGGTCGCGGACGATGCCGCCTTTGCCGACGTTGCCGCGGCCGGCTTCGAACTGTGGCTTGATGAGGATGACGGCTTTGCCTTGCCAGCGGGCTTGGGGCGTGCTGAGCGCGGCAATGACGGGCGGCAGCACGAGTGTGACGGAGATGAAGGAGACGTCCATTGCGAAGAAGGCGGGCGTCGATGTGGAGACGAGCTCTTCGGGCGCGAGCAGGCGTGCGTTGGTGCGTTCGCGCAGGGTGACGCGCGGGTCGGTGCGGAGCTTTTCGGCGATCTGGCCGTAGCCGGTGTCGATGGCGAGGACTGTGGCTGCGCCGGACTGGAGCATGCAGTCGGTGAAGCCTCCGGTGGATGCGCCGATGTCGAGGCAGTTGAGGCCGGTGAGTGCGATGCTCCAGTGTTCGAGGGCGCGTTCGAGCTTGAGGCCGCCGCGGCTGACGTATTTGAGATCGGAGCCGAGGAGGCGGATGGTGGCGTCGGCGGGGATGGGTGCGCCGGGCTTGTCGACGCGCTGCTCGTTGACGAGGACACGGCCTGCAAGGATGAGCGCCTGGGCGCGTTCGCGTGAGGCGGCGTGGCCGTGGTCAACGAGGAGTTTGTCGAGGCGGGTCTTCATGGCGCGTTGCGTTCATCTTTAGGGTACATGGGCGATGGCGAGTGAATTCGCACAAAATCGTTGCGGTGTTTTCAGGTAAAGTGACTAGGGTAATGATTTGAACGGACTCGCGTTGTCACGGGCAGACGCTTGAAACTTTCACGCTGAGCAATCTATTGAAGGCCCAGGTACGTTTTATGGATAGAGCAATGGGACTTGTCGCCCCTTCAACACCGTCGTCGGAGACTGACGCTGCCCTGCTGGGGCGGGTGCAGAAGGGAGACGAGCAGGCAATGGCGGTGTTGTATGACCGCTATTCGAAGGTGGTCTATTCGGTCGCGCTGCGCGTGCTGAGAGATCCTGCTGCTGCGGAAGACGTTTTGCAGGAAGTGTTCATGCAGGTCTGGCGCAATCCGACGGGGTTTGAGGCGGCGAGAGGCAGCATGGGCGGCTGGCTTGCTGTTGTTGCGAGGAACCGGTCGATCGACGCGTTGAGACGCAAGCGGCCGATGGACCAGGTGGAAGCGATTGCGCTGGCTTCGAACTACAACCTGGCCGATGAGGCTGAACGAAACAGCATGGTGGAGAGGGCACGCAGCGTGATGGTTCGTCTGCCACTGGAGCAGCGGAAGACTTTGGAGATGGCGTTCTTTGACGGGCTGACCCACACGGAGATCGCGGAGATGACTGGCGATCCGCTGGGCACGGTGAAGACCAGGATACGCAGCGGGCTCGCGTCGCTGAGAAAGGCGATGACGGCATGAACGCGACGAGACACTACGATACGGACGATCTGGCGTTGTTTGCGATGCAGTTGCTGCCGGCAAGCGATGCGGCTGAGATTCAAGCGCATGTGGAGCAATGCGCGGAGTGCAGGCAGGAGTTGGCCGCAGTGCAGGGCGATCTTGCGGCGGCGGCGCATACGGTGGATTTGCATTCGCCTTCGGCTGAGGCTCGCGAGCGGCTGTTGAAACAGGTGGCGCGGGAGAAGAAGGTGGTTTCGATGGAGACTGCGGCTGCGCCTGTTCATGCGGAGGCTCGGCCGGTTGAGGCTCCGCCGCTTTCGTCGTATGGGCGCGGGCTGGGCAGTGGCGCGTATCTGGCAGAGGACGAGGCTCCGCAGCGGCATGGCGGGCGGGCGCTGGCGTGGTTGGGCTGGGCGGCGGCGGCGGCGCTGGCGTTTACGGCTGGGAATCTGTATCAGCAGCGGGATGCGTTGCAGAGGATTGTGGCGACGCAGTCGAGCACGATGAACCAGGTGCTGCCGGAGGTCGCCTCGGCGAGGCAATTGATGGCTACGCTGACGGACCCTGGGGCGAAGCGCGTGGTGCTGAATACGGCTCCGCAGGCGAAGCCGCAGCCGCAGGGACGGGCAACGTATGTTGCGAGCAAGGGCGCGCTGGTGTTTGTGGCAAACAACCTGCGACCGCTGACGTCGGAGTGGACCTACGAACTTTGGCTGATTCCTGCGAATGGGCAGGCACCGATTCCGGCGGGGATGTTTCATCCGGACGCGGAAGGCAATGCCAGTGTGATTCTGCCGCCGCTGCCGAAGGGCGTGGACGCGAAGGCGTTTGGCGTGACGGTGGAGGTTGCGGGTGGTGCGACGAAGCCTACGCTGCCGATCATCATGGTCGGCGATTAGCTCCGGTTCTCAATCACCGTGTTAAATAAGAACGGCGGCGAGGATTTCTCCTCGCCGCCGTTTTGTTGTGTGCTGCTTTTTAGAAGGTTACGCGTGCGGAGAATTCCAGCTGGCGCATGTCTCCGACCGCGGTTGCGTAGCCGAAGGAGCTGGCGTTGGTGGTTGGGCTGAAGCTGAAGCTCGTGTTGATGGAGTTGATGTTGGGGTGGTTGAAGAGGTTGAAGGCTTCGGCGCGGAGTTGGAGTCCGGCCCTTTCGGTGATGGGGAATGTTTTGTTGAGCGCGGTGGCGTAGACGACTTCCTTCGGTCCGCGCAGGACGCCGGGTTGCGAGTTGCCGAAGGCTCCCCAACCGGGAACGGCAAATGATGTGTAGCTGTAGAGCGGCTGCTGGCCGATGGCTTTCTTGCCGCTGCCTGAGTTGTGGTGGAGCACGGCGATCTGGTTCGGCCGTGAGGCGAGGCCAGCGTAGGGTGAGCTGAGGCTGACGGTGTTGGCGAAGCCGCTCTGCGCTGTGACGAGGCCGCTGGTTCCCCAGTGCGAGAGCAGCTCGTGGGCGAAGAAGTTGCTGGAGTTGCGGAAGAACGGAAGCTCATAGACGTAGGCCGCGGTGAAGACGTGCGGACGATCGTAGCTGGGGCGTCCGTAGTCGAGCGCGGGGTCGCGCGGGTTCTGGAAGCCGATGTTCGAGTCAAAGGCGTAGGCGGTGCTGCCGGTGTTGGTCTGGTCCTGGTTGCCGAGCGCCTTGGACCAGGTGTAGGCAAGGTTGAGTTGCAGGTCGGCGAGACGGTAGATAAAGCCGGTTTGCAGGGCGTGGTAGTTGGACGTGCCGATGGAGACGCCGGTGTTGATGGCGCCGTAGCCCTGATAGGGGCGGTAGTAGTTGGCGTTGATTTGGGTGGCTCCGGCGACTTTGGCGTTGGCGCCGTTGAGACATGGGTCGTAGGAGTAGCTGCCTGCTGGAATTGGATTGATGTTGTTGGAGGACGCGGCGCAGTCGGTGGTGTGAGCGCTGGTGCCGTTGAGAGCGAAGTTGCGATCGACGCTGTTGGAGAAGATGTGGTCGGTCTTGTCTCCGGCGTAGGCGATGGCAAGGACGCCGTGCGGGATGATCTCATTTTCGAGCGTCAGCGACCAGGACTGGAGCGTCGCGGGACGGTAGGTGCTGTCGAGGCCTGCCGGCGACTGAAGTCCGGGAGCACCAGCGACGCCTCCGGCCGGATTGCTGAACTGGGTGTTGGAGTAGGACTGCGTGGAGACGTAGGGCTGGTTGCTGATGAGGCCGGAGGTCTGGAACATGCCGACCTGCGTGTAGCCGATGCCGTAGCCACCATGCAGTGAGAGTGTGCCCTTCTCGTTGAGGCGATAGGCGAATCCTACGCGCGGAGAGAGGAGGTTCTTCTTCGGCGTAGTGAATCCGCAGGATGTGCCGTTCTGGCAGGCGACGACCATGCCGTTGGTGAGGTAGTTGGCGATGCCGCCATTGGGTGTGAGCGGCTGGTTGCTGCTGTTGTAGACGAAGCCTCCGTTTTGCGTGACTGCCGGGGCAACGGCTGTATTGAACGTGGATGCGTTGAAGTTTGAGATCTGGTTGCCTTCCATGGTGGAGGGCGAGAAGAAGCTGTAACGCAGGCCGTAGTTGAGGGTGAGACGCGGCGTCATCTGGAAGTCGTCTTGCCCATAGAGCTCGAACCAGTGCTGGTGGAAGGTGCCGTAGCGCTGGACGTTGGACTGTGAGTAGGAGCTGAGGAAGCCGAGGAGGAAGTCGGCTGCGATGTCTCCGGTGTGCGAGCCGCTGAAGCCGAAGAGACCTTGCGAGAAGGCGCTGGAGTTGAGGCGGAGAATGTTCCACATGTAGAGACCGCCGGCCTGGAAGATGTGGCGTCCGTGGACGTAGCTGAAGTCGTCGGAGAAGATACCGTCGCCGGTCTTGGAGTAGTTGGGCTGCGCGCCTACGCCGAGCCATGACCAGTAGCTGCCGATGGTGACGCCGGGAAGGCGGTTGTCACCGTTGTTGAACGCCTGCTGGAAGGTGCCTGCGGGGATGTTGTAGTTGCCGGTGGGGAGTAACTGCACCTTCTGATACGTGTAGGCGATGCCTGCGGCGTTGATGATGCTGGGGGTGATGGTGTAGTTCCAGCGGACGAGCGCGTTGAGCGCGGGCGTGTAGGCGATGGCTCCGGGGGTTGGCGAGGGATTGTTGAAGTTACGCGCCGGGCGAATGTCGTTGACCTCTTCGTGCATGTAGCGGACGGTGATGAGGTTTTTGTCGTTAATGTTGTGATCGACGCGATAGATGGTGTCGTTCTGGCTGTCCAGCTCCGGGTTGATGTTGATGTAGTTGGCGAAGGCGGTGTTGTTGTTTTGCGGAAGGTTGGGCAGCGGGAAGAATTGGTTTGCGGGGTTGATGAAGTAGGTTGAGGCGGAGTCGAAGCAGTTGGTGTGGATCTGGTTCTGCACACCGCTGGCATCGTTAAAGAAGCATTGGCTGGGACTGAGGCTGCGGGCGCTCAGCAGATTCTGGCAGAAGCTGTCGCAGGAGAGGACACGGTCAGAGTTGGAACCGGAGACGGGGATGCCGGTGAAGCTCTGGCTGAGATTTCCGCCGCGGATGTCTGAGGTGAACTCGGGGCGCGAGAGGAGCGATGCGTAGTGGTTGGTCTTGAACTCAGCCCCGGCAAAAAAGAAGGTGCGCTTGCGTGAGTTGTTGTAGATGTGCGGAATGACGATGGGACCACCGAGCGTGAAGCCGTAGATGTTCAGGTGAAGGCTGGCGGAGGTGGCGGGGATGCCGCTGACGGAGTAAGGGCGCGCGACGCCGAATGCGTTGTTGCGGATGTACTCGTAGCCGGTGCCGTGGAAGGCGCTGGTGCCGGATTTGGTTTCGATGAGTATCTGGCCCGAGCCCGCGTAACCGTACTTGGCGCTGTAGGCGTTTTTGAGCACGCGCATCTCGCTGATGGCGTCGATGGAGGGAGTGATGTTGACGTTGATGAGTGAGGTGGGCGTCATGTCGTAGACGCCATCGACGGTGTAGGTGGTCTCTTCCGACGATGCGCCGCCGACGATCAGCGAGGTCTGGCCGAGGTAGCCGGCGTTGACCTGCTGGTTGGCTCCGTTGGTGCTGCTGACGCCGGGAACAAGCGTGGCGAGCTGCTGGAAGTTGCGCCCATTGAGCATAAGGTTCGCGACTTCTTTGGAGGTGATGGTTGCGCCGGATTCTGCGGACTCGGTTTGGACGGCGACGGTGTCGGCATCAACCTGGACGGTGGCGGAGACGTTGCCGATGGCGAGCTTGATGTCGAGGCCGCGGCGCTGGCCGGGATCGAGATGGAGATTGGCGATGGTGCTCTGCTGGAAGCCTTTGAGACTGGTGGAGACGGTGTAGTCGCCGCTGGGGAGGTTCTCGACGGTGTAGAAGCCTTTGCTGGTGGAGATGGCGGTGCGGGTGTCGCGCGTGCCCTGATTGGTGACGGTGACGGTGGCGTTGGGCAGGAGTGCGCCGGTCGCGTCGGTGATGGTGCCGGTGATGGCGCCTGCGTTGGTGTTTTGCGCGTGAGCAAAGACGCAGAAGATGGTAAGGAAGAAGATTGCAGTGGCCTGGCTTAAACAGCGAAGTGTGCAGCGCATGGTAGGGTCTCCTTGAAAAGGACTCTTTCTATTGGCACATCGTTTCACGATGGAATCTGAGCGATGCGGGTGACGGTAGGCGCGGGCAGAATTGCTGTCAACGGGGAATGCGGCAGGATTTTTAGACCGAATTGCGGAACAGATAATGGCGAGAAAGGCTTGGATTAACGTGGAGTTTCGATTTTTGCGCTGTTTACTCAATTATGTGGAGGGATGCATGGTGCTTCCGCAACGTGGAACGATGAATTGACCTTCGCTTCTACTCCCGATAAACGTTTTTGTCTTGTGCTCAATCATCGAGTGGAGCAGGTTTGGATGCGGAGAACGTAGGCGTCAGGGTTGGGTGGCGTTGCGGGGAGGGTGACGGAGAGGCCGTAGGGGAGTTGCTCGAATGTAAGCGTGCCGGGTGCGCCGAGGAGTTCGACGCTACAGACTGGCTTGGGGAGATAGGGGTTTCCTTTGTAAAGGATGTGCAGGAGGAGATGATGATCTTCCGGCCAGTCGAGCGCGGTGGCGTAGAGAATGTGGCTGCTCGGATCTTTCGGGACGGTGTAACGGATGTCCTCGGCGGTGTAGGTCTGGATGTCGTGATTCTTCTCGGCTGAATTCGTGCCGGCCTTGGTGGGGCCTTCGCCGAAGACGATGAAGGGGCGCGTGCTGTAGATGGCTTCGCCGTTGGTGCGGAGCCAGGCACCGATTTCGAGCAATACGGTGCGGGCTTCTTCGGGGATGGTGCCGTCTGATTTTGGGCCTACGTTGAGGAGGAGATTGCCGTTTTTGCTGACCGTGTCGACGAGTTGCTGGATGAGGGATTTTGCGGTGCGGTACTGGTCGTGCTCGACGTAGCCCCAGGAGTGGATGCTGATGGAGGTGTCGGTTTGCCAGGGGAGCAGGCGGAGGGTGTCGAGCTTGCCGCGCTCGATGTCGAGCGTGGCGGTGTTGGCGGGCATGGCTTCTTCTTTGTAGGTGAGGACGGGGTGCTGGCCGCGGTGCGCGGACTGGTTGTAATAGTAGGCAGCGAATTGCTGGAGGTAGGGTTTGAAGGCGGGCTGACCGATCCACCAGTCGAAGTAGAAGAAGTCGGGGTGGTACTTGTCGACGAGCTCGGTGCTGCGGGCGAGCCAGTCGTCGAGGAAGGCGCGGTTGGGTGGGAGCCAGCGCTCGAGGTGTGAGGGGTCGGGCTCTTTGGCTGCGGGCTTGCCGTCGGGCGTGGGGAGCGACATAGGTTCGGCGGGGCCGTAGAGGCCGGCGTTGGCTGGGTCCTCGACATCGGACGGGAAGGTGCGGCCGGTGCCGTACCACCACCAGTGTTCGGCGCGGTGTGAGGAGACGCCAAAGTAGAGGCCGTGGGCGCGGGTTGCTGCTTCCAACTCGGCGATGATGTCGCGGTGTGGGCCCATGCGGGCCGCGTCCCAGGTGGTCATCGAGGAGTTGTACATGGGGAAGCCGTCGCAGTGTTCGGCTACCGGGACGATGTACTTTGCGCCGGCCTGCGTGAAGAGATCGAGCCAGGCGTTGGGGTCGAAGTGCTGCGCGCGGAACATGGGGATGAAGTCTTTGTAGCCGAACTTTGTCTGCGAGCCGTAGGTGGCGACCTGGTGCTGGAAGGCGGCATTGCCGGGGACGTACATGTTGCGCGAGTACCACTCGTTTCCGAATGCCGGAACGGAGTAGACGCCCCAATGGATGAAGATGCCGAACTTCGCGTCGCGGAACCAGTCCGGCGTGCGGTACTGGGCGAGAGAGTTCCAGTCCGGCCTGTAGAGATTGCGATGTGTGGAATCGCTGTTGGCCGCGCGGACTTTGGCTACCTGATGGGCTACGTTTGCCGAGAGGTCGGAGTGCTGGAAGGTTTGTGCTTGCGAGACGAGCGTGGCGACGGCGGCGAACGTGATGATGAGAAACTTTTGATTCACGGCGACACGATAGCAGAGCGCGGGGTAGTTTTGTAATGCGGAATATTCCAGAGGAGTTGGCGATGCGCTTGATGCGGGCCTGGGTTGCGGTGTGTGTGTTGGCAGGGTGTGGTGTTGCGCAGGCGCAGAGTCATCTGATGGTGGCGACGGGACTGGAGTGCGATGCGCAGGCGCGGCCGATGTCGGTGGAGGATGTGCCTCAACTTGAGTGGAAGCTGGCTGCTCGCGGCTCGTTGCACGGTGCGGGACAGAGCGCCTATCGGGTGCTGGTGGCTTCGTCAGCGGGTGACATTGGGAAGGACCACGGCGATGTGTGGGACAGTGGGCGTGTGAAGTCGGATGCGACGTTTGGTGTCGCGTATCACGGCAAGGAGTTGGTTCCTGAGGCTACTTATTTTTGGAAGGTGATGGTTTGGGATGAGCGCGGTATTGCTGCCGGGTGGAGCGAGGCTGCGAGTTGGACTATGGCTCCCACGGTTTGGACCGCGAAGTGGATTGGTGAAGCGGGCACGACGAACGAGACGGCGGAGATGCCGGTGTTTCGGCATGAGTTTGTGGTGAAGAAGCGTCTGGTGCGGGCGGTGCTGGATGTGTCGGCGCTGGGACAGGGCGAGGTGCACCTGAACGGCGTGAAGGTGGGCGATGCGGAGGTTGCTCCGGCGTGGACGGATTATCGCAAGACGGTTCGATATGACGCTTATGACGTGACGCGGATGCTGCGTGTGGGGCGGAACGCTGTGGGCGTGATGGTGGGCAACGGGATGTTCAATGTGGTGAAGACTCCGGGGCGATATACGAAGCTGGTGAACAGCTTCGGGCGGCCGATGGTGCTGGTGCAGATGCGTCTCGAATATGCGGATGGGACTTCGGAGGTTGTAGCGACGGATGGCTCTTGGATGGCTGCGCCGGGGCCGATTACGTTTTCTTCGACGTATGGCGGCGAGGACTACGATGCGACGAAGGCGATTGCTGGTTGGGATCGCGTTGGTGGTCGCAGTGATGCGTGGTCTGCAGTTGAAGTGGTTGATGGGCCTGGCGGCAAACTACGTGCTGAGGTTGCGCCTCCGCTGCGCGTGATGCGTGTGTATGAGCCGGTGAAGAAGACGGTGGTGAGTTCCGGTGTGACGGTGTATGACCTGGGACAGAACTTTGCTGGGTGGCCTGAGGTGCGCGTGAAGGGGGCGAAGGGGGCGGTGTTGAAGCTGACTCCGGGTGAGCTGTTGAATGCGGATGGCACGGTGTCACAGCGAAGCTCAGGCGCAGGGCGGCGCGGATCGCAGTGGTTTAGCTATACGGTGGGCGCGACGGGTGATGTGGAGGCGTGGCATCCGCGGTTCAGCTACTACGGGTTTCGTTATGTGCAGGTGGAGTGGACTTCCGGCAAGGGTGAGGTGGGTTCACTGCGCGGGGATGCGGTGCATTCTTCTTCGGCGGTGACGGGCGAGTTTGCCAGCTCGAACGCGATGCTGGATTCGATACACAAGCTGATTGTGGAGGCGATGCACAACAACGAGGTGAGCTTGTTTACGGATTGTCCGCATCGGGAAAAGCTTGGATGGCTGGAGGAGACTCATCTGGTTGCGCCAGGGTTGCTCTTCAACAACGATCTGCGTGGGTTGTATCGGGCGACGGAGGAAAACATTGCTGATGAGCAGAAGAGTGATGGCATGGTTCCGACGATTGCTCCTGAGTACACGGTGTTTGCGAAGCAGGGATATGGAGTGTTTGATGATTCGCCGGAGTGGGGTTCAGCGGAGGTGTTGGGTGGATGGACTGCATATCGCGCGTATGGTGATGTTGGGGAGTTGGCGCGGGAGTATCCGGTGATGCAGCGGTATGTCGATTATTTGAAGAGCAAGGCGCAGGATGGCATCGTCGCGTATGGGCTGGGCGACTGGTATGACATTGGGCCGGGCGAGCCGGGGATGGAAAAGAACACGACGATGGGTGTGACCGGGACGCTGATGCTATATCAGGATGCGAAGGTGATGGAGAAGGCCGCTGGCGTCTTGGGCAAGGCTGACGATGTGCGCAGGTATGCGGCGTTGGCTGCTCAGACTGCGGATGCTTTCAACACGCGGTTCTTTCATGCGGATACGGCGCAGTATGACCGGGGGAGCCAGACGGCGAATGCGATGCCTTTGGATCTGGGTATCGTTCCTGACGACAAGCGGGCGGAGGTGCTGGCGCATATCGTCGCGGACATTCACACGCATGACGATCATGTGACGACGGGTGAGGTCGGGTATCCGTATATGCTGCGCGCGCTGATGGATGCTGGCGAGAATGATCTTCTGCTGGCGATGATGATGCGCAAAGATCCGCCGAGCTATGGGTCGCAACTGGCCGCGGGTGCGACGGCGTTGACGGAGGCGTGGGATGCGAATCCGCATAGCTCGCAGGACCACTTTATGCTGGGCGGCGCGGAGGAGTGGTTCGATCGCGGACTGGGTGGGATTGATTTCGATATGTCACGCGCGAGGGATGAGAGGATTACGATTCGTCCGCGTGTGGTGGATGGAATGGACTGGGTACGGACGAGCTATGACTCACGTCTGGGGATGGTGAAGAGTGCCTGGCGACGCGCGGGTGGCGCGCTAACGATTGATGTCAGCGTGCCGGTAAATGCTTCGGCTACGGTGTGGGTTCCGGTACGGGCCGGTGAGACTGCCGTCTCGCAGAGTGGTGCAATGAAGCTGCGCGATGAACGTGGAGCTACGGTATATCGTGTCGATTCGGGGGCTTGGCATTTTGTGGTGAAACATCACTGAGGCTCACCACGGTTTTGAGCGGGCGACGGCGATGCCGCGGACTTCGTTGGGCCATTTGCCGCTGACGGCGCAGTAGAAGTGGTAGAGCGCGCCTTCGTGTGTGATGACAGAGGGTTTGTGCGCGAAGGTTTCGTCGATGCTGCCGGGGGCGCCGGTATCGATGAGGACCTCGGGGACTTTGACGAAGGTGACGGGATCGGCGCCGAGGGCGAGCAGTTCGCAGGCGCGGCCGGGACGCTGATAGCCGAAGCCGAAGTAGAACATCGCGTAGTCACAGCCATTCTGCACGACGAATGGATTGGAGGCGAAGCGGCTGTCGCGCGCGTCGGGTGTTGGCGGATTGAGTGAGTACAGTGGGTTGGACTTCGGGTAGGTTGCACTGCCGCGCTGGCCGTTGCGGAGGATGGGATTGCCCCGGTAGCGCGCCCAGGTTTTGAGATCGGTAGATGTAGCTGCACCTGTCTGCTCGTGCCAACCACCGCCTGCGGATTTCGGGAGCGGGTCGGTTTTGGCGTTGTAGTAGAGGTAGTAGGTGCCGCGGTCGAGCATGAGGTCGGGACGGTAAAGTCCGCCGTGCTCCCAGGGCGCGCCATCTTGTGGGTAGAGGACGGGATCGGTGAGCTGCCAGTGGAGGAGATCGTCTGACCAGGCGAGGCCGATGACGGCTGCGCCTTCTTCGTAGCCTGCGCTGGGGTAGGCGTTCCACGCGCCGAGATAGCGGCCGTTGATCCTGATGGCTTCGCCGTTGCTGCGGAGTTGTTTGTTGCGGAGGATGGAGCTGAGGGCGAGGTTGTACTTCGTGTATTTGGATGCGGGGTTGCGCGGACCGACGAGCGCGGTGCGCTTCCAGTGGAGGAGATCGGTGGAGGTGGCGAGGCCGGTCTGGTAGCCAGTGCCGTCGAAGCCGATGTAGAGCATGTGGAATGCGCCTTCGGCATGGAAGACGATGGGGTCGTCGACGCTGATGGAGTCGAAGTCGGCTTTGCGGCCTGTGCCTTTGAGAAGCAGCTCGGGATATTTGTAAGGCGTGCGGAATGGGGCGATTTCGTCTTGTGCTGCTAGTGCGAAACGTGGCGCGATGGCTGCGGTTGCGGAAGCGAGTGTCGTATTACGGAGGAACTGGCGGCGCGTGTTTTTCATTTTGCCTTGGTGGTGAGGACGGCTACGCCTTGCGGCGCGAGGGTGATGGTGGCTGCGTCTTTATTGGTGAAGACTTCGTGCATGGTGCTGGGCAGGCTGATTTGCTGCGTGGCTTTGCCGTGGTTGATGAGGATGTAGACGGTGTGATCGGGCGCGACGCGGCGGCAGACTTCTACTCCTGTTGGGATTGGGCCAAAGGCTGGCTGGATGTTTGCGCTGGCTGTTGCGGATTGCATGATGGATTGCATCAGCGCGGGATCGGGGATGGTGCCGAGGTAGGTGATGCTTCCCTTCCCTACGCTGCGCGTAATCATGGCGGGTTGGTTGTCGAGCCAGCCATTGGATTTGCCATAGCGGAGATCAACTTTTGTGGCAGGGTTGGTGACGGTGAGTTGCTCGGCCCAGATGCTCGCTGTGCCGTTGCCCACAGGGATGGGCGATTCGAGCGCGTAGAACTGTTCGACGCGGCCTCCGAGTGCGGCGGCGAGTGGGCCGGGTTGGCGCTGGGTGTTGAGCGCGTTGTATTGGTCCTTCATGCCGGAGCGCGGGCCGAGGATGAGGCGGCCGCCAGCGCGGACGTAAGTGAGGAGATTGTCGGCGAGTGATTGCGGGATGACGTTGAGGCTGGGTGCGACGACCAGTTTGTACTGGGCGAGATTTGTGGTGGCTTCGACGATATCAACCGACTGCGCGATGGATTCGAGCGGACGGTAGAAGTCGAGCAGGATTTGCTGCTGCTCGTAGAGCTTGGTGTGGGGTTGGAAGTCGATGGCCCATCGGCTGTCGTAGGTGGTGATGAGCGCGACGTCGGATTTGGGTGTTGTGCCAGCGAGCGCTGGGCTGGCTGCAACGAAGTCTGCGCCGAGTTGCTGGATTTCGGTGTAGATGGGGAGTGGTGTGCCGTCGGGGCCGACGATGGCTCCGTGATATTGTTCCTGCCCGTTGAGCGCGCTGCGCCATTGCCAGTAGAGGACGGCGTCGGCGCCGTGGTCTACGGCTTGCCAGGCGAGCGCGCGGGTTTCGCCGCGGTCGAGAGTGTTGTTGATGGGCGCCCAGTTGACGGAGCCAGGCTCGGTCTCCATGAGCCAGAAGTTCTGGCGTTTCCAGCCGCGCACGAAGTCGTTCATCATGGCTTCTTTTGCGACTTGCAGGTGGCCTTCGCCGACGTACTCGTCCCAGGCGGCTAGGTTGAGGGGTTGTGTGATGCGGTAGTGGTCCCAATTGTCGCTCCAGCCGAGGCCGCCGATGTTGGTGGTGATGAACTGCGTGGGCGCGACGTAGGGGCGGAGTGCGTCGATCTGGCTCTGCTGGAAGCTGCGCCAGGTGGCGGTGACGAAGTGCTTGTGATCGAGCAGGAGGCCAGGGTTGCCGCCGGTGTTCTCCATCGGGATCTGGTCCCATGCGGTGTAGGTTTGTGACCAATACGCTGTCGTCCAGTGGCGGTTGAGGTTGTCGAGGGTTTTGTACTTGGCTTTGAGGAATTGTTGGAACTGGCGGCGTGTGGCGGGGTCGAAGGACTCGTCGGTGTACTCGTTGTCGATCTGCCAGCCGATGACGTTGGGATTGTGGCCGAAGCGTTTGGCGAGTTCGGTGACGATTTGCCGGCAGAATTCACGGTAGTGCGGGCTGGAGTAGGAGAACTGGCGGCGGGTGCCGTGTTGGCGAAGGCGGCCGTCGGCGTTGGTGCCGAGCGTGTCGGGATACTTCGAGGTGAGCCATGCGGGTGGCGCATCGGTGGGAGTGCCGATGACGACGGCGATGTGGTGTTTGGCGGCGAGTGCGATGGCGCGTGAGAGCCAGTCGAAGTTGTAGTGACCCTCAGATGGCTCTTCGGTGGACCAGGCGAACTCACCAACGCGGACGACGTTCAGGTGTGCATCCTGCATGAGCTGGAGATCGGCGTCCCAGCGGGACTCGGGCCATTGCTCGGGATACCAGGCGGCGCCGAGCAGTGGGGCATGCGGCGTGATGTATGGAGTTGGCGCGGGCTGAGCGATCAATGCAGAACAAATCAGAATGGCAGCGATGAAAGCGGCGAAGCGCAATGCTCCTGAATGTGACGGCAAACATGAACCTCGCTTTTGACGATAGGTGAGCAGCATAACGGGATCGTGCCGATTTTTCTATGCTGTTGCGACCTGTCATCAATTGGACAGGATTGTGGCGCATTTGCACTGTTGGATTCGTGGGACGTTCCGCTATGCGGATATTGGAGAAGCAGGAAAGATTGTTGCTCTGCTATCTACCGGAGCGCTCGCCTGCTGTGCTTTACTATGCGGCGACGGTCGGGTAGAAGAACAACACTGACGGTCGAGAGCAAGCGCGGAGTATATAGCACGGGGGACCAAGTGGGACAGACGCTAGGATTGATTCATACCAGCCCGGTATTGACACAGATGTTCGGCACGTTGTGCGCCAGGCAGATGCCAGGGGTGGAGGTGTTCCACATGGTGGACGAAAGCCTGATTCGGGATACGATTCGAGCGGGCGAGGTGCGGAAGCTGACGATACGACGGCTGCTCAGCATGGTCGAGTCGGCGGGCGAGGCTGGAGCGGATGCGGTGATGGTGACGTGTTCGTCGCTTGGTGAAGCTGTGACGCTGGCGCAGCAGGTGTTTGACTTCCCCGTGATTCGCGTGGACGAAGCGATGGCTGAGGCGGCTGTGCGCACCGGCGAGAAGTTGGGCGTGATGGCGACGATTCGCACTACACTGGAACCGACGACTGCGCTGCTGCGCGAGAAGGCGGCGGCGATGGGACGGAAGGTGGAGCTGGTGGAGTGTCTTTGCGATGGAGCGTTTGAGGCAGTGCTGACGGGCGACACGAAGACGCACGACCGGATTGTGAGCGCGGCGTTGCTGGACGAGATGCGCGGTGTAGACGCGGTGGTACTGGCGCAGGCTTCGATGGCGAGGGTGGTGGAAGCGATGCCGGAAGGGTCGTTGAAGATGCCGGTGTTGTCTAGCCCTGAGCTTTCGGTGCAGAGAGCGCGTGAAGTCCTGCAGGAGCTTGCAGGAGCTTCTGCTTGAAGAAGCGGCATGGCGTGCTGGGGCTGCTGTGCTGCGTCTCGGTGATTACGTTTGTGGACCGTCTGGCGATTCCGGTTGCAGCAACGGGGATTCGCGCGGATTTGCATCTGTCTCCTCAGCAGTGGGGCTGGGTACTGAGCGCATACGTGCTGGCTAATGCGGTGTTTGAGATTCCTTCAGGTGCGTTTGGAGACAGGCGCGGACAACGGCTTGAGCTGACGCGGATCTCGGTCTGGTGGTCGGCGTTTACTGCGTTGACTGGATGGTGTCGGAGCTTCTGGCAGATTGTGAGCTCGCGGTTTCTGTTTGGAATGGGCGCGGCGGGAGCTTATCCGAACGCGGCGGGAGTGATTTCGCGATGGTTTCCGAAACGCGAACATGCGCAGGCACAAGGATTTGTGTGGGCGGCAAGCAGGTTGGGCGGAGCGCTGGCTCCGCTGCTGTTGGTACCGTTTGCCGCACGGTTTGGATGGCGAGCGATCTTCTGGATGCTCGGCGCGGTGGGGATTGTGTGGGCTTTGGTGTGGCGATCGTGGTTTCGCGATGCACCGGAGGAGATGGAAGGGATTTCGGTTGATGAGTTGATGGAGATTGGCAGCTTTGAACGCGAGGAGCGCAGCGTGCCGTGGGCGCGGCTGGTGCGGCTGCCACATCTTTGGCTGATTGTGGCGGCGTATTTCTGCTATGCGTTTGGGAGCTGGTTTTACTTTGGGTGGTTTACGACCTGGCTGGTGCGGGGGGCTGGATTCTCTGTCGCACAGATGGGCGTATTTGCGTCGTTCCCGTTTGTGATGGGCGTGGTGGGGAATCTTGTCGGCGGCGTGCTTGGTGAGCGGATGGTGGAGCGGTTTGGACGGAAGACTTCGTATCGCTGGATTGCTTCGGTGGCTCTTGTTGTGACCGCTGGGATTTTGCTGGCGATGTCGCTGGTGCGGAGCCATGCGGCGATTGTGGCGCTGGCTACGGTGGGGTTCGGCGTGATGGACCTGATGCTGCCTGCGGCGTGGGCGATGTGCATGAGCCTTGGTGGGCAGTTTGGCGGAACCGCGACCGGCATGATGAATACCGCTGGAAATTTGGGCGGGTGGGTTTGCACGGTGGCGTTTGGATACCTCGTCGGGATAAGTGGCGATTACAACCTGCCGGTGCGCGTGATTGCAGCGATGGTGCTGGTAGCCGCGCTGCTGTTTGCACTGGTGGATTGTACGCGCGGGTTGCAGGATGATCTGCGAGTCTCGCGTGTGGCCTGACGCGCGAGTGAATATTCAGGCTCTTAACGCGACATCGAAGAAGTTGGATGTTCCGACCTGGCCGCCTTTGAGGATGAGTTCGAGGTTGTCGAGCGTGGGATCGTCGGAGTGGGCGCGGCAAAGTGGTGCGCCGGGTTGCGTGTTGCGGAGCCAGGTGAGTGCGTAGAGGCCAAGTTGCTGGATGGCGTGTGAGGAGGTGTCGCCTCCGCAGAGTACGACGCGGCGGAGACTGGTTCTGCCGAGAAGCTCGCGGAGAAGTTGGCCGAGGGTTTGGCCGAGACCATCTCCCTGCGCTGCGGCGTCGGGTGTGCCTAGCGCGGTGTAGAGGATGGTGTTCTGATCTGCGTCGAGGCTGGCTGATGCTGCTTTGAGGATGTTGGTTTGCTCTGTTGCGGCGGTGGATTCTGCGAGGATTTTTTTAATGTCGACTGCGATGCCGTGAAAGCCATTAGCAAGTGCATGTTGAATCTGGCCTGCGGTGACGGGTGAGCATGAACCACTTATGACGAGCAGCGGACTGCTGCTTCGTGTCGAGGTTGGTTGTTGCGGATTTTCATGGATGAGATTTGCTGCGCGCCATGCTGGGATGAGCGCTGCGGTGAGCCCTGAACTTCCTGCGACGAAGAGTGGTTGCTTTTGCGCGTGACGCCAGATGAGTTCGCCGGTGATGGTGAGCGATGACTCGTCTTCACCGTCGAAGAGGATGGTTTGGTTGCCGGATTTTAATTGGCGGTTGAGTTCGACTTCGAGTTCCGATGAGGTGAGCGTTGCGAGATCGATGTGGCCAATGGGGAGATTCGTTTGTGCGGCGAGATGTTTGCGCAGGTCTGGTTCGCGCATCGGTGTGATGGGGTGGTTCGCCATCGGGTGCTGGTCGATGCGTTTGATTTTGCCGTCGGGCGCTTTGGCGAAGAGCTGGCCGTTGCGAACGTATCGACCCAGGTGGGGCGCGGCTACGGCGATGGGGACGAAGTTTGAGTGGGAGACTTCACGGCCTATTTCGATGGCGCGGCCTATGCTGCCGTGCGCCGGGCTGGAGTCGCAGGTGGAGCAGACTTTGTAGTGGTTGATTGGGGCGTCGAATTTTTTGAGCGTGTGAAAGATGCGTGGGAGATTCGCGGACATCCATTCGGGCGAGCGGGAGCGGCTGTCTCCGGCGATGCCGATGGCTTGCGCTTCGGGAAAGCGGGCGAGGTGTTGTGCGGTTGGTTCGGCGAGAAACAGGGCTGCGGGGACGCCGTTCGATGCTAGCTGTTCGAGCACGTCGGTGGAGCCGGTGAAGTCGTCGCCGTAGAAGGTGTAGAGCATTGGCTTCACGCTCCGAAGAGATCGAGAGCGGCTTTGAGTTCGCGGTGGGTTTCGGCGTAGACGCTGAGCGGGATGTTTTGTGCTGCTGCCTCCCAGGCTTGATGCAGGCTCATGACGCCTGCGGCTACTCCTTGCGGATGTCCCATGATGCCTCCGCCGCAGGCGTAGATGAGGTCCGTTGTGCCAAGGGCCTTGTAGGTGTCGGGGGCCTGGCGTGCGGACTGGCCCGAGGAGAAGACGGGCATGACTTCGCAGCCTTTGTTGGGCGCAGGGAACATGGGCGTGAGGCAAGCGCGCGCAGATGCGATGACGGAGCCGTCGGGCTCGCAGAACTTATTGCGCAGGCCGTTGACGTGAGTGTGGTCGATGCCGGCCAGACGCCAGAGCTTTTGAAACGCGACGAACGACATGCCTGCGGCTGGGCTGCGGCCGATCATGCCCCAACCGTTGCGGTGGCCGTGGATGGCGACGTGCGAGTGTTGGCGGATGATCTTCATGACGGGCAGGCCGATGGAGTTCATGCTGACCATGGCGCAGGTGCCGTGATTGGCTTCGATGTGAGCGAGGCGGGAGAGCATCTGGTCGAGGTCGCCGGTGATGTTGGCCGCGTACATGACGCGCTTGCCGGTGCGGGCGGCGTGGTTGTTGAGAACTTCAATCACGGCGGTGACGCGAGTGTTGAAGGGGCAGTGCGGGCCGTCGGACTGGAGCTCGTCGTCTTTGATGAAGTCGATGCCTGCTTCGGCGAGTGTTTTTACCTGCTGCGCGGTTGCTTCGGGCGTCTGGCCGATGCTTGGCTTGATGATAGTGCCAATGATTGGGCGGTTGAACACCCCGGTGAGTTTGCGCGTGCCAGCGACTCCGAACTGCGGACCTTGATACTGCGTGAGGAACGCGGGCGGTAGTGTGATGTCGAGCAGCTTCAGGCCCGAGAATGGCTTCAGCTCGGAGAGGTTGCCTGCGACGGTGGCGAGCAGATTCGGCAGGCTGGGCCCGATGTTGTGCAGCGGCCAACTGAGCGTGACTTCGGCTGTGTGACGTTTCCCGTCCCAGTTTTTGGGTGTGCCAGAGCCGGGCAGACTTGCGGTTTGCGCGGGCTCTTTTTCAGCGATGGATTCCACTCGCGCGGCGAAGCGCTCGCGGAGTTCGTCGGTTTCGCCGGGGACACGGAGAAAGGTGCCGGTGGATTGTTCGCCGGCCATCGTGGTTGCGGCTTCGGCGAGTGGGTATGCGGTCTCGATGAAGTAGGTGGCGTAGATGCGGGTTGGATCGTGGATGGGCATGTGTGTAACAGGAACAAGCGAAAAGCAATTCCTCCCGCTTCGCGGAAGGATGACAACTCAAAATGATTGTGGCAACAAAGTCGAAACCAACTGCAACAGCAAAGACAACTACAACGACGATTGCGAAGACAAATGCTGGGGTTCTTCGCTTCGCTCAGAATGACAGGTGGAGCGGAGGTAAATTTTCCGCGTCAGGCACGGGTGAAGTATGCGGTGTAGGTCTCGTTCTGGATGCGGTAGATCGGGACGAAGATGAGTTTGCGACCACTGTAGTTTTCAGTGAAGACTTCGGGGGCGGCTTGTTTGAGACTGCTGGGTAGTGGCAGGCGGTCCTGCGGGAGATCGCCTGGAGGATTGAGTGCTACGTACTGCACGGGGCCGCGCATGAGGGCTACGGTTTCAGGGTGCTGCTCGTCGATGGCTTCGGTGCGGAAGTCCTGCGGGATGGCGAGGGTGATGCGGTCTCCGGAGCGCCAGTGCGCGCGGAGTGTGGCGGAGGCGCCTGCCGCTACTTTGACGGGCGGCTCGTTGTTGATGGTGATAGTGGCTGCGGATGGCGCCCAGCCGGGGATGCGCAAGGTGAGCGTGAAGGTTGTTGGCGCTTCGGGATGAAGCATGATCGCGATGGTGTCTTCTGCTGGGTAGTTGGTGGTTTGAGTGAGCGTGACGGGTGTGCTTCCCTGCTTCCACTTCAGTTGCGACGAAGCGTAGGTGTTGATGTGGATGCCTGTGGGCGATTGAAAGTAGAGGTTGAGCGGGTAGTCGGCGACGGTCTGGGCGAGTGTGCCGGAGCAACAGGGCCACTTCTTCGGGTAGTAGACCTTGGTCGCGTTGGGCGAGTAGGTGGAGTAGTAGAAATAGTCGCCGTTGGAGTCGGGATATTTGGCGGCGAGGATCGTGTTCCAGAGGGCGCGCTCGAGGTTGTCGCCGTAGCGTGGGAGTTGGCGTGCATCGGGCGTGGTGCGGATGAGATAGCGGGCGAGCTTGGTGGCGGCGTAGGAGCCGCATGGGGTCTCGAAGTGGTCGGCGGTGGTTTGGAGCGAGGCGTAGAGCTCGCCCTTGTGTGGCGTGATGAAGGTTTCGTTTGGCCCCCAGCCTCCGGAGGCGAACTGCTGTTGTGTGGTCAGGAGGGTGAAGGCGTTTTCGATTGCGGTGCGGTATTTTGCGTCGCCGAGTGTAAGGTATGCCTTCGCTGCGGAGCTGAGCGCGATGGCATGGGAGTAGGCATGCTGGCCGGGGAATGGATCGTTGCCGCGGGCGAGCGGATCGAAGAGCTCGCGGTCGAGCAAGTAGCGGGTGGCCAGATTACGAAATTCTGGATTGCCGGTGAGCTGGTGCGCGGTGAAGAGGTTCTCCGGCATGACATAGGTTTCGTCATAGGGAGGCTTCTTTTTGCCGATGCGGTCGCGGCCCTGGGAGGGTAGAAGTGGCTTTGCTCCGCTGAGTACACGGCTGAGCAAGGGGATGGATTCGGAGACGTTGCTGAGCGTGGCGGCGTCAATGAGGCCGATGAAGTGCTTGTCGAGGATGTAGCAGGGCCAGAGATTGGTTTCGGGGCGGAGGATGGATTGGTTGTCCGGCCCGAGTGTGGCTGCGAAGCCTGTGACCAGTGCGTGGACCTTTTCGTGGCAGGCCTGGTCTCCCGTGCTGGCACCGAAGCGGGCGATGCCGGAGATGTATTGGCCGAGGGAGTGGCCGGGGACGAAGCCGTTCAAGTCGTACCAGCCGCCCATGTCTTCTCCTGGAGCTGGGAGTCCGGCTCGCTGGCGGTAGACTTTGAGGAGGCGGTCATTCGAGAGCGACAAGTAGTGCGCATGCATTGCGTCGTAGTGACGCTTAAGTGGGCCGCCAGCGAGTTGGATGGCGGAGTATGGAAGCTCCTGTAGAGGCTCTCGCGTGGCATTTGCCACCTCGGCGCCGGCGAGAGCGGGCATGGCTGCTACCGCAGTGGCGGTCTTGATGAAGGTGCGGCGGGTGAGCTTCACAGGTTCGAGTCTACTGCCGTGTGTGTTGGGGTAATAAAGCGATAAATCGCCCACTAAAAATTCCGCTATTCGGAATAGCTAACGGACTGCGGCGAGACGGCCATTCTGTCTGGGTAGATGCGCAGCATGGAGATCTCGGCGTTCGTCGAGCGGATAAATCAGGTCGACGTTGCGCGCGGTGATGAGCTGGTGTTTGACGAAGACCGTCGATGGCACGGGTTTCTTATTGAGGATTTGCAGGGCGAGCGGGATGATCTCGTCACCGTAGCGTTCCGGGAAGTAGGCCACTGTGCCGACGAGGCGAGTGTTGAGACGACGCAGCTCATTACGGGCGTCGAGGATGGCATTCTGGCCGACGACTGCGACGCGCTCACTTGCTCCAGCTTCTTCGAAGGCGCGGAGCGCAGCGAGGGCGCAGACGTCGTTGACCGTGCCGACGAGCGTGCGCTTTGCCGGGGCGCGGCGCAGATATTGGCGCATGACTTCGAGAACATCTTCGAAGTCGCCGCGTCCGTTCAGGTGGACGACGGGCACGCCTGCGATCTGCGGCAGCTCGGAGCGGAGACCGTCGACGAGGCCGGTGATGCGGAGGTCTAGCAGTGAGCCGGCGATGGGGAGTTCGAGCAGCAAGAGGCGGTCGACTTTGCCGTCCCAATGCTCACGTGCCCAGCGGCCGAGCGCCTTGCCGCCGATGAGGCCGGCTTTGTAGTTGTTGGCGCCAAAGTAAGTTGCACCTGGGTGCGGAATCTCGATGGCGATGACGGGCGTGTTGGCTTCGAGGAACTTCGAGGCGATGACTGGCGCTACGCGTTCGTAGGTCTGGTATTCGAGGATGAGGTCGACGCGCTCCTTGATGAGCAGATCGGCGTTGCGCAGCGCCTCGCGCGCGGAGTAGCGATTGTTTACGGTGATGAGATTGACGTGCTCGCGCAGCGCGGCTGTTTCGAGGCTCTGCATCACGGCGCGGCAGAAGTCTGAATCGCCCTGCGCAGCAAAGCCGATGCGGAACGGGCGCGCGGCAACGGGACCGAAGAGGTTGCGGTAGATGCCAGAGCTTGAGCGCTCGAGCAGGCCACCGTGAATGAGCGTGCGGAGCAGGCGAAAGGCCGTGGTTTTGGGCAGGCCTGTACGTGCGACGACCTCGCCGAGTGGAAGCTCTTCTCCCAGATTGCGGAACGCCTTGAGCACCTCGCAGGCGCGCAGAACGGTGAGAGATTCATTGCGGTCGCCGCGGCGGGCAGACTCAACAGATATTGGCTCGGAGAGTATCTCCTCGACGACCGCGGATTTCTTTCTGGCTGCTGACATTTACGCGCTCCGGTGATTCTGGACGGCTATCGTAAATTCCGAGCAGCGGAATGGCAAGTGCAACATGCGGACAAGCGGAGCCTTACCCGATGGAAAGGCCGACTAATTCGCTGGCCGGTGGCGAATTGTCTCCCCATCGAGGAAGTATTCGGCTGAGCACTGCTCGGAGCCACAGATCATGGCTTCGAGGCCAGCGCACTGCTGCCGAGTAATTAGACCAAGACATCCACAGGACGGGCAGGCGAGGACGGCCCAGAAAGGATTTTCCGCTTTGCCCAACTCCTCCGATCGATCGAGCATGAACATCGTTCCTGGTTGCATCTGCTCTGGAATCCAGACTTCGAGAAAGTTCAACTCCGCTACCATGAGTGCCTCGTTTGTTGCGCGGTTGTCCCGCGTTCACGGCTTGCGTTGGCGTTGGCCAATGCCCGGTTCGACCTGCGGATCAGCCCTCCTCTGGTTCGATCTGGCGGCTTCGGCTGCACCAGTTATGGTGCAACAATAATCCTTTTTTTGGAGGTGTCAATGGTTGGCTGTTGAAAACGAGTCTGGACAGACGCTGGGTTGATTCCTCTCCTTTCTCAGATTGGAATTTCTATTGATTTGGTCAGCTTTATCTGAAGTAGGGTTACTTTTCCGGATAGAGTGCTCGATACATCTCGCGGTTGCGCAGGATGGCCTGAACGTATTCTCGGGTTTCGGAGTAAGGGATGGATTCGACGAACTCGTGGATGTCTCTGTAGTCGCCGGTGGACATCCAGCGGCGCACGGGAGTGTCTCCGGCGTTGTAGGCGGCGAGGGCGTATTCGATCTGGCCGCTATAGCGATCAAGGACGGAACGCAGATTGACGGTTCCTAGTTCAAGATTGACGGAGGGATCGAGCAGGCGGGTGGTGCTGTAGCCGCGCATTTTTTCTCTGTGGGCTATGGACTTACCAACTGAGGGTAGAAGTTGCATGAGGCCGTAGGCGCTGGCACGACTGATGGCTCCGGGGTTGAACTCAGTCTCCTGTCGGATGAGTGAGGCGACCAGATAGGGATCGAGGCCGTTCTTCTTTGCGTTGGCTTCGAGCTCCGACCAATAGGGCTGTGGGAAGAGAAGTTTCCAATAGATCGTGGGGACCTGGTCGATAGGCATCTTGTAGAACGAGATATCACTGTGCTTCATGGATTGAAGCGCGCGGGTGACTTCGCCGTAGGAGGTGTATATCTCGGCCTGAGCGAGCGCTCCCCATTGGGAGGAAGTCGAGCTGGCCTGTATCTCGGGGGCGATGTACTCGTTGAGCGCGGCGTTGGCGAGCAAGCGCGCCTTGATGAGATGCGGCTCATTTTCGGGGAGATCGCCGGTGAGGTCCGGGTCGTTGTACTTCGGCACGGAGCTGAGCGTGGCTGCTGGAGCAATCGTTGGAACATGACCGGTGAGCGCTTTGAGACGTTCGCGGGCGAGGATTGCATAGTAGTAATTGGCGTAGTTTGCGGTGAGGGCGTGGTAGTAGTTCGCGGCCTGGCCGTAGTCGTGCTCTACGTCTTCGTAGATGCGTCCGCGCCAGTAGAGCGCGGTGGATGCCTCGATGCTGGTGGGATAGAGGCGAATCTGCTCATCCATGAGGCGGGCTGCTTCGGGATAGTTGCGCGTGCGGTAGTCGAGCCAGGCCGTGCGCCAGTGAGCCGAGGGCGCGTAGGTGCTGGATGGGAACATCTTGTAGAGACGCGAGTAGTTGTCGATGGCATGGTTGGCGTCTTGCTTAAGCAGGTACATATTGCCGCTGGAGTAGAGGGCTTCTTCGAGCCAGCGGCTGTGGGGAAACTCTGCGACCATGTTGGCGACGATGGCGTCGTGCTTAGACTCATCGTTGTCGTTGCGGGCGAGTTCGGCAAGGATGTACTGCTTGAGCGCAGCGCCGTCGCCAGTGACTTCGGGAAGATGCTCGGCCTGGTGGCTGCTGAGGCGCTTGAGCCGAAGATCGCAGACGGCAGCGTAGAGCTGGAGGGTGTCGCGGTCTCCGGCGCTGAGACTGGAGTCATGCTCGATAGAGTGGTATTCGTCGGCAGCCTCGGAGTAGCGTTTGGCATTGAAGAGTTGGTCAGCGTGAGCCTTCAACTCGGCTGCAGTCAGCGTCACGCCGATCGCGCGAAGCTGAGTACGAGCCTGTGAAGCCTCGAAGCTGAGCGGTTGTGTGGTGTAGAGGCTGCGAAAGATGAGTGCGGCGTGCGCGTTGTCGCCGGTGGTCTGGTAGGCGCGGCCGAGCGCGTAGCGAAAGTCGTTATGTGTGGCGATGTCGTTGCCGGAGAGTGAGAGGAGAAGTTTGAGCGCAGCCTGAGGGTTGTTCTGTTGGATATAGGAGCTGGCAAGCAGGACTGGGGCTTGCGCGTTGAAGATGCTGTCTGGATGACGATCATTGAAGTGATCGAGCAGAGCGTAGGCCTCAGTGCCTCTGCCTGCCTGGAGCAATGCTTGTGCGCCAAGGTAGTCGGCGTAGTCGTCGAGTGCGGTGCCAGCGGTGGCCGCTTTGTGGAAGCTGTCGGCAGCCTCGGAGTAGCGATGGTCTAGCATGTAGGCGTGACCAAGGGCAAGATAAGCCGCGGCAGAGGCTTCTCCGGTGTGCTGGCGAGCGTAGGCTGCGACTCCAGCATAGGCCGCGGCAGAGCGCGTTGCAGTTAACTGCTGCGCCATGGGACGGAGTTGCTCGGTCGCGTGAAAGGCAGAGGTGAGATGGATCGTGCGTGCTGTGGGACGATGATATTCCGTACGTGCGTGGCGTCGAGAGCTCGAACGCCTGCTTCTGGCGTGCTCAGCAGGATGCGTGACTTTGCGAGTGCGGCTGGCAGGCTTGCTTTTCTCGGCCGAGCTGGACTTGGTTGTGTGGCTTGTTGCCGTGGCAGATTTTTTCTTGTGTTTGGATGTGGTGGTCGCTCCTGAAGCGAATGAAACCATCCCCGCGAGCAGGGAGACTGCCGCTACGAAACCCTTCAACTTACCCCAACTGCTCAACCGCACCTCACCCGAGAAAAACTTCTACTTCCACTTTAAGCCGCATGCAGGACCGATGGAGTAAGCAATCACATACGAACCATGACAGATACGCCGCCGCTGGTGATTGGACAGCGAGGAGCGGGAAAAGTCGCAGATTTCACTGTGCGGAACTTTTGCGTTGAAACATCAACAAGCGAATTGCGATGAGATGTTGCAGACGACTAATCTTGAAGTAGTGTCGAAGCGCGTTTTCCAAATCGTCGCCACGGTAGTGCTGCTAGCAGCAGCACTGACGCCGCTGATGGAGTGCTTTGATCACTGGGACAAGGCTGGACCTCCAGTAAACGATACGGAGATTCACCTGACGGCCTGGTTTGTTGGCGTGGGTGTTGTGCTGACGCTGGCAAAGGTGATGCAGCGCGCAGTCAAAATAGTTGCGACCAGAGTGCAGCATCCTGAGGCGTTTGTAGTTTGGCCTATGTTGCACGCGTTCGACTCTGCACATGTTGAGCCGACGGGAAGTCCACCGCCGATTCCGCTTAGAATCTGATTCCTTTCTCTGTGAACACGCTGGAAGCGAAGGCGCCGGCGCGCTTGATTGCGCCTGTCTTCATAGCTGATTTCCACATGCACAGAAAAGGGGTCTCATGTTTCGCCGGTTTGTTTTTGCATCGTTGCGGGCCGCAGCTGCGCTGGGCTTTGCTTGTGTCTTTTTTGCGAGTTGTTTGATGGCCCAGGGTGGGCGAGTGTTTGGAAGTGTCTCGGGCACGGTAACGGATTCGACTGGAGCGGCTATTGCCAGAGCGAAAGTTGGGATCTCCGGAGTGGACAACAACGTTGTTCGCACTGCTGTCTCGGGCGCAGATGGTGGATTTACTGTCGGCAATCTGCCAAGCGGGGATTATGCGGTTGAGATTACGACTGCGGGTTTTAGCGCCTATAGGAATGCTTCGGTGGCGGTTGCAGTCGGGCGCGATGTGCGCGTAGATGCTGTGCTTGCTCCCGCGAATGCGAAGCAGCAGGTGACGGTGCAGGCGCAAACCGAGGCGCTGGATACGGAACAGACGTCGCCGGTGGCGAACATCGACAAGGACAGGATTGAAGAGCTACCGATTCCAAGTAGGAACTATCTGAGTTTTACGCTGCTAGCTCCGTCGCTTGCGTCGGCGAATCCTGCGATTGGAAAGCAATCTCTCGCCGCTAACGAAGGCGGCTTCAGTTCGGGCGGGCTGCGGCCTTCGAGCAATGCGCTCTACATCGATGGCGTGGATGACAACGACGAGTACACAGGACTGAGCAGGACAGAGCTCTCGCCGGAGGCCATCAGCGATTTTCAGGTGGTGAATCATGGATATGCTGCGCAGGCTGGTGGGTCGGCTGGCGGGTCGGTCGATGTGGTGACACGGTCGGGCGCGAATCTGCAGCATGGCGATGCGTTTATTTTTGTGCAGAACGGAGCGCTGAACGGCACTCCTGCGCTGGAGCTGGCGCCGCGCAAACCGGACGAGAACAGATTGCGAGTGGGACTTTCAACGGGAGGCGCGATCCAGAAGGACAAGCTCTTTTACTATGTCGCTGCGGAGCAGGAGATGGCGCACGGTGAAGATGCGGGTGATTTTGATTCGCAGATGGCTTCGGCGATTGATCGAGCGCTGGCACAGACGGGACCTCTTGGCGGATTTCAGGTTCAGCAGGGGTTCTTTCCGACGACAAATCAGGAGACGGAGTTGTCCGGGCGACTGGACCGCTCGCTTGGCACAAGCAGCCTGATGTTGCGCTATGCGATGACGAATAATCGCTCGGTGAACGATGCGTTTAACACGGACGACCTGACGGACCTGAGTGCGCGCGGGTCGGCTTTTTATGACGACAACAGCGTGAATGGTCTGTGGAACGATACGATTTCGCCGATGCTGGTGAACCAGGTGAATTTTCAGGTTGCGCAGCGCAGGGTGAATTTGAAAACAGGTTCGACGAATGGACCTGGCGTTGTAGTTGCTGGGATTGCTCAGTTGGGAACGCCGTTCGCCGGGAATAATCGCCGATATGAGACGCATGTTGATCTGGGTGACGATGTGATCCTGCAACATGGAAAGCATTTGTTTCAGGCTGGAGCTGCGATGAGCCATGTCGCTTTACGAGCAGCAGACATGGAGGGTTTTGGCGGTTTGTATGTCTTTCCCAGTGTGGCTGATTTGACCGCGGGGCAACCGGACTTTTACATGCAGAGCTTTGGGAATCCGAACACAAACTTTGATGAGGTGCGTGGCGCGGCGTATATGCAGGACCACTGGACGCCGGTTCGCGGATTGGCTCTGGACTATGGTTTGCGATATGAGGTGAACCACCTGCCGGGGCCGCTGCCGATGGATGCGGATGCTCTAAGCCCGCGATTTGGCTTTGCCTGGTCGCCGAACAAGGACTGGGTGGTACGGGGCGGGTTTGGCATGTTCTACGACCGCTATCTGCTTTCGACGATCAACCATATCCGCGAGTTCGATGGCGTTCACGCGGAGCAACAAATTGCGGAGGAAACGGAGGCTGCTGCGCTGTATCAGATGGGACAGCGGTTCACCGCGCCACATGTGGGAATTGCGCCGAGCATCTGGCAGGCGCAGGCGGGGCTGGCTAATCCCTATAGCGAGACGGCCTCGTTTGGTGTGGAGCATTCGCTGGGAGCGCAATGGACGGCTAGCGCCGAGTACCGTTTCGCGCGCGGAGTAAAGATGGGGAGGACGATCAACAGCAATTTGCTGCCACCTGTCGTGTTGACGCAAGCGAATGCGCCGTCGCTCGGCATCTCTGCGCCAACCCCGCAGCAGATTGGGCAGTTGGTGTTTTCGGACCAGCGGTTGAATGCGGCTTACGACACCATCAACCAGTTTCAGACGGAGGCAGGGTCAGACTACAACGGACTGACCGCGACGGTGAACCGGCAGTTCACCGAGGAGTTTGAGTTGATGGCGGGGTACACGTTGTCGAAGACAACCGATAATGCCTCTTACGATACCGAGCAGCCGCAGAATCCGTATGCGCTCGGCGAGGAGCGTGCGCCTTCTCTGGGCGACCAGCGGCAACGGTTTGTGGCGAGCGGGCTTTGGGTGCTTGGGCCAGACCTTGACGATCCACAGGATATGCAAACCGCGGCTACGCCGAACCTGTTGCAGAAGATCATTTACGGATTTGAGTTTGCGCCGATTCTGGCTGTTGATAGTGGTTTCCGTGATAACCCGCTCACAGGTACAGACAGCAATCGCGAACATATTTATCCCTTTGCGGCGCGGCCATCTGACTACACACGCAACAGCCTTAAGACGCCTGCGAATGTGAACTTCGACCTGCGCATTCTTAGGATGGTGCCGATCTGGCGTGGACATCTGGACATTGTGGCGGAGTCGTTCAACCTATTGAACAAGCAGAATATCGATCTGATCAATCCGGTCTATGGGTTGGACAGCGCTCCACAGAATGGGTTTGAGAAGCCGATACAGATGGCCGACCCGAGGCGGGTCCAGTTCTCATTGGACTACGAGTATTGAACTTGCTCCCCTCCCTTCCTGTCTGCGGCGGTTTGAGAACCTGAAGTGTTCCGGCTGTGCCAACAAAATGCTGGGGTTCTTCGCTGCGCTCAGAATGACACTATCGATAGAGTCACGAATGTTTGCTGAGAGTGATGCCGCTTTGCTTCCAAAGCAAGGCGGCATTTACTATGAGTGTGGAAGCTGAAGCCGGAGCCAGATTCCAGCGAGGATTTACGCACCCTTTTGCCCATGCCAGCCATCCAATCCCCAGGAACGGAAGAGATACACCCCGACGTGGAGCTTGTAGCCCGCGCAAAAGATGGGGACGTTGCTGCCTTTGAGCAGCTTGTACGGCAGTACGAACGCCAGATCTTTCGGGTAGCGCAGCATATTACGCAGAACCGTGAAGACGCTGAAGACATTACGCAGGACGTATTCCTCAAGGCCTACGAGAAGCTGGAGCAGTTCCAGGGCAACTCGAAGTTCTCGACCTGGCTGGTCCGCATCGCTGTCAACGAGAGCCTTATGCGGCTGCGCAAGCGCAAGACGAGCAAGACCGTCAGCATGGACGAGGATGTCCAGACCGAAGACGGAGCTATTCCGCGCGACTTCGCCGAGTGGCGACCGAATCCTG
This sequence comes from Edaphobacter acidisoli, assembly GCF_014642855.1. Classification (NCBI taxonomy): domain Bacteria; kingdom Pseudomonadati; phylum Acidobacteriota; class Terriglobia; order Terriglobales; family Acidobacteriaceae; genus Edaphobacter; species Edaphobacter acidisoli. The sequence goes on along the minus strand of NZ_BMJB01000001.1, from coordinate 417,663 downwards.
AGCAGCTTTACAACCAGTCCGAGTTGGGTGATATTCTCCGCAGAACAATCCAAGGGCTGCCGCCGGGATTTCGCACGGTCTTCACGTTACGCGATATTGAGAACCTTTCGACCGAAGAGACAGCGGAGGCACTTGGTTTGAGCGTACCCGCGGTAAAGTCGAGATTGTTGAGAGCCAGACTCCAGTTACGGGAGCGTCTGAGCAGATACTTCGGGCAGAAGAAGGAGGGCCAGACAACATGAACTGCACCGACCTGCTAGGCCAGCTTACGGATTATTTCGATGACAAACTGAGCGCGGACCTCCGTGAAGAGATTCGTGTCCATACTGCCGGATGCCAGCATTGCCGTGTCGTGTTGAATACAACACGCCAGACGATTGAGGTGTACAAAGGTACGGAGATATATGAGGTTTCGTCCGAACTGCGTGAGCGTCTGCATAGCGCAATCATGGCAAGGTGCCTCGACAGCAAGAAGTAGTTTGGCATTTGTCTCCCATCACTTCAATTCCTCTTACCCTTTCCGATCATTTCCCCGCTAATTTTCCTTTCTTTCTCCAGCGCAGAGCGCACGTCTGCCATTGCTGCGTCGCTTAATGCTCAATTAAGGGTGTTCAGGCATTCTGTGAAGTGGCGTATTCTGCAAATGGAAACGACGGTGCTGGGCAGACAAGCTCTATGCGGGTTCTGATCATTGAGGACGAGAAGCGGCTTGCAGAAAATATTGCGGCCGCATTGCGTGAGAACGGAATGGCGGCCGACGTCGCTAACGATGGCGAAACGGGCAAGCATTTGGCGGGATTCGGGCACTACGATCTGGTGCTGCTCGATTTGATGCTTCCCGGGGCCGATGGTGCGAGCGTGCTGAAGTGGTTGAGAGCAAAGCGCGACCATACGCCTGTGTTTGTGGTGACGGCGAAGGATGAGAGCCAGTCGGTGATTGATCTATTGAATTTAGGCGCAGATGACTATCTGAGCAAGCCGTTCGATCTGGGTGAGTTGCTGGCACGCGTGAAGGCACTGATTCGTCGCGGCAAAGGCGTTGCCACCCCTACAGTGGCGTTACGTGACCTCGAAGTCGATACGATGATGAGAACCGTAAGCCGGGATGGCGCGGTGCTCGACGTATCGCCGACTGAGTACAGGATACTTGAGTATCTGATGCACAAGCCGCATGCGATCGTCTCCAAACGTGAACTGCTGGAGCATCTTTACGACTTCAATTGGGAACGACATTCGAATGTGATTGAAGCCCACATCTCGAATCTTCGGAAAAAACTCGAAGCCAACACAAATACGAGTTACATCCAAACGTACCGCGGCCGAGGCTACCGGCTGTCGTCCGAAGAGATGGCGATGGAGCCATGAAGACAAACTCAATCGAGCGACGCATTGTGGTTACGGTGGTCGCCGTACAGCTTGCGTTTGCTATCTGCATCACTGTCTTCGGCTTTCTTTATGAACGGCACGCGCAGTTCCGCTCCTTCGATATTGCTTTGCACGGAAAGGCTGATTCGGTATTTGGCGCTGTGCAGGAGGCCGACGATACCAGTGACAATGTCGTATTGAGCACGGAAGACTTGAGACTTCCTCACAATGATGTCTTCGTTGTCCGCGATTCCAATGGCAAAGTTTTAGGAATTTCAGGAAATCTGAAAGATCCTTCAGTCTTATCTGGTTCCGGTCCTGATGGGCACTTTATGACTTCCATTGACGAGCACCGCTATCGCGGGCTTCGACTGCATGTAGTACGTACGATCGATCCTGGATCGGCTAATGTTCGTCACACGCTCTCGATCGTCTATGCTGCGCGAACTGGTGGTGTGCATGAAGCAATTAATGATGCATTACAGTTTTTCGCTTTCACAAACCTGGCGCTTCTGCTCGTGACTGCGTTGCTGGTGTCCTATCTAGTGCGGCGTAGCATGAAGCCTTTGGATGAACTGGCGCGCGAGGCGGGCCGCGTGTCTGCGCCGGAGTGGAGGTTCACGCCGCCTGAATCTGTCGTTGCGATTAAGGAGCTTTCACCTGTTGCGCATGCGATTGAAGGCGCTGTGCAGAGGCTTGAATTATCTTTGGCGCAACAGCGGCAGTTTCTTGGGGATGCGGCGCATGAATTGAAGACTGCGGTTGCCGTAATCAAATCATCGCTGCAATTGCTCATCATGCGCACACGCAGTAGCGAAGAATATCGCGAGGGCGTCGCTCGGGCCGAGTCAGACTGCACACGTATGGAAGATCTAGTAGGACGCATGCTCGCATTGGCACGCATAGAGGCTGCAACGCCAGAGAATGCGCGAGAGCACGCACCCCAAAATACGGCTTTGCTGGGAGGAGCGCAGTCAGCGATCGAACAGCTTCGGCCCATCGCTGAGATGTTGCAGGTGCGCATGGAGGCCTCGGGAAGAGCGGAACTCTCGGCCATGATTGCTCCGGATATGTGGCAGACGCTCTGTACGAACCTGCTGTTGAATGCCGTGCAATACAGTGCGCCTGGGTCGACTGTCGAGGCTACAGTGAGTTCGGGTGGCCGTGGCGTTGTGCAATGTGTCTTCGCCGATCATGGGCAAGGTATTCCGGCCGAGAGCCTGCGGCATGTATTCGACCGCTTCTATCGCGGCGACCCATCGCGTTCGCGCGCAAGTGGAGGAGCCGGGCTGGGACTCGCCATTTGTAAGGCAATCGCTGAACAAGCTGGCGGGAGCATCGCTATTGAGAGTTCTCCCGGAGCAGGCACGACGGTTACGGTACTGTTGCCGCTTGCGGTCAGCCACACGACTGCCGAAGCGATCTCTGTTTGATTAAGCTTTCTTGGCCTTCAGCTTTTCTTCAGCCAGGAAAGTTGAGACTGATACCGGACGATAGCTCCATTTTCCGTACTAACCGAGGAGAGACTATGACTCAGAGCAATGTTTTGAAACGTATTTGCATGGCAGCCTGCTGGATGCTGCCGTTTGCTACGGTCTTCAGTGTGACCGCAGTCGCGCAGAGCGGCCCCTACAAAGTTGAGACACACTGGAAGATCGGCGGAGAGGGTGGATGGGATTACATCACGGCCGATCCTCATGCGCACTTGCTCTATATTGACCACGGACCGCGTGTGGATATTGTGAACACCAAGACTGGCAAGGTCGTTGACGCAATTACCCGCCTGAAGGGTACGCATGGTGTAGCTCTTGATGATGAGGGGAAGTACGGCTACATCAGCGATGGCAGAGACAATGCAGTCGTCGTCTTTGATCGTCAAACGTTCAAGACCGTTGCGACGATTCCAGCAGGCGAAAACCCGGATGGGATCGTGTTTGAGCCTGTAACGAAGACCGTGTGGGCTTTCAACGGGCGCAGCAACAATGTGACTGTAATCGACACCAGGACGTTAAAGGTGGTTTCGACTATTGCTCTGCCAGGCAAGCCTGAATTTCCAGTTGCTGACGGCAAGGGCGTGGTATTCGACAATATTGAGTCCAAGAACTCGATTGCCCGTCTCGACGCAAAGACGCTGCAACTGACGGCGACGTGGCCACTGAACGATTGTGAATCGCCTTCCGGACTTGCCATTGACCGCGCGCACAGGCATCTCTTCTCTGTTTGCCACAACCAGAAGATGGCTGTAACTGATGCAGACTCGGGCAAGACGCTGGCGAATCCCACCATCGGCGATGGGCCGGACGCCGCGGGATACGATCCTGTTCACCATCTCGCATTTAGCTCGAACGGCGACGGCACACTCACTGTCGTCAACGCAGCTTCAGGCAAGTTCGATGTTGTACAGAACCTGGCGACGCAGCGTGGAGCGCGGACAATGTCTGTGGATACCGCAACGGGCCGTATTTATCTGGTCACGGCTGAGTTTGGGCCTCGCCCTGCGGTAACGGCGGAGAACCCTCGTCCGCGTCCGGCGATTCTTCCGAACAGTTTTACCGTGGTTGTAGTTGGGCGCTAAGAGCGACCGTTGGGAATCGGGCCGGCAGGGCACTTAGCCCTTCCGGCCTTTTTGTTTCTTTACGCGGCTTCACGGCCACGGGTCAGAAGGTAGTAGACAACTGGCGTAACGATGAGACTGAGCAGCATCGACAGGCACAGGCCACCGATGACTGCGATTGCCAGTGGCTGCAGCATCTGCGAGCCTGCCCCCAGCGCGAACGCCAAGGGCAACATTCCACAAACAGCCGCGATTGCCGTCATCATGATGGGGCGTAGGCGACGTTGAGCCGCATGGAGCATGGCATCGCGAGGGCTTACCCCTGCTGCGCGGAATCGCTCGTCGGCATCAAGCAGCAGGATGCCATTCTTCGCGACGATGCCGATAACCATGATGAGTCCCATAAACGATGCAACGTTGAAGGTGGTTTGCGTAATCAGCAGAGCGAAGACGACACCGGCAATCGACAGGATAGAGGATGAGAGGATTGCGATTGGAGCGGAGAAGTTGCGAAATTCAGCCAACAAAACTCCGAAGACCAGCGCCAGTGCCAGGAGCAGAACGCGGATGAGGTCGTGGAAGGACTTCTGCTGCTCCGCGTAGGTGCCGCCGTATTCAATGTGCAGCCCCGCGGGCAGGTGCATGTCATCGACTGTCTGACGGACGTTCGTCATCGCTGTTCCGAGATCGGAGCCTTCGAGCCTGCCTGTGACGACGGCCATCTGCTGGAGATTTTCGCGGAGGATCTCGTTCTGGGGTGGTAGTTGTTCGATGGTCGCTAACGAGCCAAGCGTCGCAGTATGCCCGCTGCTGCTGTTGAAGACTGTGTTGCGGATGGCATCGAGCGAGGTGCGCGTGTCGGGACTGAGCCGTATGCGGATCGTATAGGGCCGGCCATCGACGATCATCGGATCGGTGGGCGTGAGGCCGTCGAGAATCGCGGTCGCATCTTCGGCCACTTCAGACGGAGTGAAGCCCATGCGAGCTGCCACGACGGGGTCCACCTGGAAGTCGGTCGCGGGTCCGCTGATGGTGTTGTCGATTCCGTTTTCGACATCGACGACACCTTTGATCTTTGAGATGGCGTCGGCGATGCGTGGACATTCTTCGTTGAGAAGATTTTGATCGTTGGAAAAGACCTTGATCTGAATCGGCTCCGGTGCGTTGGACAGATCGTTGATCATGTCCTGCAGGACCTGGGTGAACTCGACGTCGAGTTCAGGTTCGGTTGATTTGATCTGCTGGCGCACATCGTTCATGACCTCGTCTATACCGCGCGAGCGTTTGTCTTTGAGCTTCACGGTGAAGTCGCCGGTGTTGGCTTCGGTCACGGGCGCAAGCCCCATCTGCAGGCCGGTGCGGCGAGAGGTGATTTCGACTTCGGGTGTGTTGTGGAGGATGCGCTCGACGTGTTCGAGGACGCGGTTGGTCTCGGTGAGCGAGCTGCCGGCCGGCATGATGTAGTCGAGGATGAAGCCGCCTTCATCCATCTCGGGCAGGAGATCGGAACCAAGGCTGCGATAAGCGAAGAACGTTCCAAGGACGAGAATGCCACACGCGGCGGCGAGCAGCAAGGGTTTGGCAAGCGCCAGATTGAGTACGCGCGCGTGAGCACGCAGAATGGGCTTGAGCACGCGGCCACCGCTTCCCTCTTCCGCCTCTGGGGTCTCGACCGTGTGGCGCTTGCGGAGGAGGAACAGGCTGAGCGCCGGTGTCCACGTGAGTGCGAGGAGTAGCGAAGTCAGAAGCGCCGCTGTCATCGTTACAGCGAGGGCACGGAAGAACGTACCCGTAACACCTATCACGGAGATCAGTGGGAGGAATACCACCACTGGTGTGATGGTAGAACCGATCAGCGGAACGGTAATTTCCTTGAGCGCTTTGCGAACGCTTTCGATGCGTGACTCGCCCGAGTCGCGGTGCAGCACGACGTTTTCAACGACGACGATGGCGTCGTCGATGACCAAGCCGATGGCTGCGGCGAGGCCGCCGAGTGTCATCAGGTTGAAGCTCTCGCCGATCATCCATAGGAAGAGGATCGTCACAGCAACGGTTACGGGAATGACAAGGCCAGCGATGAGTGCCGAGGTCCAGTCCTGCAGGAAGAGGAAGAGGATAATGCAGGCGAGGATCAGGCCGATCAGGATTGCATCGCGCACACTGTTGATGCTCTCGCGTACCAGTTCCGACTGATCGTAGAAGGGCGTGAGTATGACACCGGGTGGGAGCGTGTGGCGTAGCTGGGCAACTTCTGCTGCGACCGCGTTGGCGACACTGACGGTATTGCTGGAGGGCTGCCGTGTGATGTTAATCAGCACCGATGGCTTGCCGTTCGCGGTCACGGTTGTGTAGACCGGCATGGTGCCGGGTTCGACGGTGGCGACATCGGCAACGTGAATAGGAGCGCCTGAAGGCGTGGTCTTGATGACGAGGTGAGCAAGTTCGTCAGCGCTATGCGCCTGTGCGCCAACGAGGCCCAGAATCAATTGATGGTTTGCCTCGTACAGGCCGGGCGAATCGATGATGTTCGAGGCCTGAATTGCATTGTTCAGGTCGAGCAGTGTTATGCCCGCCGCTTGCAATCGCGCGAGATTGGGGACGACGTGAAACTCCGGAACTGCCCCGCCTTGCACAAGCACGGTGCTGACGCCATCGACACGGTTCAGAGGAGGCTTGAGATTGTAGGTGGCAAGTTCCCAAAGGTCTGTTTGCGAGAGCGTGTCGGAGCTGAGGCTGTACGCGACGATGGGGAAGGTTGCAAAGGTGAGACGGTTGGTCGTTACCTTTGCAGTCGCAGGCAACGATTGCATGACTTTGGCCAGTGCGGCATCGGTAAGCTGCAACGTCCTGTACATGTCAACGTTCCAGTCGAAGAAGAGACTGACTTCAGCTGAGCCTCGGCTTGTGGTCGAGCGCACGGTCATGAGGCCGGGGACGCTGTTGACTGCGTCCTCGATGGGCTTGGTGATCGTCACCTCCATCTGCTCGACGGGCATGACGCCGTTGTCTACACCAATGACGACGCGTGGGAAGTTGGTCTCTGGAAAGACAGAGATGGGTACTTGAAATGCGACGTATACGCCGGCGAGCGTAAGGATGACGATGAAGAAGAAGATGGGCCGTGCCAGCCGAAGCAGCCAGAAGCTGTGCTCAGCGGCTGGCGCGGGCTTGCCTGGCTCGACGCTATCTCTCGTGGAAATCATTTGTCGTCTCCACTCGACCCGGCCTCCGGTTTATCTGCTTCACCGGGGCTTTCTACTTTGACCTTTGTGCCCTCGTCCAGACCATAGTTTCCGTTGGAGATAACAAGGTCCTTTTGGGTGATGCCACTCAAAATCTGTGTATCGGCGTTGTCGATAAGACCAACGGTCACGGCACGTTTATGAGCAACGCCGTCGTCGCCTACGACCATGACGGATTTGCCGCCGTCCTGCGCTGTCAAGAGCGCGCTGGATGGAACGATCAGGGTATCTTTGGCTGTACGTCCTTCAATGGATGCGTGGACAGGTGTCCCAACTTTGTATGCGCCTTTTTTGTTCTCAACACGTAACCAGACTTCTACGGTAGTGCTACCAGGGTCGAGCGCAGGGCTGATGAGTGACACGGTTGCGGGAACAGGTCCGTCTACGCCGGGCACCTGAAGGGTTGCTGGTGCACCGAGGCTCAATCGCTGTGCGCTTGCCAGGGCGATATGCACCTTTGCCAATAGGGCAGAGGTATCCATGATGGTGAGAAGTGGAGTGCCTGCAGCTGCTGTTTCTCCTGCAAACAGAGAACGATCCGTTACGACGCCGTTGATGGGGCTACGGATCTCCGAGTAACTAACCTGAGCTTCGGCCCCGAGATACTTACCTTCGGCTGAAGCCAATTGGCCTTTCGCTGCTTTGAGCGCGGCAGCGTTGCCTACGCTCTTGATGCCTTCGAACCGCTTATTCGCGGTGTCATACGCTGCCTGTGCCTGCACTAATGTCGCCATTGCTGTGTCGAGATCGCGGCCCGGGATAGCCCCTTCGCTGAAGAGCTGCTTGCGGCTGTTGACTATGCTCTGATCGAGATCCAGCGTGGCCTTTGCCTGTGCGAGGTCGAGTTGCGCCTTCTGATAGTCTTCGGGCACCTGAGCCTTTGTGGCCGTCTGATAGGCGGCCTGCGCGGCTGTGTATGTCCCCTTGTTGTCGAGCGCGGCGGCTTCGAGATCGCGGTTTTCCAGCACGGCCAGCAACTGACCGGCTTTTACCTTCGCTCCACGCTGCACGTAGAACTTCTTCACCGGCGCACTGATCTTGGGTGAGAGCGCGGCTTGCGCAAGCGGGGAAAGTGTTGCATCGGCCTGGATGTGCTCGGCAATGGAGCTGACTTCGGGATGCGCGGCTACGACTGTGACTTCGACGGTGGCGTCTGCCTCTTTATGATTACAACCTGCAAGAAGCATAGCCATACATGTGGACGCTGCCAGCGCCACGACTGCTCGAAACCTCATCCTGCTTCGGCGGTGTGGCAGATGGTTCGCGGATGTTTCGATGATTGCTGGAGTTGTAGCGCTCATCTATAGCTCTCCTGTGAGTGTCTTCAGGTTGGCAATTGCAGTCTGATTGCGAACCATGCCGTCGGCACGTGCATCTTCTACCTGCATGAGTGAGGTTTCGGCGTCCACTACTTCAAGAGCGGTTGCCTCGCCATTGGCATAGCGCAGCTTGGTCAAACGCAGACTTTCTTCTGCGGTTTGCACGCTGTCATCCAGAGATTTCAATTGATCCTGCGCCGCCTTCGCTTCGCTGTAAGTCTCCTGCAGGTGCGCGATGAACTGACGTTGCGTTGCAGTCAGAGCAACGCGAACGGCATCGCGGCGAATCTCGCTTTGGCGGACGCGATGGTCGGTAGCCAGCCAGTCCCATACGGGGATGTCGAGTGTGACGCTGGCAGAGTATCCGAGATTATGGACACCATCTGGCCCCTTTGCCGCAAATTGAGGAGCGTCGATACCGTAGGTGAAGTTGAGTCCAAGATCAGGCAGGTAAGCCGCACGTGCGGCCAGTACATCAGCATTGCTCGCCTGCAAAGCGGCAAGAGCGCTTTTGAGCTCTGGATTGCTGCGGGCTGCTGCCGTTTCGACATCGGCAAGAGAAGCAAGTGGAGCAACGCTTTCAGGTGCCTGCAAGGTATATGGCGTGAGCGGGTTGGGAAAGAGGAGTGTAGCTAATTCCAGGTGCATCTTTTCAGCAGCCACGGAGGCGTCGGAGAGATCGCGCTGACGCTGCTGCTGCTGAAGCTGGGCCTTGACTACATCGGCATGAGCCACTTCCCTTGCCTGTTCCCGCTTCTGGGTGAGATCTGTAAAGCTGGCGGCTTCATTTGCAGAACGCTGGGCCACGGTAAGCTTCGCATCGGAAGCAAACGTTCCATAGTAGAGACTCACGACTGCTGTGACTAATCCTCTGCGGGCGACCTCCAACTCCGCTGCATTCTGCGCTGCGGTTGCATCGGCCTGACGAACTGCAGCGAGAGACTTGAGGCCGATAGTCTCATTGACAACTCCTTGGCTTGCATACTCACGGACAGCGTTATTCGCGATGAACCGAGGTGAGGGCTGCGCTCCAGCTCCCTGGCCAGCCTGGTTCAAGAGACCGTTCGGCTGGGTATAGAGCACCTGGTTGTGATAGATGACACTCGGTAACAGAGCTGATTTTGCTATGGAACGATCGAGCGCGGAAGACTTGCTCTGCGCAACGGCCGCAGCAAACACTGGCTCATTAGCCTGTGCGCGATGTATCGCTTCCTGCAGCGTGATGATAGCAGGCCCTTGCACCGCAGGCGTAGCCGTTTGAGAGGAAGCCAGATTCACGCAGACTGCAGCAAATATGAGCGACAGGCTTGTTGCATAAACCCTGGCCGATTGGCGAATACGGATTCGAATTGGCCTCATTCTGGTCATCCTTTCAGAACTTTGTTCCCTTGGTCTTGCTGAGGCGGGAAGCTACCTGTATGCCTCGCAAAATCCGGCTATAAACAGGCTAAGAAAATCGGCTTAAGAAAGCCTGAAACTTCAGCGTCATCATCAACCTGCGCGCCAAGACTACCATCCCAGGTAAATGGCTGCGAGCGTCGCGACTACAAGCGCAGATGGCATCACAATCAAACCTGCTTTGAGGAATGTCCATCCGCTGACGTGGATGTCTTCCTTGCGAATCTCCATCAACCACAGAATCGTCGCCAGCGAGCCGGTGACGGAGAGATTTGGCCCGAGATCGATTCCAATTAAAACAGCATTTCGCAATGCGCCAGTGATGTGTGCATGGACTACTCCAGCTCCGGCGATGAGTCCTAGCGGGAGATTGTTGATGAGATTGGCCCCGATGCCGATGGCGAACGATGTTGTCACCGCACCCGTAAGCGGCTTCCAATGCTGAAGCGCGAGCAGAGCGGCTTGGCATTGGCCGAGTGCGCCTGCTGCACCCAGAGCTTCAACCAGTACGAAGAGTCCAGCGACCAGTGGAATGATGCCCCATGAGATATTGCCAAGCAACGCAAGGGGATTACGACGCTCCATCGCCGAGATGGCGATGGCAATCACAACGGCAGTCATGCAGGTTGGAAGACCAAGATCCTTGCCTTGCGCCGAGGCTGTGAGCAGCACGCCCGCGACAACAGCCAGTCCTCCGAGCGTGAGCCAACCTGCTCTTGATATCTGTACATGATTGGTTTCGTGCTGCATCTCACCTTGCAGCGGTTTGTTGCAGTACCAACGCAGGGCAAAGAACGTCACGACAATTGAAGCCACCGACGCGGCAAGAAACATGCTAAACCAGCTTGCCAGCGGAGGAACGTTCGAATGAAATACCACCAAGTTCGCAGGGTTTGAGATGGGCAATACGAAGCTTGCCGCGTTTGCGACAAACGCGCAGATGAGCAGATAGGGCAGAGGATCTGCCTTTGTTTTTCTGGTTGCAGCAAGAACTGCGGGAGTCAGGACAACTGCGGTTGCATCATTCGACAGGAAGATCGTCACCAGCGTTCCAAAGGCGTAGACGAGGGCAAACATGCGCATGCGCGAGCCACGCGAGTGCTCCACGGCGAAGGCGGCAAGCCAGTCGAAGACACCCTGCGATTGGGCGAGTTGAGCCAGGAGCATCATGCCAGCCAGGAACAGGTACACGTCTGTTCCTTTGGCGATTGCATGTGCCGCCTCCCACGGCGTGATGAGCCGCAGTGCCACCATCAACATGGCCCCGCCTGAGACCCACCAGACTTCAGGAATATTGCGGGGACGAAGCAGCATCAGCGCGATGCTTGCGGCAAAGACGGCCCATATGGCTAGATGGCTGGCTGGCATCCTCTCGCTTTCGACTGGAGCGGCCTGGTCGACTGTCCACTCGTTCGACCATGGCCGCACACTACTGTAGCTGCGGCCTATCTGATGGTACAGGCTCGGCTTTCATCCCCAAAAGCTGTAGGATTAGAAGGAGAAAGGTCTTGCTTGTTTTGCCCCTCATCGGAGGCTGGCATCTCCTAAAGTAATGAATCCCATGCTATATCCCACAGACGATCTGCGTATTAAATGGACCAAAGTTGTTCTCCCGCCCGTTTTTCTGGAGGAGGAACTGCCCATCACGGAGCGCGCTTCGGCGACCGTGTTTAAGGCACGCAGCGAGATTTGCGATATTCTGGCCCGCAAAGATAACCGCTTGATCGTGGTTGTAGGCCCGTGCTCGATCCACGACACGGAGGCCGCGCGAGAATACGCTGAGCGGCTGAAGGGGGTGACGGAGGAGCTTTCGCGCGATCTCTGCATCATCATGCGCGTTTACTTCGAAAAGCCACGTACGACGCTCGGATGGAAGGGGCTGATCAACGACCCGTATCTGGATGAGTCGTTCCGGATTAATGATGGGTTGCGGAAGGCGCGGCACCTGCTGTTGGATCTCGCAGAGATGGGTGTGCCTGCCGGGACGGAGTTCCTCGACATGATTTCGCCGCAGTACGTTGCCAACCTGGTGAGCTGGGGGGCGATTGGCGCGCGCACGACGGAGAGTCAGGTGCACCGCGAACTGGTGTCTGGGCTGTCGTGTCCCGTGGGATTCAAAAATGGGACTTCCGGCAATGTGCAGATTGCGATTGAGGCGATCATGTCGGCCGGACACAGCCACAATTTTCTAGGCCACACGAAGCATGGCCAGTCGGCAATCTTTGTGACCAGCGGCAATCCTGATTGCCACATCATCCTGCGTGGCGGGCGGCAGACCGTGAACTACGACGCCGCGTCGGTTGAAGAGACCTGTCGGCAGTTGGCCAAAGCGGGGCTTTCGGAAAACGTAATGATTGATTGCAGCCACGCCAACAGCAATAAAGATCACACACGGCAGCCTATTGTTTGCAGGAATGTTGCGGAGCAGATTGCTGGAGGCGATCGACGCATTGTTGGCGTGATGATCGAGAGCAACCTTGTTGCAGGCGCGCAGAAGCTGGTTCCAGGCAAGCCGCTCATCTACGGGCAAAGCATTACGGACGCTTGCATCGGCTGGGACGAAACTGTGGACGCACTCCGAAAATTAGCCGCAGCGGTGAAGGCGCGGAGCGAGGACGTTACCGCGGCTGTACCTGCCCAACATGGGTGATGGCCTCACGCGCGGCAAAGTGTTTTAATTCTCCCGGGACCGATGGGAGATGCCGAAACGTCTAGCAATTACGATTGCAGGGGCCGTATCGCTGGGGAGCTACGAGGCAGGCGTTCTGTATGAAGTGCTGGACGCTATCCATCAACATAATGTCTCGCCGGAGACGACTGAGGATGAACGCATTGAAGTCGATGTGCTGACGGGAGCATCCTCTGGCGGCATGACCGCTGCCATTGTCGCGAACAAGATGCTGTATGCGGCCAATGAGTTTCGCGGCCCCTACGATAATCCTCTGTACAACGTGTGGGTCAAGCAAATTGACCTGGTCGGTCTGCTCAATGCGGAAGACGACGGTTCACCGGAAGGCGAATCGGCGCTCCGCTCGATCTTCTCATCGAACATGGTGGAGCGAATCGCTGCCGAGACGCTGACCGATCGCTATAAGACAGGAGAGTGGCCGGCGCCTGTGACCCACATGGCCGCAGCACGATCCATTTCGCTGGGCCTGACACTGACTAACCTGAACGGCGTGGACTACGGCTACGATATGCAGCCGAGCGGAAAGTTTATCTTTACGCGGCACGAAGACCAGATGACCCGCGTGCTGAGCGTGGAGGAGACGGACAACAAGGAAGTGTGGGAGGAGATCCGTGATGCCGCTGTCGCCAGCGGATCCTATCCGCTGGCATTTCGTGCCAAGGAATTGGACCGCTTTCGCCGGGATTACATCCGAAGCAACCTGGAACCCTGGACCGATGATCCCTCTCGCTTCACCTATACCGATGGCGGCGTGTTACAAAACGAGCCGCTTGGAATGGCAAAAAAACTGGTCGATACTATCGATAAGCACTGGCACAACAGTAGCCGTTTTTATTTGTTTGTCTCGCCGCATGGCAGGAATTCGAGTGCTGACTCGAGCTTTCGTGAAGAATATGCGGACTATTTTCACATGATGAGACGCCTGGCGAAGGTGCTGCTAGGGCAATCTGAATTTCAGGATTGGATCGCTGCCGTCGAGATGAACGAGCAGATCGCGTTGCTGGACGCGCGCGCCACTGAGATTGCAGAGAAGCTGCAAACCGGCGAGCTGAAGAGCGCCAGTTTGAAGCGAACGGCAGACGGCCTGCTGAAGGTGCTCTTCAAGCAGCCTAAGAACGGCGTAGGACGACGCGTGGCGAGGATTAGCGCAGAAAGCCTGGCGGATGCCAGGACGCGCATTGAACATCAGTACCGCGAAGAGATTGACTTACTGGGCCTTGGGACGTTTGCCGCGGAGGCGTTTCGAGATACAGTACTGGCGTTTGAAACAGCGGCCAACCTGGGCGAACGCGACTATATGCGCATCTACGGCATGGCAGTCTCAGAAGAGTTGCTAGCCGGCGCAGAGTTGTCCGCGTTCCTCGGATTCTTTGAGGAACGGTATCGTGTGCACGACTACGATCGCGGACGCATGGTGGCGCGCAACGTTCTGACAAGCTCGTCTATAAGCGAAACGGGTGAGCTTGGGCCGATACGTTACACGCCGACTCACATCAACCCAATCGATAGCACATTGAACGGCTTGCAGCTGAGCCAGCTCTCCAGTGAGGAACAACTGGTTTTTCGCGAAGGGATCAAGAAACGCGTGAATGAACTGGTGCGCGACCTCATCGGCTTCTGGTCCTATCCTGCGGATGTGGTGGTCATCGACCCAGTGATGAACGCCATCCTGAACCATCTCTTTCGCGAGTGACCTTAGGCGAAGACTCGCGCAAACATTACACCGCACCATACAGCGAGTAACCCCAGCAGCACGCTCGACACAACATAGAGTGACGCGATGCTGAAAGACCCAGCTTGCAGCTTTGTAAAGGTCTCCCACTCGAAGGTTGAAAACGTGCTGTAGGCACCGACAAAGCCGACGGGGATCAGGAACCGCCAGGCTGCGCTCAAGTCCGTGCGCCGTCCGAGAAAGGCCAGGGAGAAGCCGATGATGAAACAGGCGGTGATGTTAATAATGAACGTCCCATAAGGGAATCGCGCTCCGACGCGGTCTGTCACCAATACGCCGAGCCCATACCGGGCCAACGAGCCAAGAGCACCACCTACTGCAATGTAGAAGTATTTTTGCAAAACACCATCTCCCTCAAGCTGCCTGAACATTTCAATCCCGCCGGCGCACCACGCCGTGAACTGCAATGCCACACTCAGATTTTGTCAGGGATTTTGCCGTGGAATAGACCCCGCGACAGGCTTCCCTGTCAGGAGTCATCATCTGCGCCAGGCGAACCTGGGAGCAGCGGTTAAGGGTGAACTCCTTCACCACGCCAACTCTCTTTACTACACAACCATACGCGGTGGCGTGTCAAGCAATTTGAACAAGCCAGCTATCTCCCTTACACTAAAGACTGGTTCTACTGGCACGAGACGGGCGGTTAGCTCAGTTGGTTAGAGCGCCTGCCTTACAAGCAGGATGTCGGGGGTTCGAGTCCCTCACTGCCCACCAAGTCCGCCCCGCCGGTTGCCCCAGCACTGCATGCCCCCCCGACTCATCATCAACGCAGACGACTTCGGCCTTACCCGAGGCGTCAATCGCGCTGTTCAGGAACTTCACCAGGCCGGTGTGCTCACCTCTGCTACCCTGATGGCAACCGGAAATGTTTTCGATGATGCCGTAGTTATTGCGCGAGCCAATCCTGCGCTCGGCGTTGGGTGTCATGTTGTCCTGACCGATGGGCATCCGGTTTCCCCTCCGCATACCATTCCTTCGCTGCTTGGGCGTGACGGAAAGTCGTTTCGACCCTCTCTACTGGACTTTGTGCAGGCGCTTGTCCGCGGGGGCGTTCGCGAAGACGAGATCGAACGGGAAGCACTGGCACAGATTGAGAAGCTTCAGCGGGCAGGCATCCGCGTTACACATCTCGATTCACACAAGCACACACACCTCTTCCCTGCCGTAACGCGGCCTCTGCTCCGCGCTGCCGAGCGCACAGGCATCTTCGCCATTCGCAACCCGTTCGAGCAGTCATGGAGTGTCTCGCTCGGCCGTGGACATCGGCTCCGCCAGGTGCAGGTGCGGCTGCTTCGCACGCTTCATTCGCGATTCGATCACCAGCCGCCGATACATAGCGGAAAGGTGCGGACGACTAGTGGCACCATTGGCATCTCCGCGACCGGAGACCTTGACACCAGCACCCTCTGCGCAATTCTTCGGGCCTTGCCCAAAGATTCCACCGAGGCCTTCGAACTTTGCTGTCATCCCGGCTATAACGACTCCGATCTCGATCGCGTAACGACCCGACTTCGCAGTCATCGCGACATCGAGCGGAAAGCTCTGCTGACAGAGATTCCCGCTCGATTGCTGCACCCAAACGCGCCGCGGCTCATCCATTATGGAGAGCTCGCAGAGGCGCAGGGCGCATGCACCACCGATTCCCGCTGCGAGAACGTCGTATAAACGACAGAGAAGAAATCTACGGAACACAGGGAACCTATGAAGATCGGCATCACCTGTTACCCCACGTACGGCGGCAGCGGAGTCGTCGCTACAGAGCTTGGCATTGAGCTGGCCGCGCGCGGACACGATATCCACTTCATCACCTATTCGCCTCCCTTTCGCCTAACTGGACGCGAAGCCAACATCCATTTTCACGAAGTCGCTGTTTCTAATTACCCACTCTTTGAGCATCCCCCCTATGATCTAGCGCTCGCGACGCGCATGGCTGAAGTTGCCGAGTTTTATTCGCTCGACCTATTGCACGTTCACTATGCGATTCCCCATTCCGTTAGCGCCTTACTGGCACGGCAGATGCTTGCCAGCCGCGGACATCTTCTCCCCTTCATCACAACCCTGCACGGGACCGACATCACCCTGGTTGGCATCGACCGCTCTTATCTGCCGATTACGAAGTTCGGCATCGAGCAGTCCGATGGAGTTACCGCCATCTCCAGCTATCTTCGCGAGCGCACACGCGAGGCTTTCGGCGTTCAGTCTGAAATTGAGGTTATCCGCAATTTTGTGAATTGCGACGTGTATGTCCGCAAGCCGGACCTGGTCAGTGCGATGCGTCCGCGCTTTGCCAACCCAGATGAACGCCTGCTCGTTCATCTCTCCAACTTCAGACCCGTCAAGCGCATTCAGGATGTGGTTGAAGTCTTCGCACGCGTCAATCGGTCTGTACCTGCGCGACTCATGCTCATTGGCGACGGTCCTGAACGCAGCGATGCCGAGTATCTCGCGCGTGAGCACAACATTCAGGACCGCATCCATTTCGTTGGCAAGCAGGATAATGTCAACGAGTTGCTGCCACTCGCCGACCTGATGCTCATGCCCAGCGAGATGGAGTCCTTTGGCCTCGCGGCTCTCGAAGCGATGGCTTGCAGCGTGCCAACCATCGGCACGCGCGTCGGCGGAGTTCCGGAGTTGATTGAAGACGGCCATAATGGGCTCCTCTTCGAGGTGGGCGATATCGATGCGATGTCTGCAGCGTCCATCGCTTTATTGAGCGATGAAGAGTGGCTTCGGGCCATGGCGAGAGCCGCGCGCAAGACTGCCCAGGACCACTTCTGCTCTTCACGCGTCATTCCTATTTACGAGGACTACTACGACCGCGTCATCGCCCGCACTGCGTCTTCGACAAAGTGACTGATGGCTTCACCGGCGCCACCGATTGGCCCCCAGGCTTCTGCATGGGCATCCAGGATCGGCATCAGCAGGCTTACTTTTGTTCCGCGCCCAGGCCTGCTGTTAATCTCGACACGCGCCTTGTCGCCATACATAACCTCCATTCGCTCGCGTACGTTCTTTACGCCAATACCTGTTCCCGGCGGCACGATCCCGCTAATGGGCGAGGCGTCGTTGTGCTCAGGAGCCATCCCTACGCCGTCGTCTTCTACCTCAACCAGCAACATGCCGTCATCAGTAACCTTGCTGCGTAGCGTTACTGTGCCTCCGCTGATACGCGGCTCAAGCCCGTGCTTGATGCTATTTTCAATCAGTGGCTGCAATAACATGCCAGGAACCACAATATCTAGGGTGTCGTCGGCTATTTCCTTCACCACCTTAAGCTTTTCGCCGAAGCGTACCACCTCAATGTGCAAATAATCGTCGGTGAATGCAAGCTCGTCGCGGAAGGGGACAAACGCCTCACGCTCTTTGAGCAACACTCGCAGAATATTGGCAAGTTTGACGATCATCTCGCGAGCCAGCTCTGGCTCCGAGCGCACCAGCGAGGTAATTGAATTCAATGTATTGAACAGGAAGTGCGGATTAATCTGCCGTTGCAGAGCATCAAGTCTCGCCTCCAGCAACAACCTTCCCTGCTCTTCAAGCTTCCGTTCCACGCGCACGGCGTTCCAAATCTTCAACGGGATCCCGACTACTACAGGGGCGCAAGCACAGATGAGCAGTTCGACCCACCACACGTTCGAGTGCAGTTCAAAAAAATGCTTTGGGTGAAACCGTGCCAGCATGCTGGTTGAGAACTGCATTCCAGCGATCAGAACCAGCAGCAGAATCTGCCGATCGAGCTGAGGCCTGCGAAGATTGCGCGTCACCCATCGATAGATGCTCAAGTCAATCATCGGCGAAAACGACCACACATCTTCGGAATCGGTAAAGCGGCCAAACATTCCGGCGATTGCTGCAACAGCCAGATTTACAGGCAGCGCAAGAAACTCATGATGCAGCAAAGCCGGCAGCGACAAAACCGCACCACCAACCATCGCAGGAATAGGCCCTACAAGGATTCCCAACAGAATTGTGGTCTCAAACGAAAGATCGGCGGCCAGAAAGTTCGGCACGATCGTACGTATCCACACACCAAGTGTCAGGGGAACACAGATGATGGCCACGAGCGAGGCCGTTTGACGCCTGCTTCGGTGTGACATCAACAGCAGATCTTTGAATGTCTTCGACCGTGACAGAGACGTAGACACGGCTGCCGCTACGCCCAGCTCTACCAGCAGCGTAATCAGGATCAGCTTTGGGTCTGTCTGCGTCACACCCTTACTTTACCGCGAAACTCTTAGTGCTTCGCAGGAGCCTTCAGGCCCATCTCGCCCATGACCATCTGCAGGTCCTTCCACGCCTCAGCCTTCTGACGTGGATCGCGCAAAAGAAACGCCGGGTGGTACGTAACAGCCACCTTTGCTCCCCTGCACGTGTGCCAGTGACCACGCAATGCACTCAGCGAACGCTTTACACCCAGCAGGTACAACGCTGCGGTTGCACCGAGCGCGACAACAACCTCCGGACGGACGATGTCCATCTGACGTAGTAAGAACCGCGTACAGACATTCGCCTCGGCCGGCTCAGGTACCCGGTTGTTCGGCGGACGGCATTTCACAATGTTGGCGATGTAGATCTCTTCACGTTTCAGGCCCATCGCTGCAATCATATTGTTCAGCAATTGCCCTGCTTTCCCCACAAATGGGAGTCCCTGCGCGTCTTCGTCTGCACCTGGGCCTTCGCCAACAAACATCAATCGCGCATTTGGGTCGCCATCGCCGAAGACAATTTTATGCCTTCCCAGATAGGCTAACGGGCAACGTGTACAGTCACCGATCTCTTCCCTAACAGCAAGCAGGGCTGCAGCTTTTCCCGCAGAAGGAACAGGCTCACCAGGCAAGGGGGCAAGGTCGTTGAAACTTACAAGTTTGACTATCGGAGGCTCCTGAAATTCGGGTTTAGCCACGGCCATCGGGCGCTCATCACGATCTTTAGGATGAGCAGGCTCAGCGTAGCTCTCTGGATTAGACTGCGTCAAAACGGCAGGCTCAGTGCGAGCTGGAGCAAGGACAGGCTCTCCGCGGCGATAGAAATTGTGCACGCCTAAGTCGCGAAAGTATTCGACGTAAGCCCGCAAGTGCTGCTCTGCTTCGGTTGCCATGGCTTTATGGTACTGGACTATTCAGCAGGAAGGTCCTGGATAGCTTCTGCCTCCCGCTCTGTTAGAACAAATTTTACGTGTCCCTGCGTGATCTCATCCTGCGCCACGCGGCAAGCTTTTGTAGATTTCGCGTTAATCATGGGCGTCGCGCCAGATTGCAATTGGCGAGCGCGGCGTGCTGCGCCCTTCACCAGGCTGTATTTGTTGATGAAAGCATCTTCCGTGGTCATGCGTCACACCCCCCGTTGCACCAATTTATATCTCACGCGGAGGAAAATGTCGCCCTCAATCCGTGGTGGATAACGCGTCCTTATCTCCCGAACGTCTCCAGCGCCGCTTTCAACTTTGGCGAGGCGGCAACTGCTTTGCACGCTTCGGCCACGACCTGCACCCCATCGCGCGAGCCGCGTTCGAACAGAACGATAGCGCGCAACTCCGACACTGCCTGCTCGAGAACATCATTCACCAGTGCATACTGATAGTCCCCAATATGCTTCAGTTCATTGTGTGCTTGCGAGAGGCGGCGCTGGATGACGACCTCCGAGGTTACGTGTTCGGCCTCGCTACGGTGGCGCAGACGCATCTCCAACACCTGCGGACTTGGCGGCATAATGAAGATCGAAACCGCTGCCGGCTGCTTCTTCATGACCTGCAAAGCGCCCTGCACGTCGATGTCTAGTAGCAAGTCCTTGCCCGCAGCCTTTGCATGGTCGAGTGCTGAAACGGCAGTCCCGTAGTAGTTGCCAAAAACTTCGGCCCACTCCAGGAACTCACCCGCGGAAATCATCCTCTCGAACTCCTCACGGGTCGTGAAGTGGTATTCGCGTCCATCTTCCTCGGAGCCGCGCGGAGCCCGTGTTGTGTAGGAGACCGAAAACTCCAGGCCTTCAACCAGCGTTCTCAACTGGCCTACCAGCGTCGATTTGCCCGAGCCCGAGGGCGCCGAAATAATAAAAAGTATGCCTGCCATTCGCCCTTGAGTGTCCTGTATTGGGTTACTCGATGTTCTGCACTTGCTCGCGAACCTTCTCGATCTCCGCTTTCATCTCTAACCCAATCTCTGTGATGCGCAGGCTATTTGTTCCTGTCGCAGCACTGGTTTTCGAGAGCATCGTATTCGCTTCGCGATTTAGCTCCTGCAGAAGAAAATCAAGACGCTTGCCCAGCTCTCCGCCCGCATCCAGCATAGAGAGAAAGCGATCTATATGCGTTCGGAGACGAACAATCTCTTCCTCAATATCGCTCTTTTCTGCCAGCACCGCTGCTTCAGCCAGCACCCGTTCTTCGTTGACCGCAATCCCCTGCGTCAGCTCTGCCAACCGCACGCGCAGGCGCTCAAACTGCACCTCTCGAACACCATTGCGCAGACCAGCCATCTCATCAGCAAATGCGCGCAACCGCAGCATCGATGAGCGCATCTCTGCCGTCAAAGCCGCACCTTCGTGAGCGCGAACCTCGTTCAGCTTTTCAACTAGTGGCATCACCTGTGCCAACACCGCCGTTTCCAGCGCAGATATGTCCTCCGCACTCAGCCCCCCCTCCGCGCTCATCACCCCTGGAATACGCAACATTGCACTTAGATCAGGTTGGCTCGACAACCCATACAGGCCGGCAGCTTCGCGAAACGCCTGCATATACGCACCCAGTAACCCGCTGTTCAAACGAACCTCTGCACTCGCTTGCCGCTCCATCTGCAGTGTGACATCCACATGGCCGCGGCGGAGGTTCTCTTTCAAGATGCGCCGTAGCTGAATCTCCAAGCCATCGCAGTACGAGGGCATCCGCATCTGCAGGTCGAGAAACCTGTGGTTGACGCTCTTCATAGTCAGCGTAAAGCCGAGGTCTTCCCGTACCGAGCCCCGCACGCTTGCATATCCCGTCATCGAATACAAGGCACTCAAGCCGTTCCCTCCACGTTCGCCGTCACGGGCGTCTCTATATTTGTCGTTGCGCCTGCATCATCGCTGAACTGTATGTCATAGAGCCGCCGGTACGTTCCAGACTGCGCCAGCAACTCCTCGTGGGTACCCATCTCCGTAATGCGCCCGCTCTCGATCACCGCAATCCGCGTCGCGCGGCGAACAGTAGAGAGGCGATGGGCAATCACAAACACCGTCCTACCTTGCATTAGATTCGCAAGCGCTGCTTGAACATACTGCTCGCTCTCAGTATCGAGCGCCGAGGTCGCCTCATCCAAAATCAGCACTGGCGCGTTCTTCAAAATGGCACGCGCAATCGCAATCCGCTGGCGTTCACCGCCACTCAAGCGCATGCCTTTCTCGCCGATCCGCGTGTCATATCCCTCGGGCATGTTCATGATAAAGTCATGTGCCAAGGCCATCTTCGCGGCCTCCTCCACCTTGCTAAGAGGCACATCCGGCTGACCGTAGGCGATGTTGTTTCGCACTGTGTCGTTGAAGAGCACGGTCTCTTGCGTCACCTTGCCGATCTGGTGGCGCAAAGAAGCAATTGTCACGTCGCGTACATCGTGGTCGTCAAAGATGATCCGTCCTTCGTTGACATCGAAGAAACGCGGAATCAGGTTCACCAGCGAAGACTTGCCAGCTCCGCTCGGGCCGACGAATGCGATGACTTCGCCCGGCTTTACAGAGAGATTGATGTCATGCAGCACCTGCTTCTGCACGCCATCCTCCGCCGCATATGCAAAGCCTACGTGTTCGAACTCAATGCCATGGTTGAAGCCCTTCAGTACAAAAGCCCGGCGCTTCTCTTGTACATCGTCCTGCGCATCCATGAACTTAAATATCTCTTCGCTCGCGCCGAGCGCCTGCTGGAAGCTGTTGTAGAAGAGAGCAAACTTCCGCACAGGATCGTACATCGTAAACACCGCGGCCAGAAATGTGATGAACGAGGCGGCCGTCATCTCGTGGTGCACAATCTCTTGCCTACCCACCCACAACAGCAAAGCAATCGCAACCGAAGCCAGACCGTCCATCAACGGAGAACTTATCGCCTGCACGCTGATCGACTTCAGATTGGCGTGGAAGAGCTTTGCCGCCGCCTTACGGAAGCGATCCATCTCCCACAATTCCATGCCGAACGCCTTCACGATACGGTTGCCGGTGATGGTCTCGTGCAGAATATTCTGGATATCGGCGAGCTTATCCTGTTCCTTGCGTGTAGTCCGCCTGACGCCGCGCCCAATGCGCCGCGCCGACGAGATGATGACAGGTACAAACAGCAGCAGTATCCACGCAAGCTTCCCGCCCGTGACGATAACTACGCCGATCGTGAAGATGAGCGTGAACAATTGCTGCAGAAAATCGCTCAGCACTGAAGACATGGCAAACTGCACACGTTCGATGTCATTAATCAGCGTCGAGAGCAGCGTGCCCGTCGTGTGCCTTTGAAAGAACGCGACCGAACGGCGCAACACAGCGTCGTAGAGGTCATTGCGCAGGTCCGTAATCATGCCGAAGCCTGCATAGTTTGCCAGGTATGTGCCCGTGTAATCGCAGATGGACTTCAGCACCGCCGAGCCGATAAGCGCGTATGCGACAACGTCCCAGGCGTTGTGCAGAAAGTGCGGCACAAGGAAATTCAGATCGAGCGTCCAGCCCAGTTGGGGCACTGGGAAGACAAGGACATTCTTCGAGGTCTCCGGACTAAGTACGTTGGCGAAGATAGGCTTGATGAGCAGCAGGCGAAACGCCGCCATCGCCCCTACCACGGCCATCAATAAAACCGACAGCAGCGAATACAGCACGTAAGGCCGCACGTAGAGCAGCAATCGCCAGAAGCGTCTCAAGCCCGCCCGTCCCTCTGTTGTGCAGGATTCATCCCATTCATTTTACTTGGCCAGACCTCTCCGCGTCCGGTCAACGCGGCATATCGCGGTGCGAGGTCTTCACCCTGTACCCGGCAGCAGTCAGGCGCTTTCGCATCTCCTCCGCGATAAACACCGAGCGGTGCTGTCCTCCTGTGCAGCCGAATGCCACGGTTAGATAGCTCTTTCCCTCTTTGATGTAATGTGGGAGCAGAAACTTGAGCATGTCGGTCGTCTTGTCGAGAAACTGCGTCGTCTGCGGAAAGTCGCGGACATACTTCGCGACACTGGGATGCCTGCCTGTCAGCTTACGAAACTCCGGGACGAAGTGGGGGTTGGGCAGAAAACGCACATCGAAGACGAGATCGGCCTCAGCAGGCACGCCGTTTTTGAAGCCAAAGCTGTTCGACGAAATCGTCAGGTTCGTTTCATTATCGTTACGTTCGAACTGCGCGTTGATGTGCGCACGCAGATCATGCACCGTGAACTTGGTTGTGTCGAGCACAATGTCGGCAACGTTGCGGATGGGGTCAAGTCGCTTACGTTCCGCTTTAATCGACTTCACCACAGTGTCGTTGCGACCCAATGGATGCGGACGCCTTGTCTCAGAGAACCGACGCAACAGCGCTTCGTCACTAGCTTCAAGAAAGAGCACGCGCGTCGGCAGCACACGCCGCACGCGCTTAAGCAGATGCGGAAACTCGTCGAGCCGAATCCCTTCGCGTACATCCACCACCAGTGCAGCTCGCTCAATCTCGTTGGATTGCCGCACAAGATCCGCAAAACGCGGCACTAATTCCAGTGGCAGATTGTCTACTGAGTAATAGCCCAGGTCTTCAAACGTTTTCAGTGCCGATAGCTTTCCCGATCCCGAAAGACCAGTCAGAATCACCAGCTCTCGGTGAGGAAGTAACTTCGTACGCTTCCGTGTTCTCTTAGTGCTTAGTTTTTTCGCTCGCTTGCGTGGCATCGTAGCAATCCTAGCATCCACCGATGGTCTAACCTGTATTGAAACGGCTGATGCTATGGGACTTCAATCAGCTCCATCTTTCCATCACGTCTGCGATGCAGCACCATCAACTGCTCTGAGTAGTCACGGAAGATGAACACATCGCGGTCGCGAAACGCCGCTTCTTTCACTGCCTCTTCAACAGACATAGGGCGCAAAGCTACTCCTTCAGTCGTGCGAGCAATGTGAGGCTCCGGGAGCGGCGATTGAAATGGGAACGAGTGCACGACCATTGGCACAGTCTTGATCCTATCCGGATTCTTAGCGGAGCTCTTCCCTGTGCTTTTTGACACCGTAGGCGTCACAGCTTCGATGACCGCCTTGCCGTGCCCCACCTTTACCTCACCCTTCGGATGCCGCTTTATTGTTCCAGTCTTCTTTTTATGCCTCACCGCCTGTCGCTCGATCTTTTCGAGTGCTTCCTTGAGTGCAGCCTCCATATTGGAAGCCTCACAGGCAGCAACCAGTTTCTGGCTTCTTGTCTGAATGCGGATGTCGGCAATCTGCCGATGTTTCTGGGCTGTCAACGTCACCTGAACGCCGACAGCCGCGCCGACGATCTTCTCAATACGCGTAAGCCCTGCCTCTACCTGTTGCTTGATTTTTTTTGTGACAGCCGTCTGTCGCCCCGTGTATTCGACGCCCATGCGCTCACCTCACAGATGTTCGAAGATTTAGCGTACACGACGCTGGTGGGTGCTGGGAATCTGCATGTCTTCGCGGTATTTGGCCACTGTACGGCGTGTTACCTGAATTCCCTGCCGCTGCAACTCAGCTGCCAACTGGTCATCGGTCATCGGTTTGCGCGGGTCCTCTTCTTCGATCAACTTCTTTACCTTGCGCTTGAGCAGAACCAGCGGAAGATCGCCACCCTCAGGACCGTTCACGGCCTCGGAGAAGAAGAACCGAAGTTCATACACACCCTGCGGCGTATGGACATACTTGTTCGCAACCGCGCGGCTGACCGTCGAAGGATGGACACCAATCTCTTCGGCGACCTCCTTGATCATCATCGGCTTCAGCTCATTGACACCTTGTTCAAGAAAATCATGCTGCCGACGCACAATCGCGTCGCACGTACGCACGATAGTGTTCTTGCGCTGCTCGATGTTCCGGAGCAACTGGATCGCCGATTTGTATCGCTCCTTGACGTACTCCTTGACGTCCTTGTCAGTCTGCTTTTGTTGCAGCATCCTGCGGTAGTTCTGGTTCAGGCGCAGCGTTGGCATGTCCTCTTCATTCATCACGACAACGTACTCACCGTCGCGCTTGACGAAGGCCACGTCAGGCTCAATTAGACGCGTTTCGGAGTGGTTGTAGCGTTGACCGGGCCGTGGATCCAACGTCCGAATGAAATCCACCGCAGCCTGAACTTCTTCCGCTTTGCGGCCACAGTTCCTTGTCAGTTCGCGCATGTCCTTCTTTTGCAGCAAGGCCAGGCAGTTTGAGACGATATGCGTCGCGATATCGAAGATGTCGCCCTTGCCATTAGAAGCGGAAGTGAGGCAATCTTCACGGCGAAGACGGTCTTCGGGTGCCCCACTTGCAGCAGCAATCATCTGTCTTTTGCGAAGTACAATACCCGCCTCGCCACGCTGTGCACATATCTGGATCAGCAGACACTCCTGCAAATTGCGTGCGCCAACGCCCACAGGGTCGAGAAAATTCACCACGCCACGCGCTTCCACCACTGTGGTCAACAGTTGCTGATCTTCGTGCGCGTCTGCCGCTGCCGCAAGATTCGACAAACCTCCGTTAGGCTCGATATGCGCATTTAAGGATGCTGCCATCCACGATTGCACAAGCTTGCCCTTTACCCCGCGCTCAAATGGAATCGGCTCGGGGGTTACCTGGCTATTGAACTCGCGCAACAAACCAATCAGTTCCTCATCTGTGGCTATCAAATAACCGTCTTCGTTGAGGTTTCCTACCACCAGCTCCGTTGCTGCTCGCACACCAGGCACTAGCGACATCGAGCCCAGTTGCCACAGGAGATGATCGCTCAATGAGCTCGGCTGCGAAAGGAAGTTCTCAAACGATGGCTTGTCGATCTCTTCAAAATTCATTGCGGTCTTGAAACCAGGATCGAGATAATCCTGAAAATAGCTGCCAAAGTCGATCTCATCGAAGGGGTCCTTCTCGACACGTTCACTCTCAGCTGCTACTTCTTCAGCAGAGCGCTCGCGGTCGCCCTCCTGCCCAGCCCGCTCGTCCAGAGAGACCGCTGTCTCTTCCAACTCTTCTAACACCGGATTTTCCACCATCTCGGTGTTGATCATCTCTTTCAACTCAAGCTTATTCAGCGCCAGCACGCTGACCATCTGGACCAGGCCAGGGGTCAGCACCTGTCTCTGGGAGACCTTCATGTTCAGCTTGGGTTGCAGCAGCACGTCCGGGACCTCTCTCCTACACCTGATACCTGAAAGATAGTGGAGTCAGGTGCGACGTTTGGCGTTTGTCGTGCATGCCATCCGCAAAAGACTGCATACCTGACACAGTCTACGCGCCTCGAACTCTTTTCGCTGTAAGTCTAACCCCGCCAATGGCTGTGTAAACTCCACCGTTGGCAACTCAAACGTGCCACGGAAGTTGTACTGTTTTGCCGCTTGGCTTTTATCTTGCAAAGGAGTGTTTAAAGCTCTACTTCCGCTCCCCACCCATTCACCCACTAATCCATCGAGAAGTTTTCTCCCAGATAGATACGCCTTACATCCGGATCGCGCCCCAGTTCGCCCGGTGTTCCGGTCCGGAAAATCTTTCCTTCATTGATGATATAGGCACGGTCCGTTACCGAAAGCGTCTCGCGTACATTGTGGTCTGTAATAAGCACGCCGATCCCGTTCCGCTTCAGGCCAAAGATGATCTCCTGCAAGTCCAACACGGCAATCGGATCTATCCCTGAGAACGGCTCGTCGAGCAGAATAAACGCCGGCTCAATTGCTAGGCAACGCGCGATTTCCACACGCCGTCGCTCGCCTCCACTCAATGCATACCCCTTGGTTTTCCTGATATGACCAAGATTCAACTGTTCAATCAGCCGTTCCGTACGGATTCTCCGGCTCTCCCAGCTCAAATCCTGCGCCTCCAGAACTGCCAGGATGTTGTCTTGCACCGTCAGTTTGCGGAAGACCGAAGGCTCCTGCGGTAGATAGCTGATGCCGTAGTTACGTGCTCGCAGATACATTGGCAGCCGTGTGATGTCGTGGCCGTCAGCCATCACGCGCCCCGCGTCCGGTCTAACCAAGCCCACGATCATATAAAAGCTCGTTGTCTTGCCCGCGCCATTCGGCCCGAGTAGGCCTACCACCTCACCCTGCTCGATCTGAAGGCTTACGCCGCGCACCACCTCGCGGCCGCCGTACGACTTTCCTATCTCCTCGGTCGACAATGTCCTCATTTAAGCTTCTTCACCTGCGTCTGGGTGCGGACACGCCCCGCACTGCCGTTTCCTCCATTAGAAACCACGACACTCTCATCTCCCGCATGGAATTCGAGTAATGTACCCGTCACGGTTCCGCGCTGGTCATCGATGACCTCCGGTGGAGCGCTCGGTGTTCCGGTCAGCCTGAACATACCGTCGCTTGCCGTGTAGACCACCTGCTGGCCAGTGGCGCGCCTGCCTGGCTGGTCGACGACGATGCCTCCAGTAGCTACCATCCGCTCTACGCTGCCGCCGATAAACCCGCTCTGTACGTTGCCCTTAGCACCAGGCGCAGTCTTGCCGGCCTGCTTCAGATAGACCACTGCCTGCTGCCCGCGCATTCTTCCGTCCGCACTCGTCACTTCAGTTCCGCCGGCAAAGTCTGCCTCGTGCTTCTCATCCGAATAAACCAGTTCGCGGCTCCTGATCTCGAAGACATTGGCCTTCACTGGCCTGCCAGCCTTCGCTTTGTCCGATGGCTTGGCTGATGAGGTCAGTACGGCTCGAACAGCCATAGGTGCTCCCTGCCCGGCTCCGTGCGCCTCCATGCGCTTCTGCTTGCGATCAAATTGGATTACCGCTGCCTCAACTTGTGAAGCTCCCTGCCAGAGCCGCGCTCGCTGCCCCGCCGCTCCATAGAACATCGCCACATCAGAGTCGTGTTTGAGGTCCGCATGCGAAGCGAGAACATGCACAGGATCCTCGCTTGAGGCTGAGCCCTTAGCGTTCTTTGGCGCCAGATAACTCACCTTCACTGAACCGTCCGCCGTCGCGTCGCCAGTCTCCTGGTCAGCCACCACACGGTCAGCCCACAGCGTGCTCTCTGCATCGTCCACTTGCACATTGCCGGTCAGTGTTGTGCGCTCCAGACCGCCGTCATACGAAACCTGTTCTGCCGTTGCGCGTTCTTCCTCTGGAGCATTCGCCGTTCCTGCTTTCGTCAGGGTTTGGGTCAGCACCACATGCCCCTGCTCCACAGCTGAAGCAATCTCGTCTGTGCCAAACCCTCCCTTCGCAGAAGGCTTCTCCGCTGCCGCCACGGGCTTGAAGATGGCAACCAGCGAGTCCGCCGAACTCGTATTGACCGTGCCTGCGGCGTTCACCCTGCGTAGCGAGGTGTGTCCATCGCCTCGAACCTCAGCCAGGTGCTGCACTCCGTTTACTTCAGTGAATCGAGCTGTCAGCGCATCTCCGGCAAGCGCACTGCTCACCGTGGCGTTTGCGCCGGTGCTCTTCTTGCCAGCATGAACGACCTTGACTGCCGGATTCGTCATGGCCAAAGCCGCACTACCCGTGGCGCTGGCATCCTGTACAAGCGTCTTGCCCGCTGGACTTGTCTTAAGCGCAAATTTCACTTCGCCTGCATTCAACTGGCGCTCACTCCATGCTATTTGCGCCTCCGAAGATCGCAGTTGCTCATGCAGACTCACGGCCCCAGTCATCAACATCTGTTCGGGGCGACCGTTCCTGTCGAACACCAGCCTTGCCTCAGACGCACGGCCCTGCGCCTTCCGCAAAGGCCCGTCAGCTCCAAGCGTTACCCCTCCGGTCATCACAGCTAACTGCGGATCATTGTCTGCATTCAGTGTCACTTTCCCTCGTGGAGCAACAACCATTCCATCCACACTCTTTAGTGTCACCGCTCCGTTAGCGTCCACATTCTGCGCGGTACCGTCGCTACGTAGATGCACGATGGCATGTTCCGCCTGGGCAGATTGCGCCACGCCTGTCTTGTCCGTCGTAACATACCTGGCGCCAGCAAGCGTTACCTGCTGGTTTTCGCGATCCAGCTCTGCATGCGCAGCCGTCAATACTGCCGGACGGCCACGTTCGATTCCAGCGACACTGACAGCCGAATGCAGAATCAGAACACCGGAGTCCGAAGTGTAATCTGCGCCGACCGCGTGGCCCTTCATCCCACCCGCCTCGAACTCAATTGGCTGGTCTGTTGCGGCGACACCAAGCTTCTGCATGTACACCAAGCCGCTCGTCGTGACATGAATCAGGTGTGCGCTGTCGATCTCATCGTTCGCTGCCAGGTCCTTCCCCGCAGCATAGTCCATCTTCGCTTTCGCATCCTTCGCTGCAGGAGCCTGCAAGTCCAGATGCACTTCGCCCATCGCCCGCACCACGCCGTTTTTCTGGTCGTAGTCGAACTCGCTGCCATAGATTCTGTCCGCCCGGTCGCCTTTGCGCCCGTAGAGCACGATCCCCACATCATGCAACGTGTAGTGTCCGTCCTTGTGCTGGATCGCCTTCGAGGCGTGGAGGGTATAGATCGTCCTGCCGCCTTCGGACTGCGAGTAGGTAAAACCGTTCGTCTCCTGTCGTATGTCAGCTCCAAGTTTCTCCGGCAGCGCGGTAAGAAAACGGTGGGCGCGATAGTGCGCATAACCCAGAAAAGCAGCAATCACCGCCACCAGCAGGACTGCGCCCGCCAGCAACCATCTCCGCAGCCTCTCCACCGATACCGAAACAGCCATTCGACTTCTATCTTCTCATCCAGCAGCCGCGCTGCAGAGGCGAATCCCTGTTCCCTGGCGTCGGCAAAGGCTAAACTACACGAATGGCCGATCAACTCTACCTCAGCCTCTGGTTTCCGAACTTCCGCTTCGAGGCCCTGCCTGCCGCGCTTGTCGGCGTTATGCAGCAGTTTGCGGTCATCAGCGGAGACAAGCGTGTCACCGCTGCCACCACTTATCCCATCAGTTTCAACGAATCCCCCGCCTGGCAGCGCATCTACGTCAATGATGAGCGCGCCCAAACTTCCGATGACTCTCTCATCGAAAACGCAGTAGCCGAGGCCACCGAGCAGCTCCACGACGACATGACCTACGAGTTCGAGATGCGCTGGAATCTCTGGGCGCCACTCTCCGACGATGACTTCCACAACCGCCTCGACAGCGGACCAGATCCCGAATCTGCTCGCGCATTTGGCCTCGACACAATATGGAAGCCGCAGCCCCGCACGGTGCGCATTCTCGGCTTCGGCCCCAGTTTCGATGACGCCAGCTACGAGCAGAACGGCCACATCCGTATCGACTTCGGCCTCGATACGCCCTGGATCGTCGAAGACCTCGACCCAGAGGACTTCGACCAGGACGCAGCGAAGCACATCCAGCAGAACGTCGAGATGCTGCTCGCCTTCACCCTTCTGGTCGAAAAGCACTGCGGCATCTCAAGCCGTCTGCTATGGACCGAATCCGGCGAACCTCTTGCCCAGAAGCTCATCGACCGCCTCCAGCGCCTGAATTAAGCTCGTTCTCATAGAAGCTGTTATGGCCTCCGAATCATCTTCGTTTGAACTTCCAACTTAAACCCGTGTATAAGGGATACCGTATTTTGGCGGACCAACCGCACGTATCGTTTACCAGCAAGCCAGGAGAACCCATGATTACTCGTCGAACCTTTCTGGATGGCCTCGCCGCTACCGCAGCCACCGCAGCCGTCGCCTCCACCGCCAAAAGCTACGCCCAGATTGTTGGGGCCAATGATCGCGTCAACTTCGCCGTCGCCGGCCTGAACAGCCGCGCCTACGCGCATCTGGCGGGCATCAAGGCCAACATGAAGAACGCCCGCATCACGCATGTCTGTGATGTGGATAAAGTCATCCTCAATCGCTTCGCTGAACGCGCGAAGACCGCTATGGGCGAAACTCCCAAGACCGATCAGGACTTCCGCAATGCCTTGGCCTCACGCGACGTAGACGCCATCTCCATCGCCACGCCAGACCACTGGCACACCCCCATGGCCATCTATGCGCTTAAGGCGGGCAAACACGTTTATGTCGAAAAGCCCTGCAGCCACAACCCCGCCGAGGGTGCGCTGCTCGTGGAGGCGCAGAAAAAATACGGCAAGCACGTTCAGATGGGCACGCAGCGTCGCTCTTCCCCCGTCTATATCGACGTCGTCAAAAAAATTCAGGACGGCAGCATCGTTGGCCGCGCCTATCACGGCAAGGCATGGTACTCGAACAACCGCAAGTCCATGGGCATCGGCAAAGTCATCCCCGTCCCAGCCACGCTCAATTGGGATCTCTGGCAGGGTCCCGTGCCGCGCAGCGACTACAAGGATAATATCCATCCATATAACTGGCATTGGCTCCGGCGCTACGGCACTGGCGAGGCGCTCAACAACGGCACTCACGAAGTCGACGTCTGTCGCTGGATTCTCGGCGTCACCTATCCCAACCGCGTCACCGCAGCAGGCGGTCGCTACAACTACAAGGACGACTGGCAGTTCTACGACACCTTCAACACCAGCTTCGACTACGGCGACAAGATGATCTCGTGGGATAGCAATAGCTGCAGTGGTATCCGGCAATATAACCGCGACCGAGGCGTTGTCATCGAAGGCACCGAGGGCAGCGTCCTCATCGACGAGGGTGGCTATATCGTCTTCGACCGGCATGGGAAGCAGACAGCTGACGTGCGGGAGGGCAAGGCATCTGACTCAGCCGACCTCACCGGCGCTGACAGCATGACCAACCTGCACTTCGCCAATTTCATCGCCGCGGTGCAGCATGGCGAACAACTCCACCAGCCGATTGCCTCAGGCAACATCAGCGTCACCATCTTGCAGTTGTCGAACATCGCATGGTTCGTCAACCGTGAGCTTCATCTCGACGCATCTAACGGCCATATCAACAATGATGCCGAAGCCATGAAGTACTGGGGCCGCACTTACGAAAAGGGCTGGGAACCTAAAATTTAGGGTTCCCGACAAGTTCACAAAGACTGCAACCTGTCATTAAGACAGGTTGTAGTCTCTTTAAATCTGCAATTAGCCAGCGCCTAAGCAGTCGCAGTGTCTTGCCCCTTGCATGGCAATATAGCCGTCTTACCGCTCTTGATCTTTAATTTTGAAGGTACAGTTCTTACTCAAGCTTTTCCGCAGTGTCGCGGCGACCAGGATTCTTTGTTCGGACAATGATGTGCTGGAATCTACAACTCTCACCCAGAGCCTTGAGAATAGGGGCTATCCCGTGGTTATACCACTACCCTCTGAAAGTGCTGCAGCGCGACATCTCTGAGTTCGGCCTCGCAATTGTTGAGTTTGATATGCCAGAGATGAAGGGCAGAACTGTTGATCCGCATAAGAGCATTGGGAGCAACATACCCGATGTCCTGCTAACGTGGTTACATCAAAGTGAATGGGCGCCTTGAAACAACGGCGGAAGGAGTATGGGCCAATGGAGAGGTGGCTGGTAGTCCGCAGTTCACGCACGTAGCGTTCGGCGACTTTCGTATTCTGCGAGACAACTTCAATGGCGGCAATCGAACTACGGAAGGCCGTTTGATTCCTTTCTCTCTATTTACCGATCCTGAGCTGGCGCTCGTAGGCCTGAGTGAGACAGAAGCTAAGGCAAAAGAAACACCATATCTCCTGTTCAAGATTCCTATGTCATCTGTTTTACGAACTCGAACCCTTTCAGAGATGCGGGGCTTTATGAAGGCACTGGTAGGAACGGACGATCGCATCCTTGGCTTCACTGTGTTTGGAACCAATGGCGGGGAGATTATGTCAGGGATTCAGATTGCCATGATCGGCGGTTTACGTTACACGGCATTGCGTGATGCGATTCTGGCTCACCCCACATTGATGGAGGGGTTGATTGCTCTGTTTTCGTCGGTACCTACGAGTGTTGACTTACATAAATCAATGCCAGAGGCGCGGTGATGAGAGCTTTAGTAAAAATCGTGATTACGGGTGCCTCTGTCATTGTCCTACTACAGTTGGCCCGACCATCGATTCAATCAGGTCCCAATACAGCAGAGATAGAAGCTCCGCAGCAAGTGCGGCAAATACTTAACCGAGATTGCTACAGCTGTCACTCCAATAAAACACGGCTCTCCTGGTTTGATCAGATCGTTCCCGGCTACTGGCTGGTTCGGCACGATATAGTGACAGCACGGGAACACCTCAATTTCTCAACCCTCGGCTCACAACCAGCAGCCGTTCAGATGGGAAAGCTTTATGAGTCCGTCAATATGATGCAACTCGGCGCCATGCCGCCGCGAAAGTTTCTAGCCCTCCATCCTGACGTAAGTGTGACGCCTCAAGATCTCGCTGTTATAAAGAACTATCTTGCGCCATGGAGTTCGGACAGCAGGATAAAAGCTGTTTCAAGCCCGCCCATCGAGCAAGTTCCATTTCAAGCGAATTTGGCACTGGTAGCGAAGGAGATGAACGGCTTGGCTTTTGATCCAGACGTTGAGGATTGGAAGCCAATAAGCTTTACCGATCGAGGCGACAACAACTCGATGCGCATGATCCTTGGCAATGAGATTGCGGTGAAGGCGGCACAATCTGGCAATGTCTCACCTTGGCCCGATGGGGCTCGACTCGCCAAAATAGCCTGGCAACGCGTTGCTGCAGACGACGGCCTGATTCATCCCGGAAAGTTTGTGCAAGTGGAACTCATGGTGAAGAACGCGCATCTCTACAAGGGAACCGATGGATGGGGATGGGGGCGCTGGCGCGGAACCGCGCTGACGCATTATGGATCCAATTCTCATTTTGTTAGAGAGTGCACTAGCTGCCATTTGCCCATGCGTGGGAATGATTCTATCTATACGCTTCCGATTACATCGGCGAAGTCGAGACGCAACGAAGTACTAAATTATAAAGCCGCAGCATTACCGCGAGCGATGCCCTACCAACCACTCGACTGGAGAGCGATCACGATGTATATCGATCCGGTCCACCATACAATGGCAACTCTTTATGGCAATGATGTTGCCGCGAAGGCCGTGCGAAATCATGCCGTCAATTCAATTGCGAAGGCATATCCACCTGGAGCTGTTCTCGTACTTATCACCTGGGTTCAACGCGAGGATCCACATTGGTTTGGAGGACGCATACCGGATGTCCCTGAATCTGTCGAATTTGTGCAGTCCAACGCACCTGGAAGCCCCTCTGAATACAAGCTCTATAAAAATTTCGAAAAAGGTGAGCATAAGGTCCCAGCTGAAGTTGCCATGAAGCGAACAGAATTTATCACTAGCCTGGCTC
This sequence comes from Edaphobacter acidisoli, assembly GCF_014642855.1. NCBI lineage: Bacteria > Pseudomonadati > Acidobacteriota > Terriglobia > Terriglobales > Acidobacteriaceae > Edaphobacter > Edaphobacter acidisoli. The sequence goes on along the minus strand of NZ_BMJB01000001.1, from coordinate 383,035 downwards.
CAGCGTGGTTGCCTTAAGGCGCTTCAAAATCCAATCTAACCTGCGAAGGAATGAAAGATGAAGGCATATGTCGCGAAGTGAACGCGGTAAAAGCCTGTACCTGGTCCCGGCCAAGCACTTGTGAAGATATGTGCGAACAGGCCCTGATCTCCTACAATTGCGCTCACAGAAAAAGTCGTTCGGATGATTCCGCTTCCGTAGGCACAAAAATGAGGAACCACAGACCGGGAGGATACGTGATGGTTTATTGTGCCTGGATTTGCCTATTACTTGAAGTCCCATACGAAACTAAGTTCTTTGTATGGCGGGGACGACGGGGCTCGAACCCGCGACCTCTGCCGTGACAGGGCAGCGCTCTAACCAACTGAGCTACGTCCCCAGGTTGCCAGGGGCAACTTGGTAAAGCGTCACATAGAACAAGCAAACATCCGTGGAGAGAGGATCTACGCTCGAGTCTACCTTATGTTCCTTTGCCGCCACACGCACGACACTTTGGCATCGTTCCTGCTGCAACGCTTTCAGTCTATCAGATAATATGCCACTTTGGCAGAGCACAAATCCGCCAAAACGCAGGCGGACTGTGGATTATTCACACGGATAAGCAGTCGTCACAATGCAAGGCAAACTCGATAAAACGGCGAAGAGCCTCTCTCCGCCGTTTATCGAGTTTACAAATGGATCCAAGATTCAGAAGACGAGTTTCAAAGCCAGCTGAATGTTACGTGGTTCGTTGACGGTGCTGGTAATCTGGCCAAAGTTATTACCTGGGCTGATGTTGTTGGCGGGTGGAGCGAGGCTCACCAAGTTGAATGCATTCAGGAAGTCGCTGCGGAATTCAAAGTATCTTCCTTCCGTTATGGCGAAGTCCTTCGACAGAGACAGGTCAACCTGTTTATAGCCAGGAGCACGTTCCGAACCTACAGCAGCTGTGCCAAATGCGGTCGAACTCTGTTCGCTATAGGCACAGATGCTGTTATCTGTACCACTGGAGCAGCCCACCGCCGAAGGATCAGTCCCGAACCAGTTGGTCTCCGTGCGGCCAACAATCTTTAAGGAGCGAAGATGGTTGCCGCGGGCAGCGCGCGCGTTGACTGCTGCCGAGTAGAACGAGTTAGATGCAACCGTGATGGGGAAGCCGGTGTGGAAGCTCATGATCGTACCGAATTTCCACCCGCCAATAGCTTCATCTGTAAAGCGATTGATGTTACTTGCGAACTGGCGACCACGTCCAAACGGCAGCTCGTAAACGCCTGAGATCGAGACGTTGTGGCGCGCGTCAAAGAACTCCGGACCATAGTCCCCCCTACCGTTGTAAGCATCCTGCCAGTAGGCGCTCTGCGAGTCTCCTGCGCCGCCGCCTGCACCATAGTAGCCAAGGTTATTGCTAAGACCCTTGCTATACGTCCAGTTGGCCAGTAGCTCCAACCCCTTGTATGCACGACGGCGAGCCGTCACTTGCAGTGAGTTGTAATTCATCCCGGCTTCTGACTCGGAATAGCTGATGTTGGCAATCTGGCTCAGATCCGGATTGAGTTTGGAGAGATTCGTAATCGGCAGAGCACAGGTCAGGCAAGGCCGCTGATTGCCCTCACGCGGATCGACTAAATGGTCTCCAATCTGACCAAGGTAGGCAACAGTCAACGAGGTATAGTTGTCCACTTGGTACTCCGTCGTCAGGTTGAACTGTTGAACGAGCGAAGGCTTGATGTTTGGCTGCCACGCGCGTACATTGCCTGCGTATACATTCGGATCGGACGGACGGTAGAAGCCTGAGGTAACGGCAAGAAATGGCGCGCCGTTGGCACAAGGCAGACCAATACCGCAAGAAGCATCCACGAAGAAGGGCGGATTCAGTGTAAGACGCAGGTTCGCACCCATGCCCTCGAAAGCATTGCTGATACCGTAGCCTCCGCGTACAACCAGCTTATTGTTGAAGTACTCCGGCGAATACGCAAAGCCCAGACGCGGCATGAAACCTGCGTAGAACGCGTTGTACAGTGCGCGAGGTGCTCCGTTGACTCCGGCATAAGTAATCACGCCAGTTGTCAAGTTAATATTGGCCTGCTTGTTGTTGACTTCGGTATAGGGTTGGTCATACTCCCAGCGCATACCAAGGTTCACCGTCAGATTTTGGGTGAGTTTGTAGTCGTCCTGGACGAAAACCGCATCGCGCCACTGCCGCTGACCCCAGCGCCCCGTCAAAGCACCCTGACCTTCGGTCGTGACCTGGTCCTGTAGGAAGTTGCTGACTAATCCATTGAAGTTGAACCAGCCGAGCGTGCCGTCATTGCCCGAATAGTAGCGGTTTTCTTGGTAACGCAGAAACTGCGCGCCGAACTTCAGCGTTTGCTTGCCACGCTGCCAAGTCAGATTATCGCCATAGGTGAAGGCATTCACGATGCTGTCGCTATCAATACCACCATAAGAGCCGTTACCGTCCTGTCCCTGGGGAGCACCTATATCGTCGACAGTGCCCGAATTGGCGCCGTTGCCGATGACCAGCGTGCTGAAACCTGGAACAAGCTGTGTGCCTGGGATGCCGAGCGTCTGGTTGCCTGTCAGTCCCCACTTCCCAGAGACGTCGGTCGGCGTCTGAATGTAACGTGTACGGCCAACGCCTGCGCGCGCCTCGTTGACGATACTGTTATTGATCATCCGTGTCCAGTTGAGGATGAAGCCGGTGTAAGGATCATTGTTATTAGTCGGAATATCGGTAGGAACGGCAACCTTGCTGTAGCCATCATGCTCACGGCCGATAGAGAAGCGGCCAGAGATCGTATCCACTCTCGTCGCGTTCCAATCAATCTTCACGTCCCCTTGGTTGTTCACCGTGGACTGCGAATCAGAACCCACATAATTGACAGTGGTGTTTGCAACAAGAGGGGTCGCGCTGCCCACCGGGTACAGTTCCGGATGAGCATGAAGATAAACCGCCGCCGGGTTTGTAATCGGAGCGCTGGCCCAATCAGCCGCAGTCATCAGCGTGCGGTTTTCAACCTGCGAGAAGTGCTGCCGTGCGCCTTGGTAATCTCCAAAGAAGAACAGTCTATCGCGCAGAATTGGACCTCCGATCGTCCCACCAAACATCGCGCGATTGAACGGCGGTCGCGCCGCTCCCGTCAGCTTATTTCCCCAGGAGTTCGCATTCAGGTTCTGGTTCTCGCCAAAGAAGAACGCATCGCCGTGGAACTGGTTCGTACCAGCCTTGGTCACCATCACCACCTGGCCGCCATTCGCGTTGCCATACTCCGCGGTGGAGTTGCCGGTGATGATCTTCATTTCGCCGATCGCGTCTACGTTAGGGCTATAGCCAATATAGTTGTCGATCGCCTCGTTGATGTCAGCGCCATCGAGCGTGTAGTTGTTACTCTGCTCGCGGTTGCCGTTCACAAAAAAACCACCGTTGTACTGGCCACGTCCCACGTTATCCAAGGCCATTGGGTTAGGTGTAATTGCTCCGGCAACCAGCGTCGTCAGTGTCGAAAAGTTACGGCTCTGCAGAGGAAGCTCCGTTGCAGCGCGTGCCGTAATAGTGCCGCCGGTCGTCGCATCTTCCGTATTCAGAATCGGTGCTGTATCGGTAACAACGACTGAACTGCTGGTCCCGCCCAGTTGAAGTGCAACATCGACCTTCGCGATCTGGTCCACTTCAAGAGTGAAGGTGCTGGTGGTCTGAGGAGCAAAGCCAGCCGCCTGAATTTTAACTTTGTACTGCCCGATCGGAAGAAACCGCAGCGAATAAATACCGCTTGAGTTCGTGACCGTCGGAGTCACAACATTCGTCAGAACATTAGTCGCCGTCACCTTCGCACCGGCGACAACGGCTCCGGTCGGGTCCGTCACCGTACCAGTAATGGTGCCGGTAATAGTCTGGGCAAGCGCTGGAACACCTATCAGTGCGGCCAGCGTGAATACCAGCATGCCGTGCATTGCCGACTTCAGCTTACTGTGCATCGCATTCCTCCAAAGAAGTGGTTTTACTGTTATCTATCGTTGATTTGCAGCCAGGCGACGTATGTCGTGAATTGGAGCGGATCATTGCGCATGAGCAGCCTGCGCATCTGCACGCTTTCAATCGCACCACAGATCCAGAGCACGGTTTCTCTCTGGGGCCTGCATAACGTCGTAAAGAACGCGTTTAAAATCGCTCAACGCATTCCCTATATTCCAACGTTTGAATATAACTAGTTCCGTAGAACCTTACTTGTCAAGAAAAATCATCTGCCAGACAATACTTTTTTGAAAATCTCCTCATCGCAAGAACTCATCGTTCCCGGCTCAAGTGATATACAGCCTTCTACTAAGAGATAGATATGCTGTTCAAACTCACTTCTCTTCTTGTTGGATCTATCAATTTCTCCGCTATAATTTCGGAAATCTACCCACTCTGGACGGCAGCTTGACACGCAAATCGATCAAATCGGGCAGAACCACCCTGGCCGATGTCGCGCATGAGTGCGGATACTCTACATCAACCGTCTCCATCGTGCTAAACGAGAAGCCGCTTGCGCGCTATCTAGCTGAGCAAACCAAGGTCCTCATCCGCGACACCGCGAAGCGGCTCGGCTACAGACCAGATGCGGCCGCGCGCTCTCTCCGCAGCCGCCGCTCACTCACCGTCGGCATCATGGTCTTCGATATTTCTGACCCCTTTTGCACTCTCATTCTCAAAGGCATCCAGAAGACACTCCAGCCAACCAACTACCTTCCCCTCATCATGGACGCGCACAACGAGCCCAAGCAGTTCGAGCGCTATCTACAGATGATGCTCGAGCGTCGTCTCGAAGGTCTCATCATCATCGCGAACTGGCTCTTTGTCGACATCAACATGCTTGCTGAACTAGAGCGTGAACAAATGCCGCTGGCTCTGATCGGCCGTGAGAGCGGCTCCATGACCAGCTTCGTCGTTGACAACGAAGCTGGCGGCCACGCAGCGCTCAAGCACCTCTACGAGCTGGGACACCGCGACATCGCGATCATCCGCGGCCCTGTGCAGCTGGGCGACAGCAGCAAACGCTGGGCTGGAATGGATCGCTTCGCAAAAACTGCGGGACTCACGCTCCATCCGCGTCTCATCGTCGATCTACCCGAAACCTCAGATCCCAACTCCGGGTTTATTGAGGGCTACGCGCTTACCAAAAGGCTCCTCGACGGGCGCAAGCGCTTCACCGCCGTCGCTGCATTCGACGACCTCACCGCATTCGGCGTCATCCGCGCACTTCACGATGAAGGCTTGCGCGTGCCCGAAGATTGCTCCGTTATCGGCTTTGACGACATCCCTTATGCCGCACTATCGAGTCCAAGTCTCACCACGGTGCACCAGCCGATGGAAGAAATGGGACGCCGCGCGGCCGAGCGCGTTCTCAGCGGCATCGACGACGCCGCGCATGCTACGCCTAGCAAGCAATACCTTCTTCCTCCCGCGGTCGCTATCCGTGAATCCACCGGACGCCTCCCGCGCAGATAATCCCCTTTCTAGCGCCAAACACTCCTCTCCGGCACTATTTTCTTGACAATGCCTCGACCAGATATTTATCAAGGTATTCAAACGTTGTAATATGACAAACTAGAACAGACTTACGCATGGGCAAAATCAAAGACAGCGGACACGTAGTTCACGTAATCTCAGTGTCGGAACAGCGAAACGTGCTCCGTTCTGGGGGCTTTGCCAAGGGGTGATACCACTGTGTCAGGGAATTTGAAAGAGATCGGCAGCCCCGTCACGCTCAAGCGCGCTCTGCGCTTCCGCGACCTGGTCCTGTTCGGCATCATCTTGGTACAGCCTACCGCGCCCATGCCGGTCTTCGGCGTCGTCTATAACGTCTCCCATACCCACGCAGTCACAGCGATTCTCTTCGCACTCTTTGCCATGCTGCTCACCGCCTTCAGCTATGGGCGTATGGCGCGCACCTATCCCAAGGGAGGATCGGCATTCACCTACGTCGGCCAAGAGCTGCATCCAGGCCTCGGCTACATCACCGGTTGGTGCATGGCGATGGACTACATCCTCAACCCGCTTATCTGCACCATCTGGAGCAGCAAGGCCGCCCTCAACTTCGCCCCGCAGATTCCCTACATAGTCTGGGTTCTATTCTTCGCGCTGCTCTTCACCGGCCTGAACTTGCGCGGTGTCGAGACTTCGGCACGGATCAACGCAGCGGTCGCCGCCGGTCTAGGAGTCGTCATCCTTTTCTTCTTCGCCGCGGCGCTCCGCTATATCCTGCACCTGCACGAAGCCGATGCAATCTTCTATCTGAACCCCTTCTACAACCGCAGCACCTTCTCGGCGCCCGCGGTCTTTCACGGAACATCCATCGCGGTCCTGACCTACATCGGCTTCGACGGCATCTCCACCCTCACCGACGAAGCGCACGACCCCGAGCGCTCCGTGCCACACGCCATCGTCGCGACCTGCCTTATCACTGGCGTGCTCGCACTCATCGAGGTCTACCTCGGCCAGCTCGTCTGGCCGCGCGGTCTTGCGTTCCCTGACCTCGACACAGCATTCGTCGCCGTCGCTCGTCGAGCAGGCGGCCCGATGCTCTTCGTCCTCGTCAACGGAGCACTCCTGATCGCAACCATCGGCTCCGGCATGGCGTCACAGATGGGCGCAGCACGGCTGCTCTTTTCGATGGGCGAAGACGGCGCCTTGCCGCGCGGCTTCTTCGGCAGGCTCGAACCAAAACGCCGCATCCCGCAGAACAACGTCCTGCTGATCGGGGCCATCGTTCTCGTCGGCGCGCTCACTCTCAGCTACGAACTCGGCACCGAACTGTTGAACTACGGCGCGCTGATTGCCTTCATGGGCGTCAATATCGCATCTGCCGTACTCGGCTGGCGCGCCGGACGCGCGAAGCAGTGGCTACCCATCGTTCTCTCAGCTCTCGGCTTCTTCGTCTGCCTTTTCCTTTGGATCCATCTTGGCCATTTGGCCCGTATCGCGGGGACTGTCTGGGCTACAGTAGGCATCGCGCTGTGGATCATGCGGCGGCGTCAGATAAAACTCGCAACCGAACACATCGCCTGACAACCATCAGGAACAGGAGGAGCGTTTGTCCCGGTTTGACGTCACACTGGCAGGTGAAATCACGATGGACCTCGTGCTGTACGGCCTGCCCGAACATCTTCCTCTCGAGCAGGAACTGCTCGCCACCAGCATGGCACTCACGCTCGGCGGCTCCTCGGCCATTACAGCGCATAATCTCGCCGCACTTGGCAGCAAGGTCGGCTTCATCCCGCAACTCGCCAGCGACCCGTTCACCGAACTCTGCGTCTGCACACTCAAACACGCAGGAGTTGATCTCTCCTGTGCAGTTCAGCCGAAGCCAGGTATCGGCACTGGCGTCACCGTGCTCCTCCAGCACGAAACCTCGCGTCGCGCGCTCACGAGTTCTGGAACCATCTCTGCGCTGCGTTTCGAGGACCTCGACCTCGACTACCTCACCTCAGGGCGACACTTTCATCTCTCGTCCTTCTTCCTCCAAAGCAGTCTGCAGCAGGAGGTGCCACGTCTGCTCCGCACCATGCACGAGGCAGGCCTAACCACCTCGCTCGATACCAACGACGATCCCACCGACCGGTGGCAGGGCCCCGTACTCGATACACTCCGCGCCGTGGACATCTTCATGCCCAACGAGCGCGAACTGCGCAGCATCAGCGGTGAGCAAGACTTCGAGCATGCAGTCCAGAAGCTCGCGCAGATCGTTCCCATGCTTGTCATCAAGTGTGGCTCTCAAGGGGCGCTCGTCGTCCACAAGGGTCAGCACTACACTGCACCAGCCGTGCCGGTTGAGGTCGTCGACGCCGTCGGTGCGGGTGACAGCTTCAACTCAGGCTTCCTCCACGCCTATGTCCACGGCGCGGACATCCCCGAGTGTCTCTCCTTCGGCAACCTCACCGGAGCCTGCTCCACAACAGCTAACGGAGGCACCCAGGCCTTCAGCAATAAACAGCACATGCTGGACTTCTTCTCGAAACACAAGAAAACTCCGTTTCGAAGCACGTCTCCGTCATCTGCCACCCAAAGCGATAATCTAACCAGCCCTGAAACGATCCCGATGTAAGGAGTAAGAAACTTGCCGATTCGTCCGAACATCACTGCCCTGCTCAGCTTTTTTACCCTGCTTACCGCCACTCCGCTCGTCAGCCAAACCGTCACGGTGGACATCGCGCGCTCCAGCGTTCGTAACCACTTCGTTCCGAATCAGACGCTCGGTTCAAGCCTTGACCGCATCTCCGTCGAAGCCATCGACAAGGCTCTTACCAAGCCTGTGCTCGACGCCGTTAAACCCTCCGGCTGGGAACCCATAACCTACCGGCAGAACACCGAGCTTGAAGTCGAGGCATGGCACTGGAACCCCGAAGGTACTTGGAGTGACCCCTCTGACCGCGGCTATTTCACCGGCTCTGCGAAGCCCACCCAGATGCTCCGTTACACCTATGGCTACTCTCTGCCCCGTCGCGGCTTTACCCGTAACGACGGCACCGGCGACACCGGCTATTCACGTCTCACCGACGGCGACACCTCCACCTTCTGGAAGAGCGATCCCTACCTTACCCAGCACTTCACCGGCGACGACGACAGCCTACATCCTCAGTGGGTCGTCCTCGATCTGAAAAGCAGACAATTCGCCGACAGTATCCGCATCGCGTGGGCAGCGCCCTTCGCCTCCCACTACGAGATCCAGTACTGGACAGGCCTCGTCGACCCCATTGCGCATTCCACTGAAGGCATCTGGCAAACACTGCCCAAAGGCGTCATCAACGACGGTAAAGGGGGCATCGAGACCGTACGCTTCAGCAACCATCCTGTCCTCGTCCAATACATCCGCATTCTCATGACGAAGTCGTCGAACACCTGTGATGCCGACGGCGCCTCAGACATCCGCAACTGCGTCGGTTACGCTATCCGCGAACTTTACTTCGGCACCACCACACCCGACGGCGCCTTCCACGACAGCGTCCGCCACACCGCCGACCAAGATCAGACCACCACTTATTGCTCCTCAGTCGACTCCTGGCACACGCCTGCCGATCTCATCAACAAACGCCAAGCCCAGGTCGGCTTCGACCTCTTCTACACGAGCGGCATCACCCACAATCTTCCGGCGATGATCCCAATCGCGATCATCTACAACCAACCAGAAGACGCCGTCAACGAACTTCGCTACATCGAAGCCCGCCACTACCCCATCTCCTATGTCGAGATGGGCGAAGAGTCTGACGGCCAGTACATCTCTCCCGAAGACTACGGAGCGCTCTACATCCAGTTCGCCACTGCGATCCACCGCTTCGACCCTTCGCTCAAACTCGGCGGCCCATCCTTCCAGGGCGTCAACGAAGACATCCGCGTCTGGCCCGACGCCTCCGGCAACACCTCCTGGCTCAATCGCTTCCTCAACTACCTTAAGGCACATAACGGCCTTCAGGACCTCGCCTTCTTCTCCTTTGAGCACTATCCGCTTTTGCCCTGCCGCTTCTCCTGGTCCGCGCTCTATGACGAGCCGAAGCTCGTCTCGCACATCATGGAGGTGTGGAAGGAAGACGGCCTGCCGCAGAACATCCCCATGTTCATCACCGAATCAAACCTCTCCGCCGGAGCCAGTGAAGCCTACATGGACAACTTCGCCGGCCTCTGGCTAGCCGACTACATCGGCTCGTTCCTCACCTCTGGCGGCAACGGTGTCTACTACTTCCACTATCTTCCGCTCAAACTCGACCGCGGCTGCGGCAACTCCCCCGGCACCTTCGGCATGTTTCTTGTCGATGGCAACTACAACATTGTGCAGCCACTCGCGCAGTTCTATGCCAGCAAGCTCATCAACACTGAGTGGGTGCAGCCCGGCTCTTCCACGAACACGATCTATCCCGCGACCAGCACCTATCCCGACGGCGCAGGCAATGAAATGGTCACGGCCTATGCCAACCATCGTCCTGATGGCCAATGGTCCATCATGCTCGTTAACCGCGACCAGGACACAGCGCATTCAGTACACATCTCTTTTATGAAAGATGTCACCGAGAAGCCGCTTTCATTCCAAGGTCAAGTCGTGACCATCGCCTACGGTGAAGCTCAATACCAATGGCATCCGTTGCTGATTTCCTCAATGGCGCATCCAGAGCATACTAACGAGCCCGTCATCGAGAGTGGCACGGGTCGAGCAGAACCCGACAATCCACCAAAGCGCAGCCTGGTTGAAGCATCTTCTAATACAGAGTTTGAAATTCCAGCCGCATCGATCCTCATCGTTCGCGGCAATATCAAATTCGCTCAGTAACCATTGAACTTGATGGCAGAAGGAGAACGAACTCAATGAGACTACCCTCGACGAATTTGAGTCTTGCGGCTCCTCTATTCAGTGAATTCGCAGGCCAAGCATGACGATTCGAGAGGGCCCCAGCGTCAGGATGGGTGTTCGTCCCGCCTGCACCGGCTGGTTCAGCAAATTCTGTGTCGAAGCATACACCTGCCACTTCTCTCCGAATGAGTGCTCCGCGTATAGATCGACCTGGGCATATCCGTCCAGCCTGAACTGGTTCGCAGAGTCATCGAACTGACGGCCACTGGTGCGTAGGTCGACGGCCAGAGTGCCGATGCGGTGTCTTGAGAATTGCATCTGCAACGTAGCGCTGTTACGAGGCACCTCTGGGGTCCACTTGCCGACGAGCGACGGGTCAGGTTGAAACTTTGTGACCGTGGAAACTGCAAACTGGTATCCACCAACTAAGGATAAAAAGGACGCAGGCCGAAGCTCCCACTCGGCGGTAAATCCCTTACTGGTCAACTGGCCAAGGTTCTCCCGCTCCAGTAGTGTGCTGGTGGGAGTAGAACTAAGCGTAATCGCCGCAATGGGACGGTTCACTTGAGTCAGGAAATAGCTGGAACGAATGGAGCCGAGATGGCCAGCATCTACCAGACCGCCCAGCTCAAACCCTGTCGCGCGCTCTGACTTGAGCTGCGCATTCGGCAACGTTATTTGCTGCCCGACCTGACTCTGGCGATAAAGCTCGTTCATCGTAGGCCCGCGGAATGCGCGAAATACGGAGCCGGTCAGCGAGAGGGTGCGGGTAAGCTTTCTGACCACGCCCAGGCGGGGATCGAAGACATTTTCATAGATATCTGGTAGTACTGGGGGAACGCCGCCCGACTGACGAGCATCGAAGCTGCCGAAGTGATCGAAGCGCGATGAGAGTGCCACCGACCAGTTTGCAGGTTGCCACAGTATCTCGCCATAGACTCCCTCGCTGCGTTGCCGCGCACTCAGACTGATATGCGAAAGCTGCTCGGAGTCGTTGCCCCGATTGTCCATGGCATCGGCCCCAGCCACCAGCGTCAATGTCCCAACGCTGCGTGCCCATTGCCCAGCACCGCCAACCACCTCCGATGGATAACGATGACGGGCTGTCAACTTCTCCGAAGTTCGTGTTGCATTCACCGTCGAAAAACCCTGTCGATATCTTTGGTTCGTTCCATAGAGACGTACCAAGAGCCGACTCTCGTGGTCTATGTCCCAATCGCCACCGCCAATATATCGCCAGATCCTGGTTGCGTTTGTCTGGAGAGGGGTTCCATTGCTCCTTGCTTCATTCAATAGATTGCCGAGCAGGAAGATATTGCTATTCGTTCCAATGTTTTCGCGTAATTCGACCCGACCGCTCTGCGAGTGGACGTTCGATGCAATATCGATGGGACCGCGTAGCTGTGGAGCAATCAGGATGTAACCATCGGTGCGAAACAGGCTGGCTGCGGTAAGTGCGCTCCATCGCCCAGTGCTGCCCATCAGCAACCCATTCAGGTTGGTTGTATGCTCGCTCGCCCCTGAAAGGTCCACGGTATAGCCAGCGTGGTCCGGTACAACGGGAACGACATCGATGACACCACCGATGGCGCTTGAGCCATAGAGGTCCGAGGCTCCACCACGCATCAGTTCGACTTCGTGAATGGCAAGCATCGGAATCTCATTCCAATGGACCCATCCTCCATAAGGATCGTTGAGCGGAACCTGATCGTTGAGCACGAGGGTTCGACTGGCAGCAGTCGAACCTAAGCCACGTAGTGATGTTCCTTCTGTCGTCGGGTTCGCAACCCAGGAACTTGTCCGGCGAAAGAGCTGAAATCCTGCAACCTGGCGCAGGTCGTCGTCCAGTGTGAACCCTGACGCCTGCTCAAGTCGGGTACTGGACAGGATGCGGACACTGCTTGCGCTCGCATCGAGGGCCAGTGGCGTACGCGCTGCTGTTACATCGACTTCCTCGGTAACTCCGGCATGCAGTGTGACAGTAAGCCGCGCGGTGTCGCCGATGGATTCAGCCGCGTTGGTGAATCCGGTACGACTAATCTTGATCGCTTTTCCGGGCATCACATCGAAGGTTGCACAACCATCTGATCCAGTCTCAAACCGCTGCGCACTGCTCGCAACCGAGATGCTGGCTCCCGCGATTGCGGCGCCGCTCTGGTCTCGTACACAGACTTGCACAGCACGGCTTGCAGCGTGGATCCGCGGGCATGCGAGGAGTGCACCTGTGATGGTGAAGACAACCCTCGCGATGAACTTTCCTTTCATCCGAGCCACGTTGGCACCATGCCTGTGTTCCTTCGAAGCGGCCATATTGTCAACTTGATCGACTTGCATACATCAGCCATTCAGCGATTGACCAAAACGGGAACGCCGCCACGCTCACGACTCTTCTGTGCGGCATCCATGAACCGGAAGATTTCAAGCGTCTCTCCATTGGGAACGGGTGGGATGTCCGTCCGCATGAACTGCACGATTTTTTCTAGCAGCGGAGAGTAGCTCACCGCGATCTCGTTCTCGACAACGGAGTGGCCGTTCGCATAGTAGACCACGGCTCCATATGAACTGTCCGGCCTTAAGACACGCAACGTGCCGACTCGCCCATCGGTCCAGACTCCTGTAACAACATCAACGCTGGGGGAGTATGTACGAGTAACGTCTTTTACCCCCGGGCCCATGATCGTAAATAACATCTCCACCGTATGTATACCGTACCAGGAGAGATCAAGCTGGTGATGCTCTTCGAATGGCCCGGGACCCCACACAAATGCTCCTGTCACGGCTGGCGCGCTCATAGCTTGAACCGCACCAAACCGCAATGACGAACTGCTGAACCACGGAATTCTAGCTGCGGCAGCGATCTTGCCGATCTCCAGCGCGTCGGCGAGCGTGGAGGCCAGTGGCTTGTCAATAAAGACCGGCTTGCCACACCTTGCTGCCTCGCGAAATTGTCTGAGATGCGCACGCCCGTCCACGCTTTCAAGAAGAATTCCATCAACTAGTGGGCAGAGATCACTGATCTCTTTAACGAAGGGGATATGCCACGCCTTGCCCAGCTCCGTGCTGAACCCGACAATCCGGTCGCGGCTGGCTGCAATATCCGGACTGCCACCGCGATATGCTGCTACGACGCGTGCACCAGCAACGTGACCAGGCGCAGCGGCGTCATTCAATAATTTTGTAAATTCAATTGCGTGTGAGGTATCGGTTCCGATGATACCCAGCCGCAAGTCGGCCGCAGAACCCGATTGCACCAAACAAAACATCACGAACACAATACTTGCGAGCAGCCGCCCGCGGAGCCTTCCTGTTCCGGCTGACATCATTTTTTGGCCTCTCCACATTCTGGCATTGACAAACGCTCCCCGGGCTCGTAAGGTCGTATTCACAATTTAGTAGAACATATTCTACTCAGCGGAATTATACATGTCCACCACAATTCTCAGCAATGAAGACAAGTTGGAAGAGCTGCTTACTCAGCCTTCAGAAGTCGACGTAGAAGCAGCCGCGGAACTCAGAGGGGATGTAGTCGTGCTGGGCGCGGGCGGAAAGATGGGACCGAGCCTCGTTGGGCGGATGCGCCGCGCCATTCAGCAGGCTGGGCTTCGCCATAGGGTGGTTGCGGTGACACGCAGGGATCATAACGGTTTTCTTGCTCGCTATTCGAGAGGCAATGATGTCGTCGAAGCGGACCTGCTTAACCCTGATACCTACAGCCTACTTCCTGATGCGCCGAATGTTGTTTTTATGGCTGGACGAAAGTTTGGCTCCGTCGCTGACCAGCCGCTCACGTGGGCTACCAATGTCTGGATGGCCGGCCTGACTGCACAGCGTTTTCATGCCTCACGGATAGTAGCTTTCTCGACCGGTAACGTCTATCCCTTTACCCCAATCAACAGCAAAGGGGCCACTGAAGATACGCCAGTCGCCCCTATTGGCGAATATGCGCAATCAGCACTCGCGCGTGAGCGCATCTTTGAATACTTCGCCAACACGCATCAGATCCCTACGCTCATCTATCGCCTGAATTATGCGGTCGATCTTCGTTACGGAGTTCTTGTCGATATCGCCGAAAAGGTCCTGCGCGAGCAACCTGTTGATCTAACTACAGGCTACGCAAACGTAATCTGGCAGGGCGATGCCAACTCATACTGTCTTCGCTCTTTCGCGCTTTGCGACGTGCCCGCGCGTGCGCTCAATGTCACCGGACTCAAAGTGCTCTCGGTCCGCGAGGTTGCGGAGAACTTCGGTCGGCGCTTTGGCAAAAAGCCTCGGTTCACGGGCACCGAATCAGAGACAGCCCTGCTGAGCGACGCTTCGCGCTGCGCAAGCTTGCTCGGTCCGTCCACTGTGACGGAAGAGCAATTGATCGAGATGACCGCAAACTGGCTCGGCGCCGGCGGCATGACCCTTGGCAAACCCACCAAATTTGAGAGACGTGATGGCACTTTCTAATTTCAATTGGCGAGCAGCCTTTCATGCTGGGACTGTCATTCCGGCCCATCCACTTGCACTCACTGGTGAGCGGAAACTTGATGAGCGGCGCCAACGTGCCCTGACACGTTACTACATGGCTGCTGGAGCAGACGGCGTCGCGGTCGGCGTTCATACGACGCAATTCGAGATTCGCGACCCTCGCATCGGGCTGTATGAGCCCGTGCTTGCGCTCGCTGCTGAAGAGCTTCGGTCGAAAGATGCGATTCGTGTAGCTGGCGTCTGCGGGAAGACGCAGCAGGCCGTCCGTGAGACGCAAACGGCTCACGACCTCGGCTATCACGCAGCGCTGCTCAGTCTGGCAGCACTCGCGGGCGCCCCAATGGATGAACTCATCGACCATGTGCGTGCAATCGGAGAGATCATTCCTATTATTGGTTTCTATCTGCAGCCCGCGGTTGGAGGACAGCATCTTCCTCTTAAGTTCTGGAGGGCCTTCGCCTCTGTTGAAAGCGTCGTTGGCATCAAGATCGCTCCATTCAACCGTTATGCAACACAGGATGTGCTTCGCGGCGTGGCGGAGTCGGGCCGCGCTGAAGAGATCGCACTCTACACTGGCAACGACGACCACATCGTTATAGACTTGCTATCCCGCTTCCGCTTCAACAACAAAAGTCTTCAAATCAGAGGTGGCCTGCTAGGCCATTGGGCAGTCTGGACTGCGCGTGCGGTGGAGCTGTATCGCGAACTGCGCAAGGTAGCCGAATCCTCAGGCTCGATCGATCCCAAGTGGCTTCTTCTTAATGCAGAAGTGACTGACATGAACGCAGTACTCTTCGACGCGGCAAATAACTTCCATGGCTGCATTCCTGGCATTAATGAAGTTTTGCACAGGCAGGGTTTGCTCGCGGGAAGATGGTGTCTAAACCCCGAGGAAGACCTCTCGCCCGGACAGGCAAAGGAGTTGGATCGTGTGATCCAAACCTATCCTCACCTCATTGATGATGCATTTGTGCAAGAGAACATCGACGCGTGGCTATCGTAGCCCACAGGATGACCTGGGAGTAAGAAACACTTATGTTCGGCACACTCCTAAATAAACTGCTTTTTTCCGCGTATCTACTCGTCAATGTGCTGATCGGCCTATTGGCTGCGCGCCGCGCCACCAATGGCTCACGCGGGTATTTCCTCGCTGGAGAAAGCCTTCCCTGGTACGCTATCGGCGGCTCCATCATCGCCGCCAATATCAGTACGGAGCACTTTATCGGCATGGTTGGAGCAGCCTATGCCGCAGGATTCGTCGTGGCGCAGTGGGAGTGGGGCAACTGG
Organism: Edaphobacter acidisoli; assembly: GCF_014642855.1. Classification (NCBI taxonomy): domain Bacteria; kingdom Pseudomonadati; phylum Acidobacteriota; class Terriglobia; order Terriglobales; family Acidobacteriaceae; genus Edaphobacter; species Edaphobacter acidisoli. The sequence goes on along the minus strand of NZ_BMJB01000001.1, from coordinate 366,977 downwards.
TTCACACTCTCCGTGCTGCTATGGATCTTCCTGCCGTATTATCTTCGGGGTGGCATCTACACCATGCCGGAGTTTCTTGAGCGACGCTATAACAAAACCTGCCGCTACATCTTTGCAATCGCCTCGCTGGTGCTCTGGATCGTGGCCCAGATGTCTGTCGTCATGCTTGCAGGAGCGAAGGCCCTTGAAGGAATGTTTGGTATCGATCCGCTTTATAGCATTCTTGGCCTCGCGCTGCTTGCGGGAAGTTACACGATCTATGGCGGCCTCGCATCCGTAGCGTGGACCGACTTTCTCCAGTTTCTTGTCTTAATGACGGGGGGCGCAATCGTTGCAATCACTGGCCTGGTGCGGACCGGCGGCGTTCTTGCACTCATGCACGCTGAACCGTATAAATTCAAAATCATCTATCCATTGAACGATCCGACCTATCCGTGGTTTGGCGTCTTCACACTCTTCCTCTCCATCGGCATCTGGTACAACTGCACCAACCAATTCATTGTGCAGCGCTGCCTAGGTGCACGGACGGAATGGGATGCGCGCATGGGTGTGATCTTTGCTGGCTTTATGAAGATCCTTCTCCCATTTCTCGTCGTTGTTCCCGGTATTGTGGCGTTTAAGCTCTTTCCCAGCCTTCCTGATCCCGATCTGGCGTATCCCACTCTGGTCAAAACGCTGGTTCCTGCTGGTCTCGCGGGGATTGTGATGGCGGGCATTGCAAGTGCCCTCCTCTCACATCTTTCTTCGGTTGTGAACTCGTCCAGCACTATCTTCACGATCGATCTTTATCATCCTCTACTACGGCCTAGAGCCACGGACCTCCACTTGGTCAAAGTAGGACGCTGGAGTTCTTTCGTCATCCTAATCCTCGCAGTGCTGCTTTCTCTTTGGCTGGCGCGAGGAAAGTACGGGGTCTTTCTTTTAATTCAGAATGTAGGTGCGTGGGTGGCCGCTCCCATATCGGTTGTCTTTCTGCTCGGGGCTTTATGGAGACGAGCCTCAGCTGCCGCTGCTACTTTTATCCTCCTCTTCGGTTTTCCGTACACAGCCTTCGTCCAATACGTGCTTTTCCGATACGTGTCGATCCTCCGCCCATACGATAACTTTCTTAATCGCACGTTCCTCGTCTGGATCACGTGCTTGATTCTCATGGTATTCGTCTCTCTCGTCACTACAGCACCGTCTGCAGAAGTCGTCGACAAGATTGTCTGGTCGAAGTCGTTCCTGCGCCTTCCGCAAGCGGAACGCGCACGCAGCATCGGGTTCAGTAGCCCACTTCTCTGGTGGAGTGCATTGGTCTGTCTTGCCCTTGCGCTCTACGCCTATATGATCTGGTTTCAATTCTGGGGACCATTGGTTAAACATGGTTAGAGAGGAGACGCCAATGCAGACTACGAAGAGCATTCCCGCTATAGAACGCGCCTTTGCAATGCTCGAAGCACTGGATAGCTCTGGGCACAGCATGAACATCGCAGATTTGGCCCGAAGACTTGCTATTCCGAGAAGCACTGCGCACGCGATCGCCCTGACACTCGAGAGGTGTGGTTACATTACCCGGGACGCTTCACGGCGCAACTGCATGCTCTCCGTGAAGGCTCATAGGCTTGGCCGTGAGGCTGCTCCCTCCGGGCAACTAGCGGACATCGCGCTTCGTCCAATGAAGTCGCTTTCGGCCGTAACCCAGCTTACTGCACACCTTGCTGTGCTGGACCTTGATCAGGCAGTTTATATCCAGAAGGTCCAGGGACTCGGCCTGCTTCGCTTTGATACTCATTTAGGAAAGCGTACCAATCTTCACTGCACCGGCGTCGGCAAGATACTCCTCAGCTATGCGCCTTTGGCCTACCAGCAACGTTTTCTGAAGCAGGGGACCTTCGCCCGTTACACGCGCAACACCATTACCAGTGGGAATGCGCTTCGACGCGAGCTTGCCAAGATAGCGAAACAGTCCTTCGCGCTTGATGATCAGGAAGAAGAATTAGATGTTCGCTGCTTGGCCACTCCAGTCTTCAGTCGGCGCGGAGAAGTAATTGCGGCGCTAAGCGTCTCCGGTAGCGTGGCACAGTTGAACGATGAATGGATTCCTGCGGGCGTCGAACTGCTACGCCGTGCCGCACATCAAATTGGAACTCACTCCGAATTGGACCTAACACGCAATGCCAGCTAACTCTTACGTCTCGACCTCTCCCCTGCTCGCTGGAACAGGACGCTCGGACATCACGCCCGCACCTGGAACTCCGCAAGGAGGTTGGGGTGCGCAGTTGCATGAACGTGGAACCGGCGCAGACATGCCGCTTTATGTCACAGCGCTCGCGCTCGAACAGAACGGCAAACGGATATTGATTCTCGACGCAGACGCCATCGGCTTTGACGCCTACTGGACTCAAAAGATCCTCGACACGACAGCATCGCTAACGCGTGTTCCTGTGAGTTGCATTCGCTTTTCGACGAGTCATACTCACTCGGGTCCGAACACGTTCCGCCTCAAGAACATTACCGTTGGGCTCGACATGGCAATGGAATATCTTGAGGGACTGCCAAATCGCATCGCCGGAACCGCCTGGCAAGCACTACGAACCCTCAAGCCCGTTCGCATCGGAGCCGCCAGTGGCGAGTGCTTCATCAACCGAAACCGGCGAGTAACGACACCTCAAGGAGAGTGCGTTGTAGGAGTCAACGAAGAAGCTCCATCCGATCCTAGGCTCATCACACTTCGGCTGGACGATGAAGATGGCAATACACTCGCGACGATCATTAACTATGCCTGCCACCCCACAACCGTAGGTTGGCAAAGCGATCGCTTTACTCCCGATTTTCCCGGCCCCGCTCGTCAGGTTGTCGAACAGCAGATTGGAGGCCGCTGCCTCTTTCTTCAAGGTGCCTCAGGCGATCTGGGGCCGCGGCGCGGATTTACCGGAGCTCTCTCTGTTTATCGCCGGCTAGGTCATGAGCTCGGCCTTGCGGCAGCAAGTCTCGCAGTAGGCATCGACACCCAACCGCTGACCGCGCACTTCACCTCCGTCATGCCATCAGGGGCGAACATCGCTCAGTATGAGTACGAACCTGTGGTGGTCGCACCACCTGTCTGCGAGATGCTTACCCGCACGGTCTATCTCCCGCTTAGAACTTTTCCTGCCAAAGATATACCCGCAGCCGAGTTTGAAGCATTAAGTAAGGAAGTTCTACGCCTCAAAGAAGCCGGAGAACAGCACACAGCGCAGCTCATCCAAGCAAAGGCGACGCAGATGGGATGGCGTTTGGAAAATGCTGTTCGCTATGGGGGACAACGCGAAACAGCCTGGCCTATGCAGGTCATTCGCATAGGTTTCATTGCGCTCGTCTCGATCGCGGGCGAACCGTTCTCTTCTATCGGTAAACGCATTCGCGAGGCCTCGCCTTTCCCGTTAACACTCGTCTCCGGCTACTCCAATGGGGGCTTCGGCTATATTCCCGACCGTCAGGCGTTCGGCGAAGGCGGTTACGAAGTAGAAGCAACACCCTTTTCGTCTGACGCCGCGGATGTGGTCGTCGACGAGGCGCTCAAAGCACTCACTGAACTCTTTCAAAAGGAACCTGCATGAAAATCACAAAAATCTCCACCCTCGTCGTCAACGCGCGCATGAGGAACTGGATCTTCGTCAAAGTAGAAACCGACCAGCCAGGCCTTTATGGTTGGGGCGAATCCACGCTCGAATGGAAGACCAAGGGCGTCGTCGGTGCTATCGAAGATCTCTCCGTTCTTCTGATTGGTCAGGATCCCTGCCGTATTGAGCACATCTGGCAGATCATGCATCGGCAGTATTTCTGGCGCGGCGGGATCACGAACTACTCGGCCATGAGCGGCATCGATCAGGCTCTATGGGACATCAAGGGCAAGGACCTAGGTCAGCCTGTGTGCAACCTACTCGGTGGCCCAGTGCGAGACACACTCCGTTTTTACGATCACCTGGGTGGTGGCACGCTCGAGAACATGTATAAGTCTGTCGAACCTTCGGAGTTTGCAGAGCGCATGAAGGAGAGCATGGAGAAGGGATTCACTGCGGTTAAGGCGATGCCTATCCCGGTTGCCGAATACATTGAAAGTCCCTCGACTCTGAAACGCGCCATGCGCTGTGTCGAAGCCATGCGCAACGCAGCCGGCGATGACATCGACATTATGCTTGACCTGCATGCCCGCACCACGCCGGCTGCAGCGATTCAGTTTGGCCGCCTGCTCACAGACTTTAACCTCTTTTGGTACGAAGAACCATGCTGGCCTGAGCACATCGATGCACTAGTCGAAGTTGCACGTGCGCTTCCCTACCCCATCGCTACTGGCGAGCGACTAACAGGGCGCTGGGAGTTCCGCGAACTCTTCGAGAAGCGCGCATGCTCTGTCGTTCAACCGGACGTCTCACACTGCGGTGGCATCAGTGAGGCCCGACGCATCGCTGCAATGGCCGAGACATACATGATCTCCGTGGCCTGCCACAATCCACAGGGTCCCGTCAGTACTGCTGCCTCCACTCACATTGGCTTCGCGACGCCGAACTATCTTATTCAGGAAATGGTTCGCGCCGATGTTCCATGGCGAAGCGACATCGTCTCAGAGTTCATTCCGCTAGAAGCAGGACAGTGCAGCGCCCCCACCAGACCAGGACTGGGAATCGAGATCAATGAGGCCGAAGCAGCAAAATATCCGTGGCAGCCTGAAGTTCTGATGGCGTACAACCATCGCGATGGCTCAGTTGCAGACTGGTAGAAACCACCTATGAGTTCCAATTTCGCAGGCAAAGTGGTGCTTGTTACCGGAGCCGCACGTGGCATCGACCGCACTTGAGCTTGCACGCAGCGGCGCCGATGTGGTCATCAACGATCTGCGCAGTGACGAAGCAGAAGAGGTCTCTGCCGCAATTCAGAAGATGGGACGGCGCTCCTTTGTATGTATTGCTGACATCAGCGATCGCAGGCAGGTAGAGCGCATGTTTGCCGAAGTTGCCAGCAGCTTCAATCAGCTTGATGTCCTTGTTAATAACGAGCCTACAGCGTTCGCAAACCATTGCTTGATCTTACGGTCGAAGACGTCGAGCGAACCTGGGCGGTCTCGCAATGGGGCGTGTTTCATTGCAGCCAGCTTGCTGCGCGCGCCATGGCAGCGCAAGACGGAGGAGCCATCATCATCATCCGCTTGGTTCACGGCTCGCGTCCGTACCCGAATGCCTCTGCGTATAACGGAGCTAAAGCGGCTATCACCCATATGGCCGCTTCCTGGGCACTGAAACTCGCGCCGCAACACCTGCGCGTCAACATCATCGAACCAGGCTGGATCGACACGCCCGGTGAGCGGAACTTCAACCCGGAAGACGCCATTGTTATCGCAGGCGCGCGCCTTCCACTCGGCAGACTTGGCCAGGCGGACGAAGTGGCCAAAGCCGTCGCCTTTCTCGCCTCCGATGATGCGAGTTACATTACCGGAGCAACGCTGCGCGTCGACGGAGGCTTCTTCCTTCGGTATTGATCATGCGCCACGCGTGCCTGGCACCCTCACAGTCACCTGAATTTGCTGTTCGTCGGGGCGTACATAATGCGCTGGATCCACATGCAGACGTAGCGGCGCGTGCAGCAAACCTACCGCGTACTCGAGTTTTGTCTCCAGCTCGTTGCGATAAGGGTTGTAAGGAAATACCGGCCAGCTCAACGTGGCATCTGCATCGATCTTGAGCGTCCAGGCTCCGTGCGTTATGGAGCCGCCTAGCATGTCCGGTGTTAGCTCGATTCTCTTTCCCGATAGCTTTATCTTTTTGCCAGCGCCAGTCTCAAGTACCGTGCCCGCTTTAAGGCATAGTTGCAGCGCCAGCGCAGCTTCCTCCGGTACAGGCCCCCGTCCAGTGATGCGGAACTTCACCTGAGCTTCATCTGCCGTAGCTGACGGCGCAAGGACCTCGCAGGTGAAGGTGTGATGCGCTATAGCAAGACAATCTCCATCTGCTCGCTGCGTTAACCTGCTGCCCAGGGGTTTTGTCTCGATTGTGTCCTGCAACTTTTCAGAGAGTGTCGCCAGTTCCGGCTGATGTTTGGAATTCGCACCTGCAATGATCAATCCCGTTTTTTCATGAAAGAGTGCGACATTCGCCTGCCGGTCCAGAAACCACTGACTCAGCGGAAGCTCCGTGTCGATGATCCCGCAAAGCCCCATTACCCACGCTCCTTGTTTGCGGATTCCGGCCGCCCCCTGCAAGCGATGAGAATACTGCTCCAGTTCTGGCGCGCACTTCTCTACCGCCCCCTCGTGGAAGTAAAGAGCATTCTGTGCCAGCAGTCCGAGAGTGTCCAGGTCGATCTCATCGTCTGGAGTATTTCTCACCAGCAGCGCCGCGTAGCTGCGCCCATCAGCAAAGTTCGAGAATGCGAACTGCCCCCACGGGCTGACCTCCCAATACCGGTTCCGGTCGTTCATCAATTCCACTGCGTTTCCGTCTGGATAGGTGAAGTGCGAGTGAAAATCCGTCGCCCTTCTCAGCGCCTGCAGCGCACGAGGGTCACCGACATGCTCCCAGTACAACCCAACAGCGAGGGTCGTCAGATAGTTGTAACCAATCGTCGGTCCGTCCGGGTTATGCTCTCCCCAGTATCCATCGGGGTTCTGCTCAGTCGTCGCAAAACGGCGCAGCACAGCCGAGCCAATCTTCACCCAATCCGGACGGTCCAAGTATCTCCCACCTACCAAAAGCGTCGCAGACCACCACGCGTAGTGATTTGGTGACGTTCCAAGAAAGTTCTCCGTGTACGCTGGGCAATCCTTCCACGCTATGGCGTCATTCTCGAGAAGTCCGATATTCCTCTCAATCGCAACCTTCCACTTCCTCCTCCGATCATCCCCAAGCTTGCCTTTCAGCAGCTCATATGCCTCCACCCACATGTAGGTGTCGCGATAGCTATCCAGCCGAGGCGTGAACGTGCCCTGCATGTCTTCGCGCATCAGCAGGTCGCCAATCGCAAGTGCCAGCGTCAGCATCTCCTCATTCTTGTACCAGCGATTCGATGGATGCTTTTTGGCATACAGCACCGCGGCCGGAAGGATGGTGTACGGGAAATGGTTCCAGCCATGCTGAGCTTCCAAATCCTTGAGGCTCTGACCGGGCCGCGTCTTCAACCCGCCGTTCACCACAGCGCACCACTTTGCGAGACGACGATAGTACTCCCCCACCAGAGTTCCGCCTGTCACTCCCGTAGTAGATCCCGCCTCAGATCCGATTGCGCTTAAGCTGTGACGGTCGAGACCGAAAAACGCACCTGATAGCATCAGACTTCCTTGCACGAATCGGCGGCGATCTGGCATCGCTACACTCCCCTTGACCAGTAGAAATCATGCCTCCACGCAGAATTGGTTCTTACTATCAGAATCTATTATGCACGGAAGAACTACATTGATACTCTGGTTCCCCGTCATTCGTCAACCCTCTAACGTACAAAACCAATATCGGAAAGGTCGGCGGATATCTGGTTGCCGGCATCAATCACCGCTGCAATCAAACGCTTCTTTTTTGTAGCGGAGCAACGGACTGTAGGCGTATTCACACTCAGGGCGCCACAGACGCTCTTCTTCGAATCGAAGATCGGCGCCCCGATTACTACCGCACCGGACACGGTCTCTTCGTCGTTCACCGAGTAGCCCAGCTTGTGCACTCGTCCTAGATCGGCTTTCAGGTCGCGCACCCGGGTGTTGGTGTTCTGCGTGTACTGGGGCAACTCGGATTTGTCGAGCAATGCGGTGACCTCTCTCGTAGACAGAAAAGCAGCGACTGCCTTGCCCATCGCAGTCGCATGAATTGGGCAGTGATCGCCGATGTGGAATGTGAGCCGCAGGGGATGTGAAGTCTCCAGAACATCGATGAGCACGATGGAGCGATCGCGTCGCTCGGCCAGCGCTACAGACTCATCCAGTTCATCACGCAGTCGGGTCAGGTGCGGACGAGCCACCGTGACAAAGCCCATCCGCTCACTGTTTCTCCGCGTCAGGCCCGCCGTCTTCAGCGTCAGGCGATATACGCCGTTTGCTTCCGGCTGTTCCACATAGCCAGCCTGTTTCAAGGTGAAAAGAATACGGAAGACGGAGCTCTTCACCAGGCCTACCTCTGCTGCTACTTCCTTGAGAGCCTTCCCGTGCTCACTCTGCGCAAGCGACTCGAGCACGTTCAATGTCTTCACCACAAGATCGATATGATTTTTTGCCGGCATTCTGCGATTCCTGTCCTCTTTTGACGGGGATAAAAGGGCCTGCGTGTGCCTTTTACTGCACCATCATCTCTGCATTTTCTGCTACAGGCTCTGCTAGACGAAAGTGGATTGTATTCTTACAGTTAGAATATACACTGAGCCACTGCCATCTGTCTTGATGTTGGAGAGTGTTCGATTTTGTCCTGTATTCAGGATTAACCGTCCAATCACATTGACGCTCCACTTTGACGCGGCTCAATATTCGCACATCGCATTCAGATTCTCCCGGTTCTTTGGAGACCATTATGATGTATCGCCGACTAAGCCTATTGCTTCTTCTCTTCGCGCCCATGGCGGCGCTCTGCCAGAGCGTGACCGGTACCCTCCTGGGCACAGTCTCTGATCGCTCGGGCAGCGTCGTCCCTCAGGTGAGAGTGACTGTGACCAACCAGGGGACCAGCGCCTCCTATTCGATGCTCACCGACCGGGCCGGAGATTACGAGTTCGACAATCTGTCCGCAGGCCTCTACAGCATTCGTGCTGAGCTTCAGGGCTATCGCTCTGTCGACGTGAAGGACATCCAGATACAACTCAATCAGACCACACGAAACAACCTCTCCCTGGTTCCTGGAGAGGTCACGCAATCCGTCGTAGTCACTGCTTCGGCTCCTGTGGTCCAGTCCGAAAGCTCGTCGATTGCAACCATCATCGACACCAATGCGCTGCAAAAGCTGCCCACCAATGGCCGTACGATGGACACCTTCATTGCGACTGTACCCGGAAATACCGGCGAGGCGTCGGGCTCAAACCCTAAGATCGCAGGCTCCGAACATTGGGGCGGAACTACTTTCACAGTGGACGGCGTAGGTTTCAACGATCTGGGCAACGGCGGCGGCGCTTACTCTTACCAGACCTCGCTGACGACGCAGCCTTCTCTCGATACGATCGAGGAGGTCAAAGTTGAGTCGAATAACGCTAAGGCGGAGTTCTCATCTTCTGTGGCGGTCTCCATGATTACTAAAGGCGGCACCAACCGCTTCCATGGCTCGCTCTTTGCCTTCAATCGCAATACGGTCTTCGCCGCCAACGACTACTTCGCCAACGCAGCCCATATCGCGCGGACGCCTTATAACCGCAATGAATTTGGCGGCTCGGTGGGTGGCCCCATCTACAGAAACCATACCTTCTTCTTCTTCTCCTATGAAGGCTGGCGTCAGCGCACCTCGAGCACCGGAACTTTTTCAGTTCCTACCGCCGCTCAGCGCGCTGGATGCTTCAGCACTACGATTAAAGATCCGCAAAATGGAGGCACTCCGTTTCCCAGCAGTCCAACCTGCCCTAATGGATACCAGATTCCAACCAACCGGCTTGATCCACGGACGCTCGCGGTTCTCCAGTTTGTACCTCTTCCCACCAAGTCTGGCAACACCTCCAACCTGGTCCAAACTCTTCCCACGCGAATCAATGTCAACCGCTACACCGGTCGGCTCGACCACAATCTCAACATCAATAATCGTTTCACTTTCATCGTCAACTACTCGATGGGCGGCAACCCGTATTCAGTGAACCTCTATTCGCCAGTGGAATATAACAATTACTCCAACGCGGGCTACACTACGAAGTCTGGCTCCCTGACCTATACCAGGATCATCACTCCTGCTATGAGCAACGAGATCCGCGCTTCCTACTTTGCACAGGTTTCGACCCGGCAGGGACAGAACCAGAACTTCGATCCTTCTACCATCTTCCCAGGCCTGTATCCACACGCGATTGGCGGTTTGCCGACGTTCTCCATCTCTGGCCTTACCTCCATTGCCGACCGTGGCGGCTCAAAACCCAACCCTGAGATCACCGATCAGATTGGCGATACGTTCTCGTGGCAGAAGGGCGCGCATATCTTCAAAGCAGGCGCCGATCTCGCTTATAACCGCGTTTCTACTAACCCCTCTGTGTCCCCATCTACGCTTGGATTCTTCTACTTCGGAGCCTACCGCTATACGGGAAGTCCACTAGCTAATGCGCTGCTTGGCTACCCGAACGATGCAGTCCGTGCTACGGAGACTCCGTCGAATGATATTGGGATCAATCGCTATGGTTTCTACGTGCAAGACGACTGGCGCATCTTCCCACGCCTCACGCTCAATATCGGCATCCGCTATGAACTTCAAACTGAGCCGACAGAGCGGTATGGCGGTTGGACGAACTTCGACTTTGCCAAGGGATTGAACGTCGTACGCAGTGTTCACGGTCAGCTTCCCGTTAGTACCAACCAAACGCTATTGAATCTCTATCCTTACGAGACATCAGAGGATGCAGGCTGGGGATCCAACGTGCTCCTGCCTGACCATCGCGACATCGCACCCAGATTCGGCTTTGCCTTCCGTCCGTTCAGTGATGACCGGATGGTCCTTCGCGGCGGCTATGGCATCTTCTACAACATGCCCCCTGTCTATCAGGGCATCTATCAACTTGGCATCAGTAACCCGCCGTTCCGCCTCGTGCAGGAGTATGACAGCGCTCCAGCGACGCCAACTGTCACACTGGCAAATCCTTTCAGCGTGACGCCATTCGTCACAGCAAATCCGAGCCTCTATGCGGTCGATCGCCAGATTCGCAACACAGCCTCACAGCAGTGGAACTTCACCGTCGAGCAACGCCTGCCTGGTGATATCGGATTCCGCATGACCTACCTCGGCAACAAGGTTGACCATGCCATCTTCGTCAACTACAACATGAACCTGCCGCGAGTACAGCAGTCCGGCACAGCGCTTCAGTCTCTCAGGCCGTATCAGCCCTATGGCGACATCCTCATGATGAAGTTCAGCGGCGCCTCATTTACCAATCAACTCCAGGTTGAAGGCACCAAGCGCTATAGCAATGGGGTCTTCTTCGAGAGCAGTCTTAACTGGACTAAGGGTATCGATAACGTCGGAGAAGTCGGATCACCACAGAACCCCTATAACCCTGCCGGAGATCGCGGGAATGCAGATGGCGTGCGCAGAATTACCTTCTTTGCCAGCGGTGGGTATGATCTTCCCTTCGGCCCTGGCCGCAGGTTCGCGCAGTACGGCGGTGTGCGCGGCAAACTCCTGGAAGGCTGGAACGTCGCGGCCATCACGCAATTGATGTCAGGTGCTCCGTTCAGCGTCACGTTCGATAACGCAGGCGACGCCTGGTATGCAACTCGTGCAGATGTGGTGCCCGGAGTCCAGCCTTACGCGAGCAACAAGACCATCGCTCACTGGTTGAACACCAATCCCACCACTGGAGCCCCATTGGGATTCGTCAAACCTCAGCCGAATACGTTTGGCGACAGCGAGCGAAACGGACTCTATGGCCCTAGCGTCAAGACGATTGATATGAACCTCAACAAAAACACCACAATTGCAGAGGGCGTTCATCTCAATCTTCGTGTTGATGCGTTCAATCTCACCAACACAGCCAACTTCAATAATCCATCTTCGGACATCACTGTTCCATCTACCTACGGAACGATCACGTCCAGCAATCCAGTTGTGATCGCGCGGAAGCTCCAGTTCGGCGCAAAGGTAACGTTCTAACACGTCGGCCCACTGGCCCGAGCGGTCATCCACGTGGCCGCTCAGGCGACATTCGCTGTTGTAAAGAGACATCCGGTATCCCATGCTGACCTACTCCACAGAAGACACCCTTGAAAAGAGCCGGAGATTTCTCCCCGGCGGAGTCGCATCCGTAAACCGTATCGCAGAACCAGACCTCATCTTTGTCCGCGGCAGCGGCGCACATATGTGGGACAGCGAAGGCAAGCGGTATATCGACTACCACGCTGCTTTTGGCCCACACATCCTTGGGCACAATGATCCCCACGTTAATAGCTCCGTCGCTCGTGCCCTCGAGCAGCACCAGAGCCTCTACGGTAGTGGCACCACATCGCTTGAAGCGCGTCTCGCAGAGATGATCTGTGGATGTGCTCCGTTCATTGAATCCGTTGCACTGCTCAACACTGGCAGCGAAGCCACCTACCAAGCGCTTCGTCTCGCCCGCGCCGCCACCGGCCGCGACCACATTATCGTCATGCAGGGGGGCTATAACGGATGGCACAACGACGTTGCCTGCAACCTGGCAACTCCTCTAGCTGAACTTGGGCCGCGCATTACTGGAGAGTATAGGTTCCATCCCATCAGCGCAGGCATACCCGCTGCACACAGCCAGCTCGTACACCCCGTCAACTTCAATGACCTTGAGTCGGTTCGTCTCATTGCACAACAATATCCGATTGCAGCAATCATCCTGGAACCTATTCTGCAGAACATAGGAGTTGTGAAGCCCGCACCGGGGTATCTGCAAGGTCTTCGCAAGCTTGCAACCGAAGCCGGTTTCCTGCTGATCTTCGACGAAGTAAAGACTGGCTTCCGTCATTCCCTCGGCGGCTACGCCTCACTTGCCGGAGTCGCCCCTGATCTTGCTGTATACGGCAAAGCCATTGCGAACGGCTACCCTATCGCCGCGGTCGGGGGAGCAAAACGCTTCCTCGATCTGTTTGTTCACCCCGATCCAGCACGTCGTGTCCTACTCGCTGGAACGTACAACGGACACCCCATCCCGACCGCTGCCGCTATCGCAACGATTGAGCGCCTGCGGGAGAATGATGGCGAAGTCTACACCAGGCTCGAGCAGATGGGTGAGTGGTTGCAAACTGAAATTGAAGCCATCGCGCAACATCATGGTCTTCCCCTGCTGGTCGAGCGGCAAGGCTCTGCGTTCTGTCTTTACCTGATGGACCACGCTCCACGCGATTGGCACGATCTCGCTGCGCACCACGATTTCACCAGGGACAAATTGCTTCGCATGCGTCTTATTCAAGAAGGCATCTATACTTTTCCTGTCCCCGCAAAACAGTGGTCCATCTCTGCGGCTCATACACAGCAGGACCTCGAACAAACTGTTCGCGTTCTGCACAACGTGCTACCCTCTTCCATCAAACCCTGAGAGTATCCCTTGTTCGTAATATCTGCATCAGAACAGCTCCTGAAGCCTGCCGATAGTCGGGAGAGCCAGCACTGTATCTTCAGGAAGGCATCTTTCTGCATTTCGCTTTTCCTTGTCCTTCTTCCTGGTGTTCGAGCGCAATCGAACCCCATGGACAAGGAGGACGCGAAGCGCGGAAATGATAAATATCAGCAGTCCTGCGCCATTTGTCACGGCACGGACGCGAGAGGCGGCTCTGGCTCCAGCCTTATCGACTCCTCTCTTGTACGTCACGATGTCGATGGAAACCTCATCGGCCCAGTCATCATGGAAGGCCGCACCAGCAAGGGTATGCCAGCATACCCGACCTTCACGCAGGGTCAGATATCGGACATTGCAGCATTTCTCCACGCACGGATTGAAGTGACCAACAGCGTCGAGTCTTCTGGCCCCGTCGGCGGTTATCAGCTTAAAAAGCTGCTTACGGGAAACGTCGAGGCCGGCAAACGTTACTTCAACGGCGAAGGAGGATGCGCAAGATGCCACTCCCCACAGAAAGACCTCGCAGGTATCGCGAGCAAATACTCCCCCGTCGAACTTGAGTCGCGCTTTCTCTATCCTCCGGTTGATCTCCGGACAGCTACCATCACGCTGCCGTCAAATAAAACAATCACCGGCAGGCTGGTTCATCTCGACGCATTTTATGTGGCGATCATCGCTGGCACAGGATGGTATCGCTCCTGGCCGCTCAACACCGTCAAGGTAGAAGTTAAAGATCCGCTCGACGGCCATATGGAGCTCCTCCACAAGTACACGAACAAGGATATTCATGATGTTTTTTCGTATTTGGAAACACTCAAGTAGCGCGGCTGCAGTCTGCCTCGTGCTCTACGCTTCCCTGGCGCTCTCAGCCCAGACCCCTGAACCGGATATCTCGCTATCTCCCGTAGCCAATTCGTGGCCCACTTACAACGGCGATTACTCCGGTCGCCGCTATAGCTCGCTTGCGCAGATCAATCAAAGCAACGTCCACTCTCTGCAACTTGCTTGGGCCTTTCAAACACACGCTGCAACGCTCAAATCCACTCCGCTTCAGATTGGTAGCATCCTCTACTTCACCGTACCTGACATCGTCTGGGCTGTGGACGCAAAGACCGGCCAAAAAATTTGGGATTTCCGCCGCCCCTCAGAGGGAGACCATCTTGGCCAGAGAGGCGTCGCCTACTACAACGGCCGCATTTACTTCGGTACACCGGATGCCCACCTGATCTGTCTCGATGCGCGCAATGGCAACAAACTCTGGGACGTTGAAATAGCCGACGTGAAATTTGGCTACTACCTCAGCATCGCACCGCTCATCGTCAAAGGCCGCATCATCCTCGGAACCTCCGGCGATGAAGCAGACGTTCCTCACTTCATCGAAGCGCGTGATTGGGAGACAGGCAAGCTTGTCTGGAAGACCTTCGCACTTCCCCAACCCGGCGATCCCGCTGCCAAAACCTGGCCCAATGAAAAGTCGATGTCTCGTGGCGGCGGAGCGATGTGGATTACCGGAACCTATGATCCCGATCTCAACCTGCTTTACTGGGGCTCCGGCAACCCACATCCGGTTCTGGCTGGCGTTGGCCGTGCGGGAGCCAATCTTTACACCAGTTGCATTCTCGCCCTCAATCCTGACACGGGTGCAATCGTCTGGTCGTTCCAGGCCTCACCGCATGACACGCACGATTGGGACGCCGTCGAAACGCCGGTCCTCTTCGATGCTGACTTTCACGGCAAACCGCGCAAGCTCATCGCGCAGGCAAGCAGAAACGGATACTTCTTCGTTCTCGACCGTAAGACCGGCGAGAATCTTCTCTCGCAGCCCTACGTCAAAATCAACTTTTCGAAAGGCGTCGACGCCAAAGGTAGCCCCATTCCCGATCCTGCAACGGAGCCCCAGCCGGACGGAGCACTTGTCGAAGGCGCTGCGGACGGAGCCACCAACTGGATGTCGCCCAGCTACGATCCTCAGACGAAACTCTTCTACGTCAACGCACAAGAAGGCTACGGCTATTGGTATCTTGCGCTCGGCCCCAATGGTCTTCCCGAAGACCACCAGGGTGGCGGTTCGCAGTCTCTCATCTCGACATCGGTTCTACTCGCACTGGACTATCAAACAGGAAAGGTCCGCTGGCAGCGCGAGAGTGGTATCGGCCTTGGCACACCAGGCATCCTCACCACGGCAGGCCATCTGCTCTTCACCGGAGACATCTCGGGCAATCTTCTTGCACTTGATCCAGAGAACGGTACGGTGCTCTGGCACACACGCGGCGGTGGCTCACTCAGTAATGCTCCGATGACCTACCAACTCAACGGCAGACAATATGTTCTGACAGGAGTTGATGGCGTCTTGTATGCCTGGAGCCTGCCGTCAAACTAGTCCTGAGCTGAGATACTGAGATTCAGATGCAACTGACGCGGCAATCTAGCCGAAGTGATCACCCCTCAACCGTCATCTTTTACGGCTGGTGGATTGTTGTAGTCGCATTCATCAACCTCTTCTTCGCTGTGGGGATGATCTACTATGGTTTCCCCGTCTTCTACCCTTCCCTTTCCACCTCACTAGGATTCACCCGCGCCCAGGTAACGCAGGGCTTTCTGATTGGATTCATCGCCGCGGGCATTCCTTTCAGCCTCGTCACAGGAGCAATCATCGACCGCATCGGCACCCGGCGCGTCATACTCTCGGGTGTCGGGCTCATTGGTGTTCCGCTTATTCTCATGGGCTGCATGACCCGCCTTTGGCAGTACGAGATTCTCTGTGTGCTCGAAGTAATGGGTTACACACTCACCGGGCCCATTGCCAACCAGGTTCTCATTACTCAATGGTTCCGGGTTCACCGTGGCCGTGCCATGGGCTACGCTTACCTGGGCCTTGGGCTCGGCGGCGTTATCGCTCCTATCTCAGCCAATATTCTGATCCACAACTTTGGCTGGCGTCACGCCATTGAGATTGCAGGAGTCATTTCGCTCTTTGTCCTCACTCCCATCAACTTATTTGTCACGCGCTCTGCACCAGCCGACCTTGGCCTCTTCCCCGACGGCAACAATTACATCGAAGAGGCGAAATCAACAGATAAGTCGACTGGAGCCCTTGCATCGATTCGCACTCGCAACTTCTGGCTCATTCTCATCGGGGCCACGCTCGTCATCGGAGCCATCAACGCCATTATTCAGCATTTCATCTTCTTCCTCACAGACCAGGGCTACTCGAAAGCCGAAGCTTCACAACTACTCTCAGCACTGCTCGCCTCGAGCCTGGGAGGCCGCGTCCTTATCGGCTATATCGTCGATCGCTTCCAGAAGAAGAACACCATGGCTCTCTTCTATCTCGTCATCGGCGGCGCAATCCCTATTCTCTTCTTAGCCCACCAGCCCGCAGCCGCCTGGAGTTTCGCCATTATCTTCGGCTTCGCCGTAGGGGCTGACTATATGCTTATTCCTCTGGTGACGGCTGAATGCTTCGGCATCTCCTCGCTCGGTAAGCTACTGGCCATCCTCATCATGGGCTATTCTGCCGGACAGTGGATTGCACCATGGCTTGCAGGCCGCCTCTTCGACAAACTCCACAACTACAACTATGCCTGGACCATCATGGCTGAGGCTGGTATCGTCGGGGCCGCCGCAATCTACGCTGTCACCGTTCCTGACTCCAAACTCGCTCGTTCTACTGGGAAAGAGCCCCTTGCACGGTAGCTCTGCTTAGAAGCTCGCATTCAATCGAAAATATGCGCTCCGCCCGGGCCCGATCGCATTCCCTGAAAACAGCCCACCAAAATCAATTACGTTCAGACGATTGTTCAAATTCTCTCCATCTGCCTGAAATCTGATATCTGCGCGCTCGCTGTGATAGACGACCAGCATGAGCGATGCATTCACGGCGAGCGAAGGCTTGACGCGTCCACGCTCAAAATTTAGCCTATCGACCACTTCTGGGCCATACTGTGCCAATGCCTCCGCTTCTGTGCCACCGTATTCGAACGGGAGCCCAGATCCTGACGACAACCCGCTTGCCACACTCAAGTGGGAGCTCACTTTGTACTCGAATCTCGTCCGTATCGTGTTCCGCTGATCTTGCGAATCAGGGAAATGCCCCACACCGCTGAGTACCTGATCAACGTCGTCTCCAAGAAACAGTCCTCCTGTAACCGGGAACCATACATTTCCCACGATGTACGAGTAACTCGCAAAGCCCGACAGCTTTCCTACATGAACTAGCTCCAGCTTTCCTTCCAGACCATATAAGACAGCTTTGTCGAAGGAGATCGGATAACTCACTCCCGTATTCAATAACTGGTCATCATCTGCATAGTTACGGAAGTCCCTACGAAAAACGTTCGCATCGAACCGCAGCCTATCGCCGAAGGCCTTTTCCATGCCGCCTTCATAGTAGTTCCCTCTCGAAGGCTTCACCGGAAGATGTAACACATTGGCACTTAACTGGCTAATTGCAGAAGAGCTGGAGATGAGAATATTTTCATTCGAAGGCGTCTGAAATATCCGATCGTATGAGAAATGCAACACTACCTTCGGAGCGAGCAGATAATATGCAACCGACCATCGGGGACTGAACGCATGTTCGTTCAGCAGCAACTGGTAGTGGTCCCAACGCAGCCCAGCGCTTACGGTCCAGTTGCCCAGCCTGATCAGGTCTTCCACAAACGCGGCCTGCTCCAGATCAGGTCTGCTCTGCACAAAGTCAAGTTTGCCCGGCGTGTCTTCATCAAACTGCGACGGATCAGTGATGTCGTAATGAAAGTTCTCATGTAGAAAGGTATTGTCAGTTTCGAAGCCTGCTTTCCACTCCTGCCTCTCGCGATGAACTGAAATCGCCCCCTTCACGTAGCCTTCGCGAAAGTGGTTGTCCTGAAATGCCAGAATAGGCGTAGAGAGCGGATTTGAGCTAAGACCGTTTTCCTTGCTCCGAACCATCCCATCGAGATTCCCCAGCACGTTTACAGAGAGAAGATGCTGGTAATCGACTGCCACCATGGTTTCAGAGTTGTCCCCGCGCTGGAGCTGCCCTGCCTGCTGTTGCACCAGCTCATTTGGGATCTCAAATTGTGACAACTCATGCCGTACGCTCAAAGCAAAATGATCGCTCTGTGCCACCTCCCTTGCATAGCGGAGTGAAAAATCTCCAGTCGCTCCGTGGTTCGTGTAGTTCTCTGGAACAACGGGGTTGAGGTAATGATTCGTCATGCTGCCAGACGCAGTCACAGTTAGCGCATTCTTTCCCCATACATCCTGCACCTGCCCAAACGACTCTGCTGTCTGGTAGCTCCCTCCTGACAGAATCAGTTGTCCGTGAAGGCCAGCCAGCGCGTTCCGCTGTGTATTCAGCTCGACTACACCGCCCATTTTGCGTCCGTACTCTGCCGGGATACCCGCCGTATAAATATTGATGGACTCCAGATCATTCGCATCAATCTCCGGCCCGAAGCTCGGTGAACGGTTATCTGTCAGCGGTATTCCATCCACTACAAATTGCGTTTGATACTCCGAACCACGGGGATGCAATACCGCATTGCCTTCATACAACCATCCTGGCTGCGTGTTCACTAGGTCCTGCACCGAACGGCCCGGCAGGGACGCTACCCGGTCTCGAATCTGCTCCCGGCCAATCTGCATGACCGACGAAGGACGATACGGATCTAGCAATGTATTCTCAATATCCACCGTCACTGACGCAGACACCGGGGCAATCTTCAGCTCGATCCGATACCTTACCGGAATTTCTGACCGAATATTCAGCGTTGCCGAAGCCGAGGAAAAGCCCGTCCCTTTCGCCAATATTTGGTAAACACCGAAGTGAAGATCGTGAATGAAAAGATTGCCACCGGCATCCGTAGCAAACTCTTGCTTGTACTGATTTGCTTCGCTAACGACTTCAACTGTGGACTTCAAACCAAGCCCGGCCGAATCCGTAATGCTTAGAACTAACACGCCTGTACTTGCTTGCCCCCACGCAGGGCCAGCAAACATTAAAGACGCGGCAATGATTGCAATGAGGAAAACTTTCCACATCGCTCCGGCACCTCTCATTTCACCCACAGTCTTCCATTAAATCTTTACGTACCACTGCTTCTTATCCATAAACCATGCCAGAAAATACATCAGCATCATATACGCTATGGCGTACATCAAGGATGAGGTTGCAGGCCGCGCCAGCCCCTCAAAGGTCGCGTGAAAGATTCGCTCGTGCAGTGAAACGCCCCCCGCGGGGACGCTGTACAGCACAGCAGAAAGCAACTCGGAAACCATATAGATAGCGAGTGCATTCTTTCCAAACGCCAGCAACGGTGCGATCCTCCATTTCACCTTCACCCCATCCAAACACCACAGGAACATCGCGAAGATTACGAAATCCATCCCCGCCATAAATAGGCAGAAGGAGTCTGTCCAAAGCTTCTTGTTGATCGGCATCCATAGTTCAAGAAACACGCCAGCGGCAAGCAACGCATTGCCTAGAAAAAACAGCCACACAACGCGCTCGGTGACCGTCTTCTTCAAGGCCAGCATGCGTCCAGCGATCATGCCGAAGATTGTTGTGCCGATTGCAGGCAGAGTACTGACAATTCCCTCCGGATCCCACGTCCCCGTCCCCGCATAGTTATGCCGTCCCAGCACAATACGATCAACGTAGTGCGCCAGATTCCCCTCAACGCTGAAGTTCCCCGCTCCAAACCCGGGCACGGGAATCAGCTTCATCGCCAGCCAGTACGCCAGCAGGATTCCACAGAGCCACAGAATCTGCGTTCGAAGGCGCGCTGTAAGATAAAGTGCCGTCCCCGCCAGATAGCAGATCGCAATGCGCTGCAACACCCCGAGCCACCGGAGCGTCGCAAAACTGAAGCTCGGAATCGCATAGATCAACAACCCAAGCAGATACAGAATTAGTGCCCGCCGACAGGCTTGCGCAAAGATCGTCCGCTTCGCAACTCCCCGCTCCAGACGCTTGCCAAGAGACAATGTAATCGCTACGCCAACAATCCATAGAAACGAAGGAAACACCACATCCGTGATGGTCCATCCATGCCATGGCGAGTGGTCAAGCGGTCTATAGATCGCCAAGCTCCCCGGATTGCTCACCAACACCATGAACGCCATAGTCAGGCCGCGGAACGCATCCAGCGAGGTCAACCGCTGAGACTTTCCCAGGTCGAGACATGCCTGCTCTTTCACCATAGTTCCCATGCTTGCTCCGTGAGGTTGGTCATCGTTCCATCAATTCTTCTGCCCGTCCCAGCCTGTCAGCGCTTCATAACGCCTCAGATACTCTTGCTTGTACTGCTTCACAGCGTCCGTATAACTGGCTGGATAGTCTTTGGGCAGCGGAAGCCTCTGCCACCTCAGATTCACCTGCTCGACTCCTACTGGAATCACGATGGCACCAGCCGTCACAGGCAGCGTCCTTCCGTTCGCTGTTGCATGCGCGGTCTCGCGGTTCACAAACCACGGCAGATGCATCACGACCTTCCCCGGAGCATGCTGCCCACTGCGATCGATCGAGAGCCGCAACACTGCTGTCGTGTCCGTCGTCGACTCCAACCGAAATCCCACTGTACCGAAGTATGTGGCCGCTCGTTCCACCGAAATCGTCTTCCCAGCGCCCACCCATTCAGGCGACACAGCAGACAGCAAATGAAGCGTATCGCCATCTTCGCGCACCATCATGTTGCGCAGCATGTTTCTGTACTCCACCGCCATCCATCCATGCGGAGCAAGATTGCCGCTGAAGTCCCGGTCGCCCCACGGCCTTATCGAGTACTCAAAGCCTGCGTTCGTCGAGCTGGTATGCAGCAGCACCGCGTACATCTCGCGGATAGCCTGGTCCTGCTCCCCACGAATCAGCTCCGTCAACGTGTTCTTGATCGTCAAATAGTGGTGCAGATACACACCCTGGTCTGGCTGATGATATGTGATCAACCCCTCCTGATAGTGCGCCTGTGTCGCCCGCAACGTCGCCGTCACCTTCGGATCGAATGGAGACAACTGTTGCTCTGGAGTCAGGGCCAGCAGGTTTCCCCAGTCTGTTCCCTCTGTGCCACCATTCAGTGTAGGAGGAATATACCCTCCCGTCGTTGCGGTCACCTCGTCCAGCCGCTTCATAAATGAAGCATGCAGTTCACTCTCAAGCCTGCGGAATCGCGCTTCGTCCTGCGGGTGATTCAAGTCATGTGCGAGCAACACAGCCGCCTGTAGACCGTCCAGCGCCAGAAAGTTATATCCCGTCAAATGGCCGGGCACAAACTCGTTGTCACGCACATCTGTCGCAGGAACCAGATGCATCGGGTCCAATGCAATGGCTCCCTGAAGCCAATCCACGGCACGCACTACGCGCGGATACACCTCCTCCGCAAAAGCCTTGTCGTGCGTCATCCGATAGTGTTCACCGTAGGTCCACAGCGCCTGGCCCCATCCGTCGTATTGCCCTGGTTGCGAAAGAAAGTTTCCGTCTACCTGCTGCTTGGTGGCGAAGAAGTCCACCACGTGACCCGCTATCTTCGTGTAGCCAGACGTATCGTACATACGCACGAAATCAGTGGAGTCTCGCAGGTAAAATCCGTGGTAATGCAGCTGATTAATCGTCTGCACATAGTCATCCCCAACTTTATTCAGAGACATGAGATCGTTGACCAGGCTCGTCTTGAAGGTCTGGTTCACCTTGTCTTCCGGTGTCTCGATGTCAATACCCTGGGCAATGATCCCGTTCCAAAACTCGCGCACCTTCGCGCGGCGATCGTCGAAGCTCGCCCGCTCCACTGCGTCGAACTCGGAACCAGCCTTCGCCACTGGCTCCAAAGGCATTTTGAAGTCCAGGACTTTCTCAGCTCCGGCGGGAACTGCAACTTCATATTCCGCAGTAGCCACCGGAGTCGTCGGTGTCGCCGTCATCTTCGTGTTGAGCTGCGCGATGTGATTGTAGTAATCGTTCAGCGCAGGCCGAAACTGCGGCTTCGGCTGCTGCGGAAAGAAATAGATAGCCCTGTCATCCTGGAGCATCGCATCCCCTTCCGTCGTGTACACCGCATTCGGGCGGAATGCATCACCGGGCTGTTGATAGGCGCCTGGGTGATCTCCCTTCACTGGCCTTCGAAAGCGGTTGTCACCGGATGAAAACGGCGTCGTCTGCTCTCCTTGATACCGCCACGCCGTCGTGAGGAAACCATGCCTCTCGTTCGTTCCCGGATTATGGATGGTGACACGGATAAAGTTCACCACCTGCCCGCCCATTTGTTCCGTCCCGAGCGAAGCAGCAAACACCGTAAAGCGATACTCGAGCCCATCATGCGCCACCGTATAGTGCACAATCGGCAGATGACCATCTTCGAGCGTCCGCACGCGGGCCGAGATCGGCGTCCTGTCGATGCCGACGTAGAACATCAGCTCCCCGTAGCCTGTATAGAGAAATCCCTCCGGAGTTATCTCAGTGCCGGCCGTCGCATGCATGACGCCGATCTGGTCCGTTGGTCGGCTTGCATAAGAAAATGGCTCACCCGGCTTGTCGATAGACGGCGAAACCATCCGCGGGATATCGGCCCCCGGAGGCAGCAATGGGATCGTATCCTGTGCCCACGCATATTTCACTCCCGCCAGCAGCAACGCACCTGTCAACATCGCAGTCTTCATTCGAACCTCCGGACCTTTGCCCTTCAGAAACCCCAGTCTAAACACGTCTCTTCCTCGTGTTCTTATGTGTAGAACATGTTCTACTATTCCTATATATGGACTGTCAATCATGAATGAGCCCAATACTCGTCTAATTTCGGGCTTGAACGTTGCCGCTAATCCCCATTGCCACATCGGGGAGAATCCGCTCTGGAATCCTATCGACCGCAAGCTCTACTGGTGCGATGTTCCTCGCGCTCGCCTCTACCGCTTCGACCCCGAAACCAGGTTCACCGAACTCATCCGCGATGCAGATAATTCACTCGGAGGAGCATTCCTGGGTGGCTTCACCATCCAACAGAACGGATCGCTCCTTCTCTTCCTGGCCAACGGCCGCATCGACCGCTGGACCTCCACTTCGAGTGAAATCCTCATCGCGCCCCATCCCACGCACGATGGCATGCGCTTCAACGACGTCATTGCAGACCCCATCGGTCGCGTCTTTTGCGGAACCTTATCGCTAGACGGCAGTCACTCGGGTAATCTCTTTCGCCTCGAACTTGACGGGACACTTACCCCGGTCCTTAGTGGTGTGCTTTGCTCGAATGGCCTTGCCTTCAGCCGCGATGGTCTCCACCTCTATCACACTGACTCACTGCGTCGTTCCATCACGCGCTTCGACTACGACATCTCCTCTGGCGCTCTTTCCCGCCCAATCCCTTGGATTACAACTAACGAACAGGACGGCATGCCCGACGGCATCACAGTCGACGCCGACGATCATCTCTGGTCCGCCCAATGGGGAGCAGGTTGTGTGATTCGCTTCGACCCCAGTGGCCAAGAGCAGCTCCGCATTACACTGCCTGTCAGCCACGTCTCGAGCATTACCTTTGGCGGCGAGCAAATGCGCACTCTATTCATTACCACCGCTACCACGGAGCATCCGCATCAGCACCCGCTGGATGGCGCTCTCTTCATGGCGCATTCAGCTGCTCAAGGTGTCCCTGAGCTTCCCTCTCGAATCGCTTGATGAGCTCGGTTCACATGTATCTGCTCGTCTGTTTTAGGATTCATTCTTCGGCTGCGACGGTTCTCACTGGACGAGACTGGTTGCAGAATCGAGTTGCGATTATGTTCTACGGCTGTAGCAAAGCCGATGCCTTCTTTGAAGCATGGCAACGCACTGGCTCTCAAACCCGTCGGACACAGCGTCTTTCATCAGAATTGCCTTCGCTATCATCAGCTGAAACGCGTGAAGGAGAGGATCGTAAGGCGATCCTCACTACCCTCCCGACCTAGTGCATTGTGTCCGCGTCGCGTAGCGCGTAACGGCGAACCATCTTCTAAGTCGTTGTTCTTGCCCCTTAACACGCGCCGCAGTGAGCGCACTTTGCCAGCCGTGTCGGGAAGCAAGGGTTTGGCGGCTCTTCGGTCTCCATCCAGTTCCACGAATGCTCGAGCTTAACGCCCTTGCGCGCGCGACATTCGAGGGTATCCCCAATCTGCATACTTCCCCCGGAAAAGCATTAGGCGGCATCGTTGGCTGACCATACACGCGCCTTAACTCTCTTCTGGCGATTACGCTAAGAGCATGTTGTACATCCTCTAGCCACAATTCTGCCCCTGAACCACAGCATGCAACTGTCCCCGTTCGCCTCGACAAGGTGCTCAAACCTGATCATGGCAATGAAAATGCTATATAGAAACCGTCATTGGTATGTTTGAATTTGCTTCCACCTGAGGCAATCACAACATATTGCTTCCCATCAATCATGTAGGTGGTTGGAGTTGCTGCGGCGGCAAAGGGGAGAGTCCAATCCCAAAGTAAGCGCCCGGTCCGACTATCAAAGGCACGTATTCTATTGTCAAAGACGGTTGCGCCTATAATGACGAGCCCACTCGCAGTGACAATTGGCCCTCCGTAATTTTCTGTTCCAGTGTTTCCCATCCCGTTTGCAGCGAGTTCAGGATAGAAGCCGAGAGGGACTGTCCACAGATACTTTCCTGTATTAAGGTCAATCGCGTTCAGAGTACCCCATGGCGGAGAGACTGCGGGATATCCATCCTGGTCCTGAAATTTATGGTAGCCAGTGAAGCGATATCTATTCATCTCATCGAGGGCAGGAACTTGCGCATCATTGGAAACTTCAATGGTATTGATGGTTGAAGCATTCAAGAACCGCAGGAGGCTGCTCATATCTGTCTGCGGGATGCGGGATGCATTGAACGCTGGCATTCGGCCTCGCCCTGTGTGCACGATCGCGGTGATTTGCTGCGCGGTCATACGGCCTCCGACTCCTTCCAGTGAAGGAAAAGACGGAGGAATGCCTTCGAGATGGTCTCCGTGGCAGATGGCACACTGCTTTGCATAAACCTCTTTGCCGCGTGCATCTACCGCAGGGTTTCCTGCTCTGGATGTATGGTCCGGAATTGCGTCGTGGCGCAATTCCTTGCCGTCTGCGACGAAGTCCGCAGCGTCGTTCGCAGTATTCAAATAATTGAACAATGCTGTCAGGGCAGACCCTTCGATATTGGGAAAAGAAGGCATTCGCCCCTTCCCGGTGTGGATGGTCTGAATGATGAGACTCGCTGGCAGCTTGTCTCTGATACCGACGAGCGATGGATATTCTGGCGGCGATCCTGCACGATTGTCGCGGTGACACAGCGCGCATTGAGTGCGATAGATCCGCAGGCCGAGCTCGGCAGTACGATCATTGATTGCCAGACCGCCGGTGTCGACGACATTGTTCGCATTGATGTAGATGACTCCACTGCGGCGATCAACACCAGGCCCTCCCCATTCTCCTCCTCCGTCAAAGCCTGGAGCGACGATGGTCTCTCGTCCCACCGAGAGAGGGTAGAACTGTCCCGTGCTTCGAATGAATTGGTTGAATTGGGAGAGTGCGTATGCATGCGCGGCGGGTGTCCTATTCGTTAGATCGCTCGATGTGAGAGTTTGGCGAGCATAGGGTGCGGGCGAAAGCGGGAAGGGTTGTGTCTTCGCGCTAACTTCTCCAGGCACATTTGTGGCGGGGACGGGGCGCTCCTCGATAGGAAACAGCGGCTTGCCTGTTTCACGATCAAAAAGGAAGACAAAGCCCTGTTTGGTCGTCTGTGCCACTGCGTCGATCCACTTTCCATCGCGCTTTACCCGAAGCAGGACGGGAGGCGCAGGAAAATCACGGTCCCATAGGTCGTGATGAACACCCTGGAAGCTCCAGATCAGCTTGCCCGTGGCCGCATTCAGCGCCAGAAGGCAGTCAGCAAATCGGTCATCACCAACACGTGCTCCGCCATAAAAGTCCGGCACGGCAGATCCGGTTGGCACATAGACGATTCCCCGTCTCTCATCGAGAGTCATACCAGCCCAGTTATTAGCGGCCCCGGCAGAACGCCAGGCGCCAGTTGGCCATGTCTCATAACCTGGTTCGCCTGGCCTTGGAATCGTATGGAAGTCCCAGGCGAGTTGTCCTGTGTGAATATCGAATGCGCGGATATCTCCGGGTGGCGCTGGAGGCGTTTCTGGATTGCGTCCTCCAACAATAATCAAATCCTTGTAAACGATACCCGGACTGGTCAGCACGATCGACTGCTTCCTGTAATCGCCGCCAAGCCCCTTGCGAAGATCAATGCGCCCCGCTTCGCCGAAACGCGCGACGGGCTTTCCTGTTGCAGCATTTAGCTCGTAGAGATAGTTCATAATTCCGCAAAGGAGAAGTTGTTGACTGCCATCTGACCAATAGGCGACTCCACGTGCGGGCTGGTTAGCAAGTACTCCTGAGTCAAACTTCCAGATCAGCTTTCCATTCGTCGCATTTACCGCAATTACTTTTTGAGAAGCGGTGTATGCGTACATGACATGCCCGACAACTAACGGGTTGGTCTCTATTCCCTCGCCGCCTTCACCGGTATCGAATTTCCAGGCAATCGAGAGTTTGCTCACATTGTCACGGTCGATCTGCGTTAGGGACGAATAGTGATCTTGCGACCATTGTCCTCCCGCAATTGGCCGTTGCCCCGCGTGGTTTTTGGCAGCGCTCGCCGGTGCCGCATGGATGCTTCCGCAAAAGAACAACGCCAGTACGCAGAGAAAGGAGGTCTTCAGAGCCATTTCAGTTCCAGTGCCAAGGAGTGGCTGGTGATTGCCAACATAATACTCATACGGAGTTGCGGAACTTTGGGCGCAGTCTTTTTCAAATGGATTTGCGCTAAGCGTTTTCAAGAACTATTATGGCAAGTCGATCGGATACAAACTCTCGCGGACGTAGTCCAATAAAGCGATTCAATTGAACCGGAGGTCTCTTGTCACGTTTTAGAAAGCTGGTCTACTCGCTTGGTGGATTCCTAGTACTGAGTACCTTCTGTTTGACAACCTTCGCGCAGCAATCAAATAACACTTCAGGCGTGCCCATTCCGCATCTAAAGCAAGTTCATCTCAAGCACGTGCTGGTGATCGGCGAGACCAAGGGATATGAGCACGATTCCGTCTCCGCAGCGATGAACGCCATTTACAACATGGGCAAGCAAAGTGGGCTTTGGGACACCGAGATGCGCACCGATACTGAACTGCTGACAAAGAAGGACCTCGGTCGCAACGCAAAAAACCTGAACTACTTCGACGTCCTCATCTTCGCCAGCACAACCGGCGAACTGGACATGGATGCCGACCAGAAGCGCGACATGATGTCCTTTATCAAGGAGGACGGCAAAGGTTTCGTCGGCATTCATGCGGCGCTCGATACCAACTACACCTGGCCTGAATACGGAGAGATGATTGGCGGCTGGTTCGATCAGCATCCCTGGATGACCTTCAATGCCCCGATCATTAACGAACAGCCAGATTTTCCGGCGGTGCGACACTTCCCCAAAGAATTCGTTAAATACGATGAGATCTATCAGCCCAAAGACTGGTCGCGCGATAAAGTGAATGTTCTGCTGAGCCTCGACCCCAGCAAGCTGGACTACGCGAACAATCCTCGCATCCACCGCCAGGACCACGATTTCGCGGTCGCATGGTGCAAAATGTATGGAAAAGGCCGGGTTTTCTACTCGACCCTTGGACACACGGAAGAAGCCTGGCAAGATCCCGACATTCAAAAGATGTACTTCGAAGCCATCAAGTGGGCCCTTGGCCTGACTGACGGAAGCACCGCGTCTCATCAGCGACCAGGCACGACTCACTGAACGGTGGAGGTTGAATGAAGAGGGTAGGAATGGGCCTGATTGGCCCCGGGTTTGTCGCCGAACATCATCTGGATGCGGTGCGGCGGCTGGGCGATGTGGACATCGTAGCGATTGCCGGGTCATCGCAGGACTCAGCCGACAGAAAGGCACGCGCCTACAAAGTAGACCGTGCTTATAGCGACTATCATGCCCTCATCGCCGATCCGGCTGTGCATGTGATTCACAACACCACACCTAATCATCTACATCTTCCGGTTACGTTGGCTACGCTCGCTGCAGGCAAGCACGTTATCTCCGACAAACCGCTGGCACTGAACGCGCAAGAAGGCCGCAAGCTGCGCGATGCCGCAATCGCCGCGAAGGTAGCTCATGTCGTGACCTTCAACTACCGTGGAAACCCGCTCGTACAGCAGGCGCGAGGCATGGTAGTGCGAGGCGAAACCGGACCGCTCAGCTTCATCCACGGCTTCTATCTGCAGGACTGGATGGCGGACGCGAATGTCTACTCCTGGCGCTCCGACCCGGCAAAAGGAGGCGTCACCTCAGCATTGGGCGATATCGGCTCACACTGGTGCGACGTCGCAGAGCACATCTCAGGCTTGAAAATCACGTCAGTACTGGCGGACCTTACAACCGTCATCCCTGTTCGATACTCTTCCGGCGCTTCGGCAGAGGCGTTCTCCTCGACCAGCACCGGCGAGCGCCATGCCGTACAAGTCCGCTCCGAAGACCTCGCAAGCGTGCTGCTCCGCTTCGAAAATGGTGCGAAGGGATGTTT
The DNA here is from genome assembly GCF_014642855.1 of Edaphobacter acidisoli. Classification (NCBI taxonomy): domain Bacteria; kingdom Pseudomonadati; phylum Acidobacteriota; class Terriglobia; order Terriglobales; family Acidobacteriaceae; genus Edaphobacter; species Edaphobacter acidisoli. The sequence continues at coordinate 338,218 of NZ_BMJB01000001.1, read as the reverse complement.
CTCAGTCGGCCAAGTGCTTCCAGGTCACAAGAATGACCTGCAAATCGAGTTCAACGGTCGCACATGCTCTCTCAAATGGAAACAGGAGGAGCAAAACAATCTCTGGATCGGCCATCATGACCGCGCAAATTGCACCCTGGCAAAGGACCCTTCGCTCGTCTCGAAAGACGTCCTCCCCTATGTGCATCTCCCCGGCGGACACCAGGAAGCATGGTCCGACGCTTTCCGCAATCTAATTGCAGACGCATATCAGTGGATTCGAGAAGGCGGAAATCCCGCCGCTAAACCCGCAGCATTACCAACGTTTGAAGATGGTTATCGTTCCACGTGTCTCATCGAAGCGATGCTGAAGAGCCACGCGGCTGGCAGCGCATGGACTAATATTCAACATCTTCCGGCAAACACACAGGATTGAGGAGCACACCGAATGCGATTAGGAGTATTCACACCTCTGCTCTCGCAGATGCCGCTCGAAGACGCACTGGCGAAGCTGAAGACATTCGGCATCAGCACCGTCGAACTTGGTACAGGAAACTATCCCGGGGATGCTCATTGCAAACTCTCCATGCTGGACAATCCTGAGGATCTGAAAAAATTTCGGGCGAAACTGGACGATCACGGATTCTCGATCAGCGCGCTGAGCTGCCACGGGAATCCGCTTCATCCAGATGCAGCCATAGCGCAGAAGTCTCAGGAGACAAATCGCAAAAGTATTCTGCTCGCCGAAAAACTCGGCGTTCCCGTAGTCGTCGACTTCTCCGGATGCCCAGGTGATTCGCCCCAAGCAAAAGCCCCGAACTGGGTTACGTGTCCATGGCCACCGGAGTATCTCGAAGTTTTGAAATGGCAGTGGGACGAAGTGGTCACTCCCTACTGGATCGAGCGAGGCAAATTCGCGGCGGACCATGGCGTGAAAATTGCCATCGAAATGCACCCCGGTTTTGTCGTCTATAGTCCAGAAACAATGCTGCGGCTACGAGAGATCGCTGGCCCGGCTGTAGGCTGCAACTATGATCCAAGTCACATGTTCTGGCAAGGGATCGACCCAATCGCCGCCATTCGCATTCTTGACAACGCAATCTTCCACGTCCACGCAAAGGACACTCAACTCTACCCAACAAACCTCTCAAGCACAGGGGTCCTTGATACCAAGCCCTATACCCAGGAACGCAGCCGCGGATGGATATTTCGCACCTGTGGATATGGGCACGGAGCGGAATGGTGGAAAGAGTTCGTCTCGACGCTTCGCATGTTCGGCTACGACGATGTGCTCTCCATCGAGCATGAGGACAGCCTGCTCTCCGCTGAAGAAGGTCTCTCGAAAGCGGCGCAGTTCTTGAATGAGATCGTCCTTAAAGAAAAACCTGGAGCAGCATGGTGGGTCTAGCGATCTAACCTCAAGCGATAGCGAACTACTCCTAAAAATGAAACGCCTAACGGAACGGGAAAGAGAATTATGAATCGAAGGAAATTCCTTTCATCAACAGGGCTATTACTCGCTGCCAAGTCGCTGCCAGCGCTGCCGCTTCCTCCTTTCACTCCAAAGCCAGCATCGGCCAAAGCCGATCACGCTCTGCGCATCGGGCCATGCACACTGGACATTGGACGAGGAGTCTCCATCAAGACAGTTGCGTATAACGGCCAGGTACCCGGCCCACTGCTTCGTATGCGAGAAGGAGTTCCCGTCACCATCGATGTGACGAACTCCTCCGACAATGCAGACATCGTCCACTGGCACGGCCTCGCGATTGACTCCTACAACGACGGAGCCATGGAAGAAGGTTCGCCGATGATCCCCGCGGGCCACACGCAACGCTACGCATTCACGCCGCGCCCCTCCGGCACCCGCTGGTATCACACGCACGCCATGGCTGGTGACGACCTTACGCGAAGCACGTATACCGGGCAGTTTGGCTTCTTGCTCATCGAAGGCCATGATCACCCAGCCCGCTACGATCAGGAGATCAATCTTGCAATCCACCACTGGGGGCCTTCCTTCGTTCCCATGGTAGAAACCATGCGCGCCGATTCCTCAAATATGCCACTGACGACCGGCTCTGATGTCGGATATAAATACGCCACGATCAACTCCCACATGCTCGGCTCCGGTGAGCCTGTCCGCGTCAAGGAAGGTCAGCGCGTGCTATTCCGCCTGCTCAATGCAAGCGCTACGGAAAACGTCGTCCTCGCACTGCCAGGGCATACGTTCGAAATCATCGCCATGGATGGCAACCCCGTCCCCAACCCGAAATCGGTTGAGGTACTCTCACTCGCTGTAGCGGAACGTGTCGATGCAATCGTCCACATGAATGCCCCCGGCGTGTGGATACTCGGTTCGACGCTCGAAAAAGCACGAGAGATGGGGCTCGGGACCGTCATCGAATACGCAGGCAAAAAAGGAGCACCAGCCTGGAAAGACCCCGCACCCTCAACGTGGGACTATACCCAGTTTGCCGGCAGCCATGTCGCACCCAACCCCGACGATAGCTTTACCTTGACCTTCCGTGACATCGGCCCTCTTCACGGATCGAAGTTCGACACTTGGACCATCAACAATAAATCCTGGCCCAAAATCGAACCGTTGACCGTGCAAAAAGGCAAACGATATCGCCTCGTGTTTCGAAACGGCAGCGGCGATCAACACCCTCTCCATCTGCACCGTCACACGTTTGAAGTGACGCGGATTGGAGACAAGCAGATCAGCGGCCTCCGAAAAGATGTCATCAATGTCATGCCGCTCGATACAGTCGAAGTCGATTTCGTCGCCAACAATCCCGGCGACACCCTCTGGCATTGCCACCAACAACTCCACATGGACTACGGTTTCATGCAACTCATCAAGTATGCGGATTAGCGACAAGGACGTTTCCGGAATGAGAAGAAGATTTCACGCTCCAACCCTGCTGGCGGGTATAGCTCTCACCTTGCTGGTTCCTGTCGCACGTGCAGAAGCAAATCAGACCGATGGAGCGCAGTCTTATGCCAAACATTGCGCCATCTGCCACGGTGAGCACCGCGAGGGCATCCTGCCCGGCTTTCCCCCATTGGAGGAGGTCAAGCGGCAGCTCAACGACAGTCAGATGACGGACATTATCCGTGTCGGTAAAGGCCGCATGCCCGGCTTCCCAAAGATGCCGCAACCGGAACTCTCGTCGCTCGTCAGGTTTTTGAACACAGACGATCTCGTCGCCGCTGGCGCGTCTGGCCTTTCTAAAGACGAAGTGGATAGCGGCCATCGCCTCTTCCAACGGAACTGCGCATTCTGCCACGGAAGAGACGCAGCCGGAGGAGAAACCGGCCCTGACCTCACTCGCTCGAAGCTGGTTCTAGCCGATGTCAAGGGCGACAAGATCAGCGAGGTCGTCCGGGACGGCCGCCCCGAAAAGAAGATGCCCGCCTTCAACTTCTCGAAGGATGAGCTTCAGAGCCTCGCGGCATTTATCCACTTCCAGCAAGCAAGAGCCGCCGCCCATCCCGGCGGCCGCCGTGGCGTCGATGTCGCGGATCTGCAAACAGGAAACGCCGCCGAAGGAAAGCAGTACTTCTACGGCGCCGGTGGCTGCGCGAAATGCCACTCGCCAACAGGAGACCTCGCAGGGCTCGCATCTCGCCTCGAGGGCCTTCAGTTGGAAAAGCAAATGCTTTATCCCGAAGACGCAAAGAGCCACGTCACCGTGGTCCTTCCCACGGGAGAAAAGCTAACTGGCGTGCTCGCCTACCGCGATGAGTTCACCATCGGTCTGCGCGACAGTCGAGGCACTTACCATTCATGGTCTACCAGCCGCGTTCACTACACCGTAGCTTCTCCTGCGGAAGCTCACGTGCAACTGTTCAGCAAATACACCGATGCCGACATCCATAATCTGATGGCATACCTGCAAACCCTTCGCTAACGAGGTCCGCGATTTCATGAGCTTCCTGCAAAGAACAAGCATTGCGATAACGGCAGTAGCGTTCTTCCTGCCGCTAAGACATTCTCTGCCCGCGCAAAACCTCGCCTCTTCAGCGATATTACACCCCGCCCCCGATAGTTGGCCCACCTATCACGGCGACTACTCCGGTAAGCGTCACAGCCACCTCACGCAAATCACGCCCCAGAACGTCGAGAACCTAACCTTGGCCTGGGCATTTCAAACTGGGCAGAACGCCGCAATCAAATCTTCACCTCTGCTGGTTGACGGCATCCTCTACTTCACAGTGCCAGACAATATCTGGGCTGTGGATGCCCGTTCAGGCCACATGCTTTGGCATTACAACAAGCCCACCGATGATGGTGATCACATCGGACAGCGCGGCGTTGCCATGTATGAAGGCTGGCTCTATTTCCTTTCACCGGACGGTCATCTGACCTCGCTCGACGCGAAAGACGGAAAGGCCCGATGGACCGTCCAAGTTGCTGACGTGACCAAGGGATACTGGACAACCATGGCTCCCCTCGTCATCCGAGATCATGTAATCGTTGGAGTTTCGGGCGATTTCGACAATTTGACCGGTTATCTCAGGTCGATCGACCCAGTCACTGGCGCCACGCAATGGCAATGGAATAGCACGCCACCTGAAGGCACGCCAAACAGCACCACGGGAGGCATGACGTGGATGACCGGTACCTACGATCCCGACCTGAACCTTCTCTACTGGGGCACCGGAAATCCCACGCCTGTCCTCAGCGGCAAAACTCGCCCAGGGGTGAATCCCTATACATGCAGCATCGTTGCACTCGATCCTGATACAGGGAAACTTGCATGGGGATTTTCCGTGTCTCCCCATGACACACACGACTGGGATGCCGTCGAGACTCCCGTACTGGTAGACGGCGACTTCCAGGGAAGGCCCCGCAAGATGCTCATGCAGGCTTCTCGCAATGGATACTTTTTCGTCATCGACAGAACCAACGGAAAGAGCCTGCTCACCACTACCTTCGGCCCAGTGAACTGGTCTCTCGGGGTCGACAAAGATGGCCACCCCATTCCCAATCCAGAAAAAGAACCCGCACCCGATGGCCGTCTGATCGCGCCCGATGAAGGCGGCCTGACAAACTTCCGCGCCCCTAGCTTCGATCCCAAAACCGGACTCTTCATCGTCGACGCCCGCCCAAGCTACAGCATCTACTTCGCCAAGCCGGCCGATGGCGAATACGGCTGGGCAGGCGCCGACTATGGTGTCTGGGGAAACAGCGTCATTGAAGCTATCGATTATCACACCGGAAAAATCCGCTGGTCCCACGATGTAGGACCCGGCGGTTCGGGTGCCGGCGTGCTCACCACTGACTCCGGCCTCACCATCACCGGCGACGCGCACGGCAATGTCCTCGCCCTCAATACCAGCGACGGCAAAACTCTCTGGCACGCCGGCTCAGGAGCAGCGATGCAAAGTTCACCAACCACCTACGAACTCGATAACCGCCAGTACATCATGACCAGCAGTGGCGGAGTGCTCTTTGCATGGGCGCTTCCTGAAACTGCTATTGCAAAATCTGAGTCTCGATAGAAAGAGCTGCCGTAGCACACAACGCGATTCTGGCCTTTGCGTTGCAATAATTTGATGTCACTGCACGCTTGAGTCAAGCCTACGCTTGCGTCTCTTGGCACCACCATGCTTCATGCGAAAAGTGAAATTGCCATCGCAACTACGACCTCAAGCTGATCACAAAAGTGCTTGGTGCAGTCGCCGAAGGGGATGAGGGATAGCAGACACCACATACGGGAAAGAGCTGTTCCGCGCTCTTTTAGTTCACTGCAAAAGTTTTGATTTGCTGGTGCCGGGAGGGGGGGTCGAACCCCCACGAGGTTGCCCTCGGCGGATTTTGAGTCCGCTGCGTCTGCCAGTTCCGCCATCCCGGCTTGCTAGGTATGCCTGCGTGCTTCCAAGCATCGATTTCTACTTCAGTATCGCATATTGCGCCCATCAGATACTGGGCCAAAGCCACGCCGCTCCGCGTACTCCGCTCGAATCGCCATACTTCGCCTGCAACACAGGTGTCGCTACTTCACGTCCAAAAACATACTTTGGCAGCAACTCCGGAAGCGCCTGATACAAATGACTCGTCTTCGACAATCCTCCACCAACCACGAAGACATCGGGGTCGAGCATATTAATCACGTTTGCCAGCCCGCGCGCCAATCGATCTTCTAGCCGCTCTACAGCGGCAACGGCGTCTCCTTCACCCGTTTCAAAGTCGGCCATAATTTCTCGAGCTGTCTTCTGCTTGCCCGTTACATTCTTATAGTCCAATGCTACTCCTGTGCCGGAGATCCACATCTCCATGCACCCTTGCTTTCCGCAGTAGCACCGTGGACCAGGGTTCTCAGTTTCTTTCGGCCATGGCAGCGGGTTGTGTCCCCACTCACCACCCACACCGTTCGGCCCAGCATGAACATGGCCATCAATGGCAACTCCTCCGCCACATCCCGTTCCGAGAATCACGCCAAACACGACACGCTTGCCCGCCGCCGCACCATCCGTCGCCTCAGAAACGGCAAGGCAGTTGGCATCGTTTGCCACGCGTACTTCGCGTCCCAGAGCAGCCGTCAAATCGCGGTGCAGAGGGCGTCCGTTCAGCCACGTAGAGTTGGCATTCTTCACCAACCCGCTCACCGATGAGATGCTGCCTGGAATGCCAGCGCCGACCGTCCCGACGCGGCCAGTCTCTTTCTCGATCAGGTGAACTAATCCCACCATCGCCGCGATCGTAGCGTCATAATCATCTCGCGGCGTGTGGATACGGTGCCGCACCAGCTCCGCACCCTTGCTGTCAATGGCGAGCGCTTCGATTTTGGTGCCACCAAGATCGATACCGATGCGCATCTCCGGATTCTTCATCTAACCTCTGCCAGGCAAATAAGGATTTCTCCCTATATACAAGCACCAGGAGAACACTTACCGCAACGGTGGTGAAATTAACCTATCTCTTAGATAATACCGGAACTTCCAAGCACTAAAGTCGCACGGGCGGACATTGCAATCCCCTCCCTCATTGGCTACGATTGGCTTCGATTGAAAGGAGTGCCATGTTTCGTCTCTTTCTCACAGCAACAATTGTCATCACACTCTCTCTTCCAGCAGTCCAGGCTGTATCTCAAGCCAATTCCACACCCTCTGCCGCTGCTTCCATGACTATTCTCAACGCGTCCGAAACGGGCAAAATTATTCCAGCCACTGTCTTCTTCCAAGGGCAAAGTGCAAGCGTGCAGGACCGCAACTCTGCGGGAATCCGCTTCGGGAAAGAGAGTTTGCTGCTTGTCGCTCTAGTTGATACATCGGGATACTCCAGTAGCGTGCAGCAGAAGTATCAAGCGTATCTCATCACGCAGGAGCCAATTGAGATCGGCGGCCATCGCCTCGTGCCTGGAGCTTATGGCTGCGGTTTCATCGCTAACAACAAGTTCATCGTCATGGATATTGGTGCACACGAACTATTCACAGTCCAATCGGCGCACGACACTGAACTTCATCGCCCCACACCTCTGCAGATTTTACCTTCGGGCAATCATTACCGCCTCTATGAAGGCCGCAATTACGTGGAGCTAATCGCCCCGGCGCACTAGATGCAATCTTTACTGCACTTTGCCCAAAGGCCTCAACTTCCGCAATTCCAATGCGCAGGCAATCGCATTCAGTGCAATCAGCTTCAGATTGTCGGCAGCCATCCACAGCCAGAACCGGTTTTCTAGTCCCATGCCGCCCGTGCCAGAGGTGACTCGCAACATCACATTTTCCTGCCCAGTCGCGCTCAAATTGCTCGGAGGGTCGGACTCCGTGCCGACGATGTCGATGTGTTCACCAGCAAGCGCCGTCTCGACCTGCTCTAGTGTCACCGGCTGCGCCAGCTCAATCAACATCGAGACTACATAGCCGTGAAACACCGGCGCCTGCGCCATGTTCAAGGCCAATGATGGCAGGCTGCTGCCCACCAACGCGGCATACTCCTCACGGATTTTCTGCCCCACCTCTGCAAACTTCACCGCAGCAGCTTCGCCAAGCTTTGGCAATAGATTGAATGCGGTCTGCGCGTCATACTGTTCGCGAGGCAAGCCCTGGAACGAGAGCAGGTTCACCGTTTGTTGATGAAGCTCGTCCATCGCAGCACGTCCATGCTGCGAAGCTGGCTCCATCACCGTTGCCGCAACCGCCACTAGTGGCAGTTGCGCGCGTAGTCTCGCTGCAGCCAGAGCAATCATCATCGCAGCAGGATGCGCTACGACAACCGCATGGGTGTTCAAATCAGGCTCTTTGCCCTTGTGCGGCTTGCCTGCTTCTAGCGCTTCAAGCACTTCGGCCACCCAAGGCGAACGGACCAAAACACCTTTTTTGCCTTCCAACGCATACGTCAGGTCAAGGATAGTTGCGCCTGCCTGCCGCGCCTTTTCCCAATGCCTCTTAGTCACGCTGGAGTCAGATGCAAAGAAGACAAAATCCAAACGCTCAAACGATGACGGCCCCAACCGCTGGATGAACGCGACCTCATCACCCGATGCTGTCATCTGGCCTTCAGATTCTTCATCATCGAGCAGCACGACGTCTGATGTTGCAAGCAGCGACTCGCCCAAGGCGTCGCTCAATTCTTTACCTACCAGCGATGCTGCTCCTACAATTCCAATCCGATACGTCTCATTCGCCATGTCTCACCGACTCTCTTCGCCGCGCCAACCACGCGGTACAACGCCATCCAACCGCTATGCGTGCCTGCGACGCCTGCCCCACGAATATGCCAGCCGTGCCAGAACACCGGAGACCAGATACACCATCGCCAGAATGATGAGCATGTAGCGGTGATACAGAACAATCAGCGCACCGAATACCGCAATCACAGCAACTAATTGGAACGGTCTGCGCTTGCCCGATGTCATCTCTTTCGCGCTCCAGAAACGCCAATTGCTCACCATCAGGAAACTAGTGAAACCGATCAGAGCCACCCAAACCAGTGCAATCCATGGATTGTCGATCGGTGAACCTTTTTGAAAGTGAATAACAGAGGCGATCACGCCAGCACCAGCTGGAATCGGCATCCCAACAAAATACTTCTTGCCCGGACGGCCAGGGTTCCTCGGCTGCGGGTTGATGCTGATGTTGAATCGTGCGAGCCGACTTGCTCCGCAGATCAAAAAGATGAAACAGATGAACACGCCAAGATGCACGATCTGGCCGCGCAAGTCCGGATTCGATAACGCCGGGATCATCCGAAAACCCCAGATATATGCAAGCAGGCTGGGCGCAACACCAAATGTAATGACATCGGCCAACGAATCCAGTTCGCGGCCGAACGCGCTGGTCGTATTCGTCGCGCGCGCAACAATACCATCTACACCATCGAACAGCACCGCAATTCCAATTGCCAGCGCGGCACGGTCAAAGTACGAGGTGTCGAACAGGGACCCCTGCACGCTCTGCGTGATGGCATAAAATCCAGCAGCCATGTTGCCCGCCGTAAACAGAGATGGCAGCAGAAACATGCCACGGCTTGGCTGTCTCCGCCGAGTGTCTGGGTCGGCGCCCATCTCGTCCAACTCTTCCAGCGCGTGTTCGTCCATCAGGCCACTCCGGTCAGATTGCTCTGCTCAGGAACCACAGCCAGTACCGAGGCGCCTCCGCGCACGCGAGAGCCCGTCTTCACCTTCAGCTCGGCCTCTGCTGGAAGCAACACATCGACGCGCGAGCCAAACTTGATAAGCCCCACGCGCTGCCCGCGTTCCACCCGATCACCGACCTTCAGGTTACAGACGATCCGCCGCGCCAGCAGTCCGGCGATTTGCTTGAAGCTGACCTCATAGCCGCCGGCGTCGATGGTAATCAGCGTCTGCTCGTTATTCAGCACCGACTGCGGCTTCATCGCATTCATGAACTCACCCTTGCGAAACTCGCACACCTTCACCACGCCACCTGCAGGAGCACGGTTGACATGAACATCGAAGACATTCAGAAAGATGCTGATCCGAAGCCTGCTGCCGCCTGTCGTTTCGATCCACTCAGCCTCTGTCACCAACCCGTCTCCGGGGGAGACAATCTGCCCGGGGCCCTGCGGAATTACCCGCTCCGGGTCGCGGAAGAACCAGAGAAAAAACGCTGCCAGCAGAATGGGCAACGCCACCAGAAACACAGGCATGTGCAGATACCACAGCACCGCCGCAACCGCCCCAAGTCCTAAGGCGTAAAAGAATCCATCTTTCACCATAAGTACACGATTATAAAGCCTCAAACCCCTGTCAGACTGCAGCTCGCCGAAGAGGGCACACCCTCACCTCAGGCGATGCGCCGCCCGTGCCACAATCAAGCACCGCCGGAATCAGTTTTCGGGCGACGGCGCACCGAGACGCCTCAGCCGTTCCATCTCATCTTTCAGATGCAGCTTCATCTTTTTAAGCCTAACCTCTTCCATCTTCTCCGCTTCGGTCAGGTAAACCTTGGCGCGCAGTGTCTCCAGCCTGCGGTCGTACAGGCTGTGTTCCTGCATGAGTTGATGGATCGAGGGAAGCGACGAGGCCTGTGGAAGCTCCGTAAACCTGGCGGTCTGCATCAAGCGCACCTCCATTGTTGAACGGCGTTCTTAACGATGGCAAAACGCTACTACAGCCCGGCGAGAGCTGGCAAGGTGGAAAACCGGGGTTAAATCAGCTTCAATCTCATCAAAACTGCATCGTCGTCCGGATCGCGGTAATACGCGCGGCGAGTCCCGACGGATTCAAAGCCAAGCCGCTCATACAACCGAAGCGCGTCTATGCTGCAAGAGCGTACCTCCAACTCCAACTCCGCCGCACCTTGCGCCAGGCACCATGCTGCCACAGCTTCGCACAATGCAGATCCCACGCCTTTCCTCCGCATGTCGCTGCGAACGGCCACGCTCTCAAGCTCAGCCAAAGCTTCCGAACCAGCCACGACAACTTTGCCCACCGCAAATCCGGCAAGTTCGCCGCCAACGTCTGCTAAAAGCAGACAACGACGCACACCACTTCCGCACAAAATCGCACCATAGTCAGCTTCGTTCCAGTGCGGTGCTTCAGCAATGCCACGCTCCAGCTCGACTACGGCTGCGATGTCGCCTACGGCCGCTGCCCGAACACGCAACTCGGGCAACTTCACTGCGCGGTCCTCAGCCTGGCCTGTATCTCTAGATCGGTTCGACGTAGATAGTTCGCATCTTTCAATGCAACATCGTCGAAAGTCCCCGTTCGAGCTCGCTCGAGCGCAAACGGCAGCGCCGCTTCAGCCGAAGGCTCGCACACCATCTGCGGATTCAAATCCCTAAAAGCCTCAGCAACCTTCGGCTCGCATACCACTACCGTTCCATTCCCCACAACTGCGCGCACTTCATCCCCATGCAGCAAGGCCTCGCGCACCATTCGCCGACCGGCGTACTCACCGCAGTAAAACTCCCCACGCCCAGCGTCGAGCACAGCATGAACCACGACGTCATCGATCGCGGCTGCCACCAAAGCCAACCGTGAAACAGCAATCATTGGCACTCCGCCAGCTTCACACAATCCCTTGGCCGCGCTCAAACCCACGCGTACTCCCGTAAAGGAGCCCGGCCCATTGACCACTACGACCGCCGTCAGGTCGGGCAGTCTCCATCCAGCAGACTCCATCAACCGCCGCACAGCAGGCAGCAGCCGCTCCGACGCACTTCGTCCTGGCAACGGCGCAGACGCAAGCACACCTGAGTCTGACGCAAGCGCCACGCTGCCCTCCGCGCCCGAAGTATGGATCAGCAAAAACCGCATTAAGCCTTATCCTCGCCAACAATCTCCAGCAGAACACCGCCCGTGCTCGAAGGATGCACGAAAAAGTAGCGATGCCCGCCCGCACCCACACGAACCGCATTACTGGCCAGCCGCACGCCCTGAGCCTTCATGCGCTCAAACGCCGCATCCACTCCCGGCACATACACAGCAATGTGATGCAACCCCTCACCACGCTTCTCAATGAAACGCCCAATCACAGAATCCGCCTCGGTCGCCTCCAGCAGCTCAATCCGCGTGTCTCCCAGTGGGAGCATCGCTGTTTTTACCTTCTCATGCTCTACCGTCTCCTCATGCGTGACGGAAAGCCCCAGCGCTTCATAAAATCCGCGCGCTGCAGCAATACTTCGCACGGCCACGCCCATGTGATCGAGCCTTAGCTGGTCGAGCTTCACACTCGCTCGAATCCTTTCACGCCGCGCACTCTTCTGTGCCGCACAATGACGCGCTGCCGAGAGCAACGCTGAAACGCCATCGCCTGTAGTAGCTACCGTTCGCACAACTGGTGGCACCCACGCACCATGCTCACTGGCCAGCGCCTGCATTGATGTAATCTCCGCCTCGACAGCCTCCGCACCACCACGATCAGCCTTGTTCACAGCAAAGACATCCGCCACTTCCATCAACCCGGCCTTCAAGCTCTGCACATCGTCGCCCATCCCAGGAGCCAGCACGACAACAGCCACATCCGCGAGCCCAACAACATCCACCTCATCCTGTCCAACCCCGACAGTCTCAATCAGAACCGTCTCGCGCCCCGCAGCCTCCATCACCGTGCAAACATCGGCAGCCGCGCGGGCAATCCCGCCCATCGCACCACGCGAAGCCATGCTGCGAATAAACACGCCATCATCGTCCGCGAACCCCTGCATCCGAATGCGGTCGCCCAGCAGAGCGCCACCAGTAAAAGGGCTCGACGGATCAACCGCCAGCACCGCAACCGTCTTCCCCTCCGCACGTAGAAGTCGAGCCAACTGGTCTACCAGCGTGCTCTTCCCTGCTCCCGGAGGCCCAGTTACGCCAATCCTCAGTGCTCGCACCGCAGATTGGCGGCACGCAGCAAGCAGCTCCGCCGCCTCAGGCAGCCGGTCCTCGACCACCGACACCGCACGCGCCAGCACACGCACATCGCCTGCGCGCAACCGCTCCATCATTGGCTGTATCGAGTCGCTCACTTGTGCGATGATACCGCGCTCTACTTCACTGCCTCGGGATTCCAGCCATCGTTACCCGCCATGTACGCCTTCGTTTCGTACTTCGCCGCTTCGGCAGCGGTGAGCTGCTTCGCATAAGGCTCCCGATCCTTCGCATCCGCTCCTGGCCCGGTTGAGTTGAACTCTGCATAAGTAGTCATCGGCAGACGTGGCGCAGGCGCGCTCTTCCAATCCGACCAGCCTGCCGGCATAATCTGTTTGCCCATCCACGTATTCAGGTAGACCACCGTCGCATAGTCACGCCACGGACGGCCCAGGTACACATTCCCCGCGCCCTCGTCCGCCGTCAGTTTGCAATGGTTGAAGACATACCCGGAATCCTGCCCCGGTCGCGTGTTGCTCTGCGCCGTCAGATAACCTCCGGCAATGTGTGGGATGCTGTGAATCTCGCAGTGGTCGAAGACCGCCTTCGCATCGCCGAAGATGAAATCCACGTGCCCTTCGATATAGCAGTCCGCATAGTACTGCCGCGAGATCGTGCAGTTCACCGCTCCGTTCATGCAGTGACCGCTCGCCGCGTAGAGAGTGTCCTGTGCGCCCAGCAGTCGCACATGACGAAACACGGCACGGTCGCCTCGCACCGAAAGCGCCACGGCCTGCGAAGGTACATCGCTCGTCTTGCTGTAGTCGTTGGCAATCGTCATGTCAGTCGCAATAAAGTCTGTCCCTGTAACAAAGAGCGTCGCAGAGCATGAGGTTCCACAAGTTGAAGCCGCGCTGTTGCCATAAACCAGCTCGACCTTCGACGGATCATCCGTCTGCCCGCGGAACTGGATGTGTGATTGGTCCACATGCACCACCTCGCGATACACCCCAGGCTCAATTCGTATCACCGCGCCAGTTGCCGGAGCAGCGTCAACTGCAGCCTGGATCGTCGTGAAGTCCGCGCCCTTCGCTCCCACCGTGATCGTCTTCATCTGTGCACCAGCAACACCGCACACAACCAGAAACGCTAGCCCGGCAACCTCTAACCTCATCTCTTCCCCCTTGAAACGATTTCGTAGGACCACTTTTGCCCAAGATACCTCATCCGGCACGCCGCAACAGAACTGCCCGTCTGTCGCATTCGCTTGACACATCTATGTTGAAAGCAGCTATCCTCATCCACAGCACGTTTCCTCAAACTTTCAGCCCTAAAAAGCCAGCACTGAATATGGTCAGACCAACCTTTGTCGTCGGAGTTACAACTTAATGCCTTCCAACACCGCCAGTCTGTCTGACCAGGGCTTTACCGCCACGGCCCCCGACAAGTCCAATATTCGATGGTTCGTCTGTTTTCTTCTCTTCCTCGCGACAACCATCAACTACATGGACCGTTCGGTCCTCTCGCTGATCGAACCGCTGCTGCATCTGCCCTTCATGGGCTGGATTCCGGGCCTCGACTCCGCCCACCAGCACGCGTACGACCTCAACTACGGCCGCATCGTGATCTGCTTCCAGATCGCCTACGGAGTCGGCTTCCTCTTCGCCGGGCGCGTTATCGACAAGCTCGGCACCAAAACCGGCTACGTGCTCGCCATCCTTATCTGGGGATGCGCCTCTATCAGCCACTCTCTGGTCTCCAGCGTCATCGGCTTCTGCATCGCACGCATCTTCCTCGGTCTCGGCGAGTCCGGCAACTTCCCCGCCGCCATCAAGGCTGTCACCGAGTGGTTCCCCTCCGACGAGCGCGCTCTTGCCAACGGCCTCTTCAACTCCGGAACCAATGCCTCGTTCTTCATCGCGCCTATCCTGATCGCTGCCGTCACCACGGCCTTTGGATGGCACGCCGCCTTTATCTGCACCGGCTCCATGGGCCTGATCTGGTGCATCATCTGGCTCATCTTCCCGTACAACAAGCTGCGCCGCGGCTTGACGATGACGCAGGCAGCGCTTGCACCCGTCACGAAAGACAAGCCACTCTACGGCACGCTCGCGCGCCATCGCGGCTTCTGGGCTTTTTGTATCGCCAAGGCCTTCACCGACCCCATCTGGTGGTTCTATCTCTTCTATCTTCCCAAGTTTCTCCACGACAAATACGGCCTGGATCTCAATCATGCCAAGTATCCGCTCATCATCATCTACACCGCCGCCACCATCGGCTCCGTCGCCGGCGGATGGCTCTCCGGCTTCCGTATGAAGCACGGCGCATCGGTCAACGCGGGCCGCAAGTTCGCGCTACTCGTCACCTCCCTCTGCGTGCTGCCCATCATGCTCGTCCCGCATATGCACGAGATCTTCCACAGCAACCCGTGGCCTGCGATCGGACTCTTCTGTCTTGCCACTGCGGCGCATCAGGGCTGGTCGGCGAACATCTTCGCCACGCCGACGGACATGTTCCCATCCACCAGCGTCAGCACGGTTGTCGGCCTGGGCGGAGCAGCAGGCGCGGCGGGCGGAGCCTTCTTCACCTGGCTTGTCTCGGAGCTGTTCTCGCTGCATCCGCTCGTCATCTTCACGCTTGCGGGATTTGCCTACGTCGTCTCGCTCGTCATCTTCCAATGGCTCGTCCCACGACTCGGCCTGCCGCGAACGGAAGAACAGACGGCCTAATCGGTTTAGCGGCTGTAAGGAAGCTCGTGCCTGCAGCCGCGTTGCTTGTCTTGCGCCTCTCAAATCCGCGAGGCGCTTGCTGCCGCTTATCGATTGCCGTTTCTCCGTGTTACCCTTCTTCCACACCGGCGCAAGGAGTTTTGTTCCACGTGAAGAAAGACGCCAAAGAGCCCCTTAAAGAGATTCACGACGACTCGGCAGCTCACAGCCAGCTCACCATGCAGGTCGTCGAACATGTCCGCGGCCTCATCGCAAGCGGCGAGGTAAAGCCAGGCGACCGTCTGCCGCCAGAGCGCGACCTCGCCCGCCAGCTCAAAATCAGCCGCTCCAGCCTGCGCGCGGGCATCGGCTTTCTCTCTGCGATGGGCGTGCTCAAAAGCCGCCACGGCGCCGGGACATTCGTTTCGAGTGGACCGCCTGCGCTCGACTCCAGCTCGCTCTCCGTCCTCGGCGTGCTTCATGGCTTCATGCCCTGGCAGATGTTTGAAGCGCGTCTTGTTATCGAGTCCAACGTCGCTGCTCTAGCAGCCGAGCGCGCGAGCGGCGAGCACATCGCCGAGCTGGCCGAAGAGGTCGCCGAGATGTACGCCACGCTCGACAACCCGCACCAGTACCTCATCCACGATGTGCGCTTCCACCGCACCGTCGCCCGCGCCTCCGGCAATCCCATCCTCGGCGCGCTCATGGAGACCATCACCGCCAACCTCTACGAGTACCGCTCGAAGACGGTGATGAATGCGCAGGACCTGAAAGAGTCGGCCGAGATGCACCGCGAGGTCTACCGTGCCATCCGCTCGCACAATCCCACGCAGGCCCGCACGGCGATGGAGAAGCACCTGAACCTCGCCCGCATCGCCCAGGCAGCAGAGGTCGACCTGACACCAGCGCCTGCGCATGTCGACGATACCCACGCCGACTGAATTTCACCCGTCGACAAACGACATGCGTGTCGAGCCGCGACTGACGGGCGACTGGCCGATTTTTATTGCGCGCTCGCGCACCCCTTGAGAGCATGAGAGGAGATGAAAATCTTTCTCTTTGTACTTGCCGCGACCATATTTGAGGCAGTAGGAGATGCTGTAGTCCGGGTGGCTCTGCATCACTCATCCACGCCGGTTCGCGTCGGTCTTTTCCTCGTTGGAGGGATCCTGCTCACCCTCTACGGCACCTGGCTCAACCTCGCTCCTGTTGAGTTCGCCACCGTTACTGGACTGTATGTTGCGACGCTGTTTGTTGTCTTCCAGATCGTCAACTTCCTCTTCTTCCGCGTAGTTCCGAGTATCAGCGTACTGGTTGGCGGAGCATTGATCGTGGCTGGCGGTCTTGTCGTCTATCACTGGCGATAGCGCGCGGCTACCCTGCTAAACTTGCTCTAAGCCACTCCATGTCCGAGCCAAAGCAAAAGTTTT
The DNA here is from genome assembly GCF_014642855.1 of Edaphobacter acidisoli. Classification (NCBI taxonomy): domain Bacteria; kingdom Pseudomonadati; phylum Acidobacteriota; class Terriglobia; order Terriglobales; family Acidobacteriaceae; genus Edaphobacter; species Edaphobacter acidisoli. Next base: position 321,331 of record NZ_BMJB01000001.1, on the reverse strand, counting down.
ACCTCACTACTCCGATCTACTACGTGAACGCGCGCCCGCACATCGGCCACGCCTACACGACCATCGCCGCCGACGTCATCGCGCGTCGTCACCGCCTGCTCGGAGACGACACCTTCTTCCTGACCGGCACCGACGA